>NZ_JBICVV010000017.1:0-167674 GCF_043199295.1 Streptomyces sp. NPDC048612
GGGTCCGCGGCGCGGGGCGTGGGCGGGGGTGGTGTTTGCGGGTGGCTCCGCCGTTGCGCCTGCGGCGGGCGGGTGGGTGTCGGGTGCGGTGACGGGCCTCCGGGGCAGGGTTTCCGGACTGCTTCGCTTTACGTCCGGAAACCCTGCCCCTCCGGCCCGTCCCCTCCCGTTGGGGGAGTGAGTACAGGTGAGTGGGGGCGGGCGCTGCCCAAGGGCATTTCCACGATCTCGCCGAGCCGCACAGGACCAGCAGCATAAGCCCCCACCCACCGTTTTCCCCATCCCCCCACGGGAGGGGACGGGCCGGAGGGGCCTGGTGTGTGGACGTAAAGCGAAGCAGTCCACACACCAGGCCCCGGAGGCCCGTCACCGCACCCCGACAGCCCCGCGCAGCGGACCGGCCCGCCGCAGGCGCAACGGCGAGGAACGCACAAGCATCACCCGCGCCCAAGCCCCGCGCAGCGGAGCCGTGACGGAGCCCCCCGCGGCGGGAACACGGACTACGTGGGAGGCAGGCCAAGCGCAGCGATAGGGTGGCGCGGTTGCCGATCGCCGAGTTCAGCCGACGGAGACCGTGACTACCACCACCAGCGCCACCAATAACCATCACCTCTCCCCGGCGTTTCCGGGGCGGGCCCCTTGGGGTACCGCGAACAAGCTGCGTGCCTGGCAGCAGGCGGCCATGGACCGCTACATCGAGGCGCAGCCGAGAGACTTCCTCGCCGTGGCGACGCCGGGCGCCGGCAAGACGACCTTCGCGCTCACGCTCGCCTCGTGGCTGCTGCACCACCACGTGGTGCAGCAGGTGACGGTCGTCGCACCGACCGAGCATCTGAAGAAGCAGTGGGCGGAGGCGGCCGCCCGGCTGGGGATCAAGCTGGACCCGGAGTACAGCGCGGGGCCGCTGGGCCGCGAGTACCACGGGGTCGCGGTCACCTACGCCGGTGTGGGCGTCCGGCCGATGCTGCACCGCAACCGGATCGAGCAGCGCAAGACGCTGGTGATCCTCGACGAGATCCATCACGCCGGTGACTCCAAGTCGTGGGGCGAGGCGTGTCTGGAGGCGTTCGAGCCGGCGACCCGGCGGCTGGCGCTGACCGGTACGCCGTTCCGGTCGGACACCAACCCGATCCCGTTCGTGACGTACGAGGAGGGGAACGACGGCATCCGGCGTTCCTCGGCCGACTACACCTACGGCTACGGGAACGCGCTGGGCGACGGCGTGGTCCGGCCGGTCATCTTCCTCTCGTACAGCGGCAACATGCGCTGGCGGACGAAGGCGGGGGACGAGATCGCGGCGCGGCTCGGCGAGCCGATGACCAAGGACGCGGTGTCGCAGGCGTGGCGGACGGCGCTGGACCCGCGCGGCGACTGGATGCCGAACGTGCTGCGCGCCGCCGACCGGCGGCTGAGCGAGGTCCGTAAGGCCATTCCGGACGCGGGGGCGCTGGTGATCGCCTCCGACCAGGAGCAGGCGCGGGCGTACGCCAAGCTGATCCGGGAGATCACGGGGGAGGGCGCCACCCTGGTGCTGTCCGACGACTCCGGGGCCTCGCAGCGCATCGACGACTTCTCGCACTCCCAGGACCGCTGGATGGTCGCGGTCCGGATGGTGTCCGAGGGGGTGGACGTGCCGCGGCTGGCGGTCGGGGTGTACGCGACCACGATCTCGACGCCGCTGTTCTTCGCGCAGGCCGTGGGGCGGTTCGTGCGCTCCCGTAAGCGCGGTGAGACCGCCTCGGTCTTCCTGCCCACCGTCCCGAACCTGCTCGGCTTCGCCAATGAGATGGAGGTCGAGCGCGATCATGTGCTCGACAAGCCGAAGAAGGACGGGGAGGAAGATCCGTACGCCGAGTCCGAGAAGGAGATGGACGAGGCGAACAAGGAGCAGGACGAGGACACCGGCGAGCAGGAGCAGTTCTCGTTCGAGGCGCTGGAGTCGGAGGCGGTCTTCGACCGGGTGCTCTACGACGGCGCCGAGTTCGGTATGCAGGCGCACGCGGGCAGCGAGGAGGAGCAGGACTACCTCGGCATCCCCGGGCTGCTGGAGCCCGATCAGGTGCAGATGCTGTTGCAGAAGCGGCAGGCCCGGCAGATCGCGCACAGCAAGAAGCGGCCGGACGAGGAGGCCGACCTGCTGGAGCTGCCGGCCGAGCGGCGTCCGGTGGTCACGCACAAGGAGCTGCTGGAGCTGCGGAAGCAGCTGAACACGCTGGTCGGCGCGTATGTGCACCAGAGCGGGAAGCCGCACGGGGTGATCCACACCGAGCTGCGGCGGGTGTGCGGCGGACCGCCGAGCGCGGAGGCCACCGCCGGGCAGCTGACCGAGCGGATCAAGAAGGTCCGGGAGTGGGCGACGCGGATGCGGTGAGCCCGCCCGGAGCCCGGTGGGGCGGTGTGCCGTGGGGACGGTGTGCCGCCCTTCGCCGTTTCCGCGGGCGGTGGGGCGGTGGGGCGGTGGGGCGGTGTGCCGGATCTGCCGGTTTCCGTCACCCCCGGATAACGTGCCGGCCCTCCCTGAAACACCACACGGAACATAACGGGGCGTTCTGGGTGGACGTACTGGGATATTGCGGGCGCCGGCGACCGGATTCTGGACGGACTCTTCCGCTCACCGAACCGGCTCGCTACTGTCCCGGTCACGCACACGCCCCGTGGCAGCGCCGCCGCGGAGCGCAGCCGGTGCCATGCGGCCGGCGGCCTCTAGCGCGCGCTGCCTCCGGTACCGCAGCGCGTCGCGCCCGAGGGCCGCCACTCACCCAGGAGGGCGTCGTGACCGCAGAGACCTCCCAGACACTCGACCGGGGACTGCGTGTCCTCAAACTCCTCGCCGACACCGATCACGGGCTGACCGTCACCGAGCTGTCCCACAAGCTCGGCGTCAACCGCACCGTGGTCTACCGCCTCCTGGCCACGCTGGAGCAGCACGCCCTGGTGCGCCGCGACATCGGCGGCCGGGCCCGGGTCGGCCTGGGGGTGCTGCGCCTGGGCCGTCAGGTGCATCCGCTGGTCCGCGAGGCCGCCCTGCCCGCGCTGCGGTCGCTCGCCGAGGACGTCGGGGCCACCGCGCACCTCACCCTCGTCGACGGCACGGAGGCGCTGGCGGTCGCCGTGGTGGAGCCGACCTGGACCGACTACCACGTGGCCTACCGGGCCGGTTTCCGTCATCCGCTGGACCGGGGAGCCGCCGGGCGGGCCATCCTCAAGGCCCGGCAGGGCCGTATCCAGGACGCCGGGCTGGCGCTGACGCACGGGGAGCTGGAGGCCGGTGCGAGCGGTGCGGCGGCCCCGTTGCTCGGGGTGAGCGGTATCGAGGGGAGTGTGGGCGTGGTGATGCTCGCCGACACCGTCTCCGAGCGGATCGGACCGCGGGTGGTCGACGCGGCCCGGGAGGTGTCCGAGGCGCTCCGCTGAGTGCCGGGGTGCGGCCGGGGCCACGGGGTGTGAAGGGGCGGTGGCCGTGTCGTGAGGTGGCAGCGCCGTAAGACCCTGGTGGGGCGGGGGTCAATTAGGGTGGCGGGGTGTCTGCACGCACCCGCGCCCTGGCGGTCTGCACCGCCCTCGTCCTCGGCCTCCTCGTCACCGCGGTCTTCGCCCCGCTGCCGTACTCGCTCGCCTATCCGGGCATGACGGCGAACGTCCTCGGTGCCGACAAGGGCAAGCCGGTGATCACCATCTCCGGCGCCGGGACCCGCAAGACCAGCGGGCAGCTGCGGATGACCTCGATCGTGGCGACCGGCCCGGACGCCGCCGTCCATCTGCCGGACCTGGTCTCGGGCTGGTTCCGTACGGACGAGGCCGTGATGCCGCGGGAGGCGGTCTACCCGGTGGGCGAGAACACCGAGGAGATCGCCGAGCACAACGCGCAGCAGATGCGGGAGTCCCAGGACACGGCCACCAGCGCGGCCCTCGGGCAGGTCGGCAGGTCGGCCAAGGACATCGAGGTCAAGCTGAGCCTCGCGGACGTCGGCGGGCCGAGCGCCGGGCTGATGTTCGCCCTGGGCATCGTCGACAAGCTGGACGGTGACGGCGCGGGCCACGACCTGACCGGCGGGCGCACCATCGCCGGCACCGGCACCATCACGGCCGGCGGCAAGGTCGGCGCGGTGGGCGGCGTCCCGCTGAAGACGCAGGCCGCGAAGCGGGACGGTGCCACCGTCTTCCTGGTGCCGCGCAAGGAGTGCGCCGACGCGCGGGCGGAGCTGCCGAAGGGGCTGCGGCTGATCCCGGTCAGCACCCTCGACGGCGCGGTGGACGCCCTGAAGGCGCTGCGCACCGGGGGTGCGGTCCCCAGCTGCTGAGGCGGCGGGCGGCGGCCCGGCGCGGGCGGCCCCGGAAGCGGGCGCCGCCGTCACGCCTCCTTGATGAAGCCCTCCTGGATCAGCCAGTTCTTGGCGACCTCGTGCGGGTCCTCGCCGTCCACGTCGACCTTGCGGTTCAGTTCCTGGGCGACGGTGTTGTCGAGCGCCTTGGTGACCGGGGCCAGCACCTCGGCGATCGCCGGGTACTTCTTCAGGGCCTTGGCGTTGATCTCGGGCGCGACGTTGTAGTTGGGGAAGAAGTGCTTGTCGTCGGCGAGGACGTGCAGATGCATCGCCTTGATCCGGCCGTCGGTGGTGAAGACCTCACCGAACGCGCAGGTGCCCTTCTCGGTCTCGGTGTAGACGACACCGCCGGTCATCTTGCGGACGTTGGCGGAGGGCACGTTCATGCCGTACGCCCGCGCCATGCCGGGCAGCCCGTCGTTGCGGGTGGCGAACTCGTTCTCCACGCACATCGTCACGGCGCCGGGCTTCCTGCGGGACAGCGCCGCGACGTCCGAGAGGTCGCGCACCGCCAGCTTCTTGTAGTTCGCGGAGTTCAGCGCCAGCGCGTAGGTGTTGTTCAGCCGGGAGGCCGGCAGCCAGACGATGCCGTTCTTCGCGTCCTCGTCGCGGACCGCCTTCCACTGCTCCTGGGGGTCGACGATCGGCTTGGTGTGGCCGAGGTAGGTGATCCAGCCGGTGCCGGTGTACTCGTACGCGGCGTCCGCCGTGCCGGACTTGACGGCCTCCCGGGCGCCGATCGAGCCCTGGATGCTGGTCTTGTCGATGACCTTGGCGCCGGCCGCCTCGAAGACGAGGCCCATCATCTGGCCGAGGATGATCTGCTCGGTGAACTCCTTCGAGGTCACGGTGAGCTGCGCCCCGGTGAGCGGACGGCCCTGGTAGCCCGCCTTCGGGCCCGGCCGTACGTCGTCGGTCATCGCGCTGCCGCTGACCAGGCCGCAGCCGCCGAGGACGGCGGCGGTGAGCAGGGCGACGGCGAGCCGGGCGGTCCGGCGGGGTGCGGGGCGGCGGCCGGTCCGGCGCGGGTGCCCGGTCATGCCGTCACCTCCAGGCCACGGGGGCGGAGCAGCAGTTCGGCCAGCGAGGCCAGCCACTCCACCAGCAGGGCGAGCGCCACGGTCAGCACCGACCCGAGGATGAGGACGGGCATCCGCTGGGTGACGATCCCCGCCGAGATCAGGTCGCCGAGGCCGCCGCCCCCGCCGAAGGTCGCCAGCGTCGCGGTGCCGACGTTCAGCACCAGCGCGGTACGGACCCCGGCCAGGATCAGCGGGACCGCCAGCGGCAGCTCGACCTGGGTCAGCACACCCGTGGGGGACATGCCGATGCCGCGGGCCGCCTCGGTCAGCGTCGGGTCGATGCCGCGCAGTCCGGCGATGGTGTTGGCGAGCACCGGCAGCACGGCGTAGATGACCATGCCGACGATCGCCGACCGGGCGCCGATGCCCAGCCAGATCACCAGCAGGATCAGCAGACCCAGGGCCGGCACCGCCTGCCCGAGGTTGGCGAAGGCCATCGCGAACGGGGTGGCCCGGCGCAGCCTGGACCGGGTCAGCGCGATGCCCAGCGGGATCGCGATGATCAGCACGAAGAAGGTGGAGATCGCGGTGAGCTGGATGTGCTGCCGCAGCGCGATCCACACCTTGCCGTTGTCCACCGCCTGGTGGGCGATGGAGTCCAGCCGGGCGCCGCGGAACCACAGCCAGGTGGCGAGCAGCGCGGCCACCAGGAAGGCCGGCATGAAGGTCCACTTCTGCCAGCTGATCCGGCGCGCGCCGGAGGGCGGGGACACGACCGGAGCCTCGCCGGAGGCCAGCTCCCGCTGCGCCATCTCGACCTCGTCCTTGAAGGCGAGGGCCTCGTGGTCGCTCGGGTGCCGCCCGGCCGGGCGCGGGCTGTCGCCGCCGCTCCCGTCGCGGGGGCTCATGCCTTGCCTCCCGGTCCGGCCCCGTCGCCGCCCGCCCCGGCCAGGCCCTCCTGCTCCAACTGGGTCCGGTGGGCGCGCTGTTCCTGGAGCTGGTGCTGGTGCTCGATCGCTTCGAGGCGGTCGGCCTCCAGCAGCTCGTGGACGTTGTTCATCAGCGTCTCCATGTCGACCACGCCGATGTACTCGCCGCGCCGCCCGGTGACCGCGACCCGGCCCGCGTTGTCGGTGAGCACCGCCTCCAGGGCGTCGCGCAGCGTCGCGTCCCGGGTCACGGTGTCGGCCACCAGGGTGCCGGCCCGGGCCAGCGACTCCCTGGCCCGTGCCAGGTCGCCGCGGCGCAGCCACTTGTACGGGCGGTGGTTGCGGTCCAGCAGCAGCAACTCGTTGTGGGAGCCGGAGCGCAGCCGGTCGAAGATGGCTTCCAGGGGGTCGTCGAGGCCGGCGGTGGGGAAGTCGACGATGGCCACGTCCCGTACGCGGGTGAGGTTGAGCCGCTTGAGGGCCGCCCCGGCGCCCACGAAGCCGGAGACGAAGTCGTCGGACGGGTTGGTGAGGATGGCCTCGGGGGTGTCGAACTGGGCGATGTGCGACTGCTCGCGGAGTACCGCGATGCGGTCGCCGAGCTTGATCGCCTCGTCGAAGTCGTGGGTGACGAAGCAGATGGTCTTGTGCAGCTCGTGCTGGAGCCGGATCAGCTCGTCCTGGAGGTGGTCGCGGGTGATCGGGTCGACGGCGCCGAACGGCTCGTCCATCAGCAGCACCGGCGGGTCGGCGGCGAGCGCGCGGGCCACCCCGACGCGCTGCTGCTGGCCGCCGGAGAGCTGGCGCGGATAGCGGCCGTGGAACTCCCGCGGGTCCAGGCCGACCAGGTCGAGCATCTCCTCGACCCGGCCCGCCACCCGGCTCTTGGACCAGCCGGTCATCTTCGGGACCAGGGCGATGTTCTGGGCGACCGTCATGTGCGGGAAGAGGCCGGAGGCCTGGATGGCGTAGCCCACCTTGCGGCGCAGCCTGACCGGGTCCATGTCGGTGACGTCCTCGTCGCCGATGCGGATGCGTCCGGAGGTCGGCTCGATCAGCCGGTTGATCATCTTCAGACAGGTGGACTTGCCGCAGCCGGAGGGCCCCACGAAGATCACGGTCTCGCCGGCCTTGATCTCCAGGTTGACGTTGTCCACCGCGGGGGCGGCGCTCCCCGGGTAGACCTTCGTCAGGTTCTCCAGATGGATTCTGGCCCCGGAGTCCGGGGCGGTCTCTGTCGTCTCAGGCACGAATCCCCCTGGAGATGGTCAGGCGTCCGATGAGGACGTACGCGGCGTCGAAGAGAAGAGCGAGGATGGCGATCCCGAGGGTGCCGGAGAGCACCTGGTTGAGGGAGTTGGCGCTGCCCAGCGAGGCGATCCCGCGGAAGATCTCGTTGCCCAGGCCGGGGCCGGAGGCGAAGGCGGCGATGGCGGCGATGCCCATCAGCATCTGGGTGGCGACCCGGATGCCGGTGAGGATGGGCGGCCAGGCCAGCGGCAGTTCGACGCGGAAGAGCCGGGCGGTGCGGGACATCCCGATGCCGGTGGCCGCGTCGACCAGGTCCGGGTCCACCCCGCGCAGCCCGACGATGGCGTTCCGGACCACCGGCAGCAGTCCGTACAGCGTCAGGGCGATCACCGTCGGGGGGACGCCCAGGCCGACGATCGGGATCAGCAGACCGATCAGGGCCAGGGACGGGATGGTCAGGATGGTGGCGGTCGAGACGGTGGCGAGATTGCCGGCCCACTCGCTGCGATAGGTCACCACGGCGATGAGGACTCCCAGCAGGGTGGCGAGCACCATGCACTGGAAGACCGCACTGGCGTGCTGATACGTATCCGTCAGCAGCTGGGCGTGCCGGGTCACGACGTATTCCCAGAAGCTCACTCGGTCTCCTCGGTTCAGTCTCCCGATGCCTGTTTCACCAGCGGGATGATCCGCAACGGAACCGGATTTTCCATCACGATTGCCGTCGAGGCCCGCACGATCCCATCAAAGCCCACAACCCGGTCGATCACGCGCTGAAGATCGGCGTTGGACCGGGCGACGAGCCTGCACAGCATGTCCCCGTGTCCCGTCGTTGTATGCAGTTCCAACACCTCGGGAACGGTCGTCAAGTGGGCGCGTACGTCATTCCCTTGACCCTGTTTGATCTCCAGCGTGGCAAAAGCGGTCACGGGATAGCCGAGCGCCGCCGGGTCCACCTCCGGCCCGAAGCCCCGGATCACTCCATTCGACTGAAGCCGGTCGAGCCGGGCCTGCACCGTGCCGCGGGCCACGCCCAGCCGCCGGGACGCCTCCAGGACGCCGATCCGCGGCTCCTCGGCGAGCAGCTCCAGCAGCGCCCCGTCCAAATGATCGATCGCCATGGTCCGTGCCGTCCCTTTCGATGGTCATCATGTACAGATAGCCCGGCGCGGACGCCGTCTCGCTATGCAGAATGCCCAGAGGATTCGCGAACTATTGCGCACCTTGTGGATCGGCGAGACTCTGCGGCCATGGCAGACACCACGATGCACCCTCAGCCCACCACCCCCGGCACGGCCCGGCAGGCGGACCCCTTCCCGGTCAAGGGGATGGACGCGGTCGTCTTCGCCGTCGGGAACGCCAAGCAGGCCGCGCACTACTACTCGACCGCCTTCGGCATGAAGCGCGTCGCCTACTCCGGTCCGGAGAACGGCAGCCGGGAGACCGCGAGTTATGTGCTGGAGTCCGGCGGCGCCCGGTTCGTGTTCACCTCCGTCATCAAGCCCACCACCGAGTGGGGCCGCTTCCTCGCCGACCATGTCGCGGCCCACGGCGACGGCGTCATCGACCTCGCCATCGAGGTCCCGGACGCCCGCGCCGCCTACGAGCACGCCGTCGCCCAGGGCGCCACCGGGCTGGAGAAGCCCTACGAGCTCACGGACGAGCACGGGACCGTCGTCCTGGCGGCCATCGCCACGTACGGCAAGACCCGGCACACCCTCGTCGAGCGCTCCGGCTACGACGGCCCCTACCTGCCGGGCTACGCCGCCGTCGAGCCCCTGGTGGAGACCGGCCCGCGGCGCTTCCAGGCCATCGACCACTGCGTCGGCAACGTCGAACTCGGCAAGATGAACGAGTGGGTGGCCTTCTACAACAAGGTCATGGGCTTCACCAACATGAAGGAGTTCGTGGGCGACGACATCGCCACCGAATACAGCGCGCTGATGTCGAAGGTCGTCGCCGACGGCACGCTCAAGGTCAAGTTCCCGATCAACGAGCCCGCGATCGCGAAGAAGAAGTCGCAGATCGACGAGTACCTGGAGTTCTTCGGCGGCCCCGGCGTCCAGCACATCGCGCTGGCCACCAACGACATCGTCGCCAGCGTCCGGGCGATGCGGGCCTCCGGGGTGGAATTCCTGGACACCCCCGACTCCTACTACGACACCCTCGGCGAGTGGGCCGGCGAGACCCGGGTGCCCGTCGAGACGCTCCGTGAGCTGAAGATCCTCGTCGACCGCGACGAGGACGGCTACCTGCTGCAGATCTTCACCAAGCCGGTCCAGGACCGGCCGACGGTGTTCTTCGAGATGATCGAGCGGCACGGCTCCATGGGCTTCGGCAAGGGCAACTTCAAGGCGCTCTTCGAGGCCATCGAGCGGGAGCAGGAGCGGCGCGGCAACCTCTGAGCCGTCCGGCGGGCCGGGGCGCCCGCGTCCGGTGCGCCCGACGGGCCCGGGGGCCGTACACGATCTTCCGTGGACGGCCCCCGGGTGCGAGGCTGAGGGTATGGACCTCATCGCACGTCTGCGCGCCGGGCTCCCGGAGGAAGCGATCCTCACCGACCCCGACGTCACCGGCTCCTACGCCAACGACATGGCGAGCTTCTGCGAGGCGGGGACGCCCGCCGTGGTCGTGCTGCCGCGGACCGTCGAGCAGGTCCAGCACGTCATGCGGACGGCCACCGAGCTGCGGGTGCCGGTCGTCCCGCAGGGGGCGCGTACGGGGCTGTCAGGCGCCGCCAACGCCTCCGACGGCTGCCTCGTGCTGTCGCTGGTCAAGATGGACCGGATCATCGAGATCAACCCCGTCGACCGGATCGCGGTGGTCGAACCGGGCGTCGTCAACGCCGTGCTGTCCCGCGCGGTGAACGAGCACGGGCTCTACTACCCGCCCGATCCCTCCAGTTGGGAGGAGTGCTCCATCGGCGGGAACATCGGCACCGCCTCCGGCGGCCTGTGCTGCGTCAAGTACGGCGTCACCGCCGAGTACGTGCTCGGCCTGGACGTGGTCCTCGCCGACGGGCGGCTGCTGACGACCGGCCGGCGCACCGCCAAAGGCGTCGCCGGCTACGACCTCACCCGGCTGTTCGTCGGCTCCGAGGGAAGCCTGGGCATCGTCGTCCGCGCCGTCCTCGCGCTCCGGCCGGAGCCGCCGCAGCAGCTCGTGCTGGCCGCCGAGTTCCCGTCCACCGCCGCCGCCTGCGAGGCGGTCTGCGAGATCATGGCCCGCGGCCACGCCCCCTCGCTGCTGGAGCTGATGGACCGTACGAGCATCCGCGCGGTCAACGACATGGCGCAGATGGGCCTCCCCGACAGCACCGAGGCGCTGCTGCTGGCCGCCTTCGACACCCCCGACCCGGCCGCCGACCTCGCCGCCGTCGGCAAGCTGTGCACCGCGGCCGGAGCCACCGAGGTGGTGCCCGCCGAGACCGCCGCCGAGTCCGATCTGCTGCTCCAGGCCCGCCGGCTGACCCTCACCGCGCTGGAGCGGGTCAAGTCCGCCACGATGATCGACGATGTGTGCGTACCGCGCTCCCGGCTCGCCGAGATGCTGGACGGCACCGCCGCCATCGCCGGGAAGTACGGCCTCACCATCGGCGTCTGCGCCCACGCCGGGGACGGCAACACCCACCCCACGGTCTGCTTCGACGCCGCCGACCCGGACGAGTCCCGCCGGGCCCGGGAGTCCTTCGACGACATCATGGCGCTCGGCCTGCGGCTGGGCGGCACCATCACCGGGGAGCACGGGGTCGGCGTCCTCAAGAAGGAGTGGCTGGCCCGCGAACTGGGGCCGGTGGGGCTGGAGTTGCAGCGCGGCATCAAGGACGTCTTCGACCCGCTGGGCATTCTCAACCCCGGAAAGCTCTTCTGACGCACCGGGGACCGGAGTTCCCGCTGCCGGTGCGAGGCCGGATTTTACCCGTCCTGACGCGGGTGCGCAGAAAGGGCGGAGGCGGACCCTTCTGCCTATCCTGAACACGGATATCCGCGCCTTCCGGCTCCTTCCGCGAGAAGTCCGGCCACCAGCGGCCCCCAGGGATTCCGCCGTTCGGGATCACGGCGTTCCCCGCGCGCACGATCGCCGTCGTGAGGGAGATCCGTTCCCATGGACCTCAACACCATCACCGAAGTCGTCCGGCGCCCGCCCGGACGGCCGGGCGCGGACTGGCGCGCGGGCGACGCCTGGCTCGCCGGCGGCACCTGGCTGTACTCCGTACCGCAGCCGGACCTGCGGCGGCTGATCGACCTGACGGCGCTGCGCTGGGACTCCCTCGTCCCGGGGGAGGCGGGGCTCGGCATCGGCGCGACCTGTACCGTCCGCGAGCTGTACGGCTGTACCCCGCCGCAGGAATGGCGCGCGGGCGCTCTGTTCGCGGCGAGCTGCGAGGCGTTCCTGTCCTCGTTCAAGGTCTGGAACGCGGCGACGGTCGGCGGCAACATCTGTATGTCCCTGCCGGCCGGCCCCATGATCACGCTGACGGTCGCCCTGGAGGCCCGGTACGAACTGTGGGGCACCGACGGGACCTCGCGCACCGTCGACGCGCTCGACTTCGTGACCGGCAACCACGAGAACGTGCTCGGCTTCGGGGAAGTCCTGCGGCGCATCGACATCCCGGCACCCGCCCTGCGCAAGCGCACCGCACACCGCCGCTTCTCCCTGACCCGGCTCGGCCGTTCGACGGTCTTCCTCATCGGCACGCAGACGCCGGGCACCCACGACCTGCTGCTCACCGTCACCGCCGGCACCACCCGGCCGGTACGGATGGCCTTCGACGAGGTGCCCGGCGCCCGGACGCTGCGGCAGCGCCTCGACGCCCTGCCCGCCGACATCTGGTTCGACGACCCCAACGGGACCCCGGACCACCGCCGCCATCTGACCCGGCACTTCGCCGAAGAGATCCGTCACGAACTCCTCGTGGGGGGCCCGGCATGACGTATCACGTGAACGGCGAGCGCTTCGCGGAGGAACCGGCCCCCGGGCAGTGTCTGCGCACCTTCCTCCGCACGCTCGGCCACTACGGCGTCAAGAAGGGCTGCGACGCGGGCGACTGCGGCGCCTGCACGGTCTGGCTGGACGGCGATCCGGTGCACAGCTGCATCACCCCCGCCTTCCGGGCGGACGGCCACGAGGTGACGACGGTCGAAGGGCTCGGGGCGCCCGGGAGGCTGCATCCGGTGCAGCGCCGGTTCCGCGACGCCCCCGGCTTCCAGTGCGGGTTCTGCACCGCGGGGATGATCATGACCTCGGCGACCTTCAGCGAGGCCCAGAAGGCGGACCTGCCCCGGGCGCTGAAGGGGAACCTGTGCCGCTGCACCGGCTACCGGGCGATCGAGGACGCCGTGCACGGAGTGGCCGGGGTCGCGGAGGCCGCGCCCGGGAAGGCCGTCGGGACGAGCGTCGGCGCGCCGGCGGCCGACGAGGTGGTCACCGGCCGCGCCGAGTTCACCATGGACACCCACCTCGACGGCATGCTGCACCTCAAGGTGCTGCACTCCCCCCACGCCCACGCCCGGATCGTCTCGGTCGACAAGACCGCCGCCCTCGCCGTGCCCGGGGTGCACCGCGTCTACACCTGGGAGGACGTCCCGCGCCGGCGCTTCACCACGGCGATCCACACCGACCACCTGGTGGACCCGGACGACACCTACGTCCTCGACCGCACCGTCCGCTTCGCCGGCCAGCGCGTCGCCGCGGTCCTCGCCGACTCGGTCGGGGCGGCGGAGGAGGGCTGCCGCCAGGTGGCCGTGGAGTACGAGGTGCTGCCCGCGGTCCTCGACCCCGAGGAGGCGCGGGCCGACGGGGCGCCACAACTGCACGGTGCGCACGACCCGTTCGTCCGCGACCCCATCCGCAACACCCTGGTGGAGATCCACTCGCACCTCGGCGACGTCGACGCGGGATTCGCCGAGGCCGAGGTGATCCACGAGGGCACCTACTTCTCGCCGCGGGTGCAGCACGCGCATCTGGAGACCCACGGCTCGATCGCCTGGATGGACGAGGGCCGCCTCCACGTCCGCACCAGCTCGCAGTCCCCGTCGATCGCCAAGGTCAAGCTGGCCTATCTGTTCGCGCTGCGCCCGGACCAGCTGCGGGTGTTCTGCACCCGCGTGGGCGGCGGCTTCGGCGGCAAGCAGGAAGTGATCTCGGAGGACCTGGCCGCGCTCGCCACCCTGGACACCGGACGGCCGGTCAGCTTCGAGTACACCCGCGAGGAGGAGTTCACCACCGCCTCGCCACGCCACCCCATGACCCTCACCGTGAAGCTCGGCGCCAAGGCGGACGGCACGCTCACCGCGATGCAGATCCGCAATGTGTCGAACACCGGCGCCTACGGCAACCACGCCGGCGAGACGCTCTTCGCGGGCGGCGCCGCCGTGATGATCTACCGCTGCCCCAACAAGAAGTACGACGCGTACTCCGTCTACACCAACACCGTGCCGAGCGGGGCCCTGCGCGGCTACGGCATGACCCAGCCCGCCTACGCCGTCGAGTCGGCCATGGACGAACTGGCCCGCGCCCTGCACCTGGACCCGCTCGCGCTGCGCCGGCGCAACATCGTGCGGCCGGGCGATCCGCTCCGCGCCATGGAAGAGGGCCCCGACGACGTGGTGTTCACCGAGGACGGCCTCGGCGCGTGCCTCGACCTGGTGGACGAGGCCATGGCCCGTACCGCCGACACACCGCCGCCCGGCCCCGGGTGGCTGGTCGGGGCCGGGGTGGCCGCTTCCCTGCACGAGACCGCGCCGCCCACCGAGCACCTCTCCGAGGCCTGGGTCACGCTGGGCGACGACCTGGTCTACGAACTCGCCGTCGGCACCGTCGAGTTCGGCGAGGGCACCTCGACCGCGCACGTCCAGCTCGCGGCCCAGCAGCTGGGCACCACCCCGGCGCGCATCCGCCTGGTGCAGTCCGACACCGACCGCACCGGATTCGACACCGGCGCCTTCGCCAGCGCGGGCCTCTTCGTGGCGGGCAATGCCGTGCTCCGCGCGGCGGGCGCCGTACGCGACCGCATCCTGGAGTTCGCCGCCGCGCACACCGGCGTCCATCTCGTGCTCTGCTCGATGGACGACGAGGGGGTCGTCTGCGGTGACCGGCGGGTGTCGCTGGCGGAACTGGTGGCGGCGGCCCGCGCGCGCGGCATCCGCTTCTCCGCCGCCCGCAAGGCGTACGGCTCGCCCCGCAGCGTCACCTCCAACGCGCAGGGCTTCCGGATCGCCGTCCATCCGGTGACCGGCGAGATCCGCGTCCTCCACAGCGTCCAGGCGACCGACGCCGCGGTGGTCATCAACCCCGCGCAGGTCCGGGGGCAGGTCGAGGGCGGGGTCGCCCAGGGCCTCGGCTTCGTCCTGACCGAGCACCACCACGTCGACGCGGACGGTGTCATGGCCAACCCGGACTTCCGCAACTACCGCCTCCCCACCTACGCCGACATCCCCCGCACGGAGGTGCTCCTGGTGGACTCGGCGGACTCCGTCGGGCCCCTGCGGTCGAAGGGGATCGCGGAGTGCTGCATCAACCCGGTGGCCCCCGCGCTGGCGAACGCGCTCCACGACGCCACCGGCGTCCGCTTCCGTGACCTGCCCCTCACCCCGGAACGCATCTACCGGCAGATCGGCGCGAGCGCCGCGGTGACGACGGGACCGCGCACATGACCACCGCACAGCCGGCGGGCGCCGGGGCCACGGTCATCATCGGGCAGAAGGTCCGGGCCGGCCAGGAGCGGGAGTTCCACTCCTGGCAGGAGGAGGTCAACGCCGCTGCCGCCGCCTACACCGGCTTCCTCGGCGCCGAGATCTCCCCGCCCACGCCCGTGCAGCCCGACTGGGTGGTCGTCTACCGGTTCGACTCGATCGCCCACCTCCAGGCGTGGATCAACAGCGCCACCCGGCAGAGCTTCCTCAACCGCGGCCGCGCCTACCTCGACGGCCCCGCCACCCAGCAGGTGCTCAGCGGCGGCACCCAGCCGCCGGACCCGCTGGTGACCGTGGTGGTCACCCACCGCGTCCACCCGGACCACGTCGACGCCTTCCTCGCCTGGCAGCGCCACATGACCGAGCAGGAGAGCACCTTCGAGGGCTTCCGCGGCACCGAACTGTTCCGCCCCGTCGAGGGGCTCCAGGACGAATGGACCACCCTCTACCGCTTCGACAGCGCCGAGCACCTCGACGCCTGGCTGACCTCGGGCAGACGGCAGGAAGTCCTCAAGGAGGGCGCGAAGTTCCACGACTTCCGCATGCGCACCATCGACAACTCCTTCGGCAGCTGGTTCGCCTTCGAGGAGAACGGCCGGCAGGCGCCGCCGCCGTCGGAGACCAAGACCTCCGTCGCGGTCTGGGTCGGCCTCTACCCGACCGTGGTGCTGCTGACGCTCGCCCTGTCACCGGCGCACCTGCCGCTCTGGCTGAACCTGCTCATCGGCAACCTGCTCTCCAGCTTCATCATGAGCTTCCTGACCATGCCGTTCTATGTGAACCCGCTGCTCAAACGGTGGCTGCGGCCGCCCCCGGACGCACCGCCCGGCCGGACCCGCCTCCTCGGACTCGGCCTCGTCACCGGGGTGATGGTGTTCTGGGCCGCGGTCTTCTTCCTCGTCACCACCCAGATCTGGCACCTGCCCTGACCCCGCGCCCCCGGCCGCCGCCACCCGGATGTACACGGCGGGGGCCGGGAGGGTTGACTGCCCCCATGACGATCAACGATCCGCACCGACCCGGCGAGGGCATGGTGACCTTCCGGGTGACCGGCCGGGGCGTCGACGACATCACCTACGCCGTCCAGGCACCGGGGGACTCCGGCAGCGAAGAGCAGGTCACCCGGCCGGAGTTGCCGTGGTTCGCGGTGACCGACGCGCGCGGGGTGGGGGCCATGCCGATGCTCACCCTGACCCTCGACGGGCCGGACGCCTACGCCGAGTGCGAGATCCTCACGGACGGCGCTCCGGCCGTCCGCGGCACCCTGCACGGCCCGGCCGCGACTGCCGTGTTCATGGCACGCGCCGCCGCCTCGTAGGGTGACCGCCATGGAATCCGTGCTCCCCGTCGTCATCACCGTTCTCGTGCTGGCCGTCATCATGCTGGTCGCCGCCTCCGACCGCCGCGCCAGGACGCTGGAGCGCCGGCTCCGGCAGCTGGACCGCAAGGTGGACCTGCTGCTGGCCCAGGCCGGCGTCGAGCAGCCGGAGGACGCCCGGATGGCCGAGATCGACCAGCTGCTGGCCCAGGGCAGGACGATCCAGGCGATCAAGGTGCACCGCGAGGCGACCGGCTCCGGACTCGCCGAGGCCAAGGAAGCGGTCGAACGCCGGATGCGCTGACGGCCCGTTGGGCTGAGGATGGCCAGAAGGACCCGCCGGGCCCGGAGCCCCCTCATGCCCCGCAGGAAGTGAGAGCCGATGGCAGCCACCGAAGCCGCTGACGAGGCGTACGACGTCATCGTGCTGGGAGCGGGACCGACCGGGGAGAACGTCGCCGACCGGGCGCACGCCGCCGGGCTGAGCGCGGTGCTCGTGGAGAGCGAACTGGTCGGCGGCGAATGCTCCTACTGGGCGTGCATGCCCAGCAAGGCCCTGCTGCGCCCGGTCACCGCCCGCTCCGAGTCCCGCCGGGTGCCCGGCCTCCAGGACGCCGCCGATGTCGCCCTGGACGCGCCGGCCGTACTCGCCCACCGGGACGCCATCACGTCCTACTGGAAGGACGACGGGCAGGTCCGCTGGCTGGACTCGGCCGGCATCGACCTGGTGCGCGGTCAGGGGCGGCTCGCCGGGCCCCGGCGGGTGGTCGTCGACGGCGGCCGGGTGCTCACCGCCCGGCACGCGGTCGCGGTGTGCACCGGCAGCCGCGCGGTGCTGCCCGGTGTCCCCGGGCTCGCCGCCGCCCGGCCCTGGACCAGCCGCGACGCGACCAGCGCCAAGAGCGTGCCGGGCCGTCTCGTGGTGGTCGGCGGCGGTGTGGTCGGCGTCGAGATGGCCACCGCCTGGCGGGCCCTGGGCGCGTCCGTGACGCTGCTGGTCCGCGGCGACGGGCTGCTGCCCCGGATGGAGCCGTTCGCCGGGCACCTGGTCGCGGAGTCGCTCGCCGAGGCGGGCGTCTTCCTGCGGACCGGCGTCGAGGTGCGCGAGGTACGCCGGGAGGCCCCCGGCGGCCCGGCCACCGTCCTGCTGGACTCCGGCGACGAGATCGTCGCCGATGAACTCCTGATCGCCACCGGCCGGGCCCCGCGCACCGAGGACATCGGCCTGGAGACGGTCGGCCTGACGCCCGGCTCCTGGCTGGACGTCGACGACAGCTGCCGGGTGAAGGGGGTGCCCGGCGGCTGGCTCTACGGCGTCGGCGACGTCAACCACCGCGCGCTCCTCACCCACCAGGGCAAGTACCAGGCCAGGATCTCCGGCGCCGCGATCGCCGCGCGCGCCCGCGGCGTCCCGATCCTGGAGTCCGACCCCTGGGGCGCGCACGCCGCCACCGCGGACACCCGCGCCGTCCCGCAGGTCGTCTTCAGCGACCCGGAGGCCGCCTCGGTGGGCCTGACCGCCGCCGCGGCCGAGAAGGCCGGCTACCGCATCCGGGTGGTCGACCAGGACCTGGCGGCGGTGGCCGGGGCGTCGCTGTACGCGGACGGCTACCGCGGCCGGGCCCGGATGGTCGTCGACCTGGACCGTGAGGTGCTGCTCGGCGCCACTTTCGTCGGAGCCGGCGTCGGCGAGCTGCTGCACTCCGCGACGGTCGCGGTGGCCGGCGAGGTCCCCGTCGAGCGCCTGTGGCACGCGGTGCCCTCCTACCCCACGATCAGCGAGGTGTGGCTGCGGCTGCTGGAGGCCTACCGGGGCTGAGGCGGCACCGTGCGGTACGGGCCCGTCCCCCACGGGCCCGGTCCGTCACCCGCTACGCCCCGGCCTCCGGGGACTCGTCCACCGGCCGCGGGACGCCCGGCCGCAGCTCGTCCCCGGACGCCATCGCGAACAGGTCGCTCAGCCCTTTGTCGAGGCCCAGGTGCCCCCGCTCGGACCCCGGCGGCACCACTCTCAGGGTGCGCTCCAGCCAGGCCGAGACCGCCGCGGCCGGCGCCTCCAGCAGGGCCCGCCCGTCCGGCGAGTCCAGCGCTATGCACACCAGGCTGCGGCCGTCCCGCTTCGCCGGCCACGCCCGCACATCACCGTCGCCGCACGGCCGGAACACCCCCTCGACGAGCAGCTCCCTGGCGAACGTCCAGCTGACGGGGGAGTCCGAACCGATGTGAAAGGTGACGTGGACGGCGTACGGGTCGTCCGTCCCGTACCTCAGCCGGGCCGGTACCGGAACGCTGCGCTCCGGCGACAGGACCAGGCCCAGCTCCAGCTCTCGTTCCACCACGGTGTGCATGGGGTCCGCCTCTCCTCGTTCCCTGCGGGCCCCGGTACCGGCCCCGCGCACAGAGAGAGCCGCCGACGGCCGGACTCTTACACGACTTCGTACAACTTTTTTCCCGCGCCTCTTCCAGGTGGTCGTCGGCGGGCACGGGCACCCGGGAACCCGGGGTCTGATAGATGTGGACGCCGCGTTGCGGCAGACTGCACCCCACACCCACCAGGCCGAGTACAGATACGGGACTTCGGATGAGCGCCCCTACCTCAGGAACCGCCGGCGGTAGCCCCACGCCAGGCTTCTACCCGGACCCGTCCATTCCCGGCTACATCCGGTACTGGAACGGCGCCGCGTGGGTGCCGGGCACCAGCCGGCCCGCCCCGGCCGACGGCGAGGCGATGCCCGCCCCGCCGCCCGGTACCGCCCCCGCAGTCGAGGAGACCGGACCGGTGTTCTTCGACGAGGAGGAGGCGGCCGGCGGCTCCGCGGTGCCCGCCGTGCGCCAGGGCGGCGAGGCCGCCGTCCCGCCCGTCGCGAGCTGGGACGACCCGGCCCGGCTGCACGGCACCGGCCCCGAGTCGGCCGCCTCTTGGCAGGCCGATGCCTCCCGGCAGAGCGGGTTCGGCGGGGAGTCCGTCTCCTGGGGTGCGCCGGACCAGGCCCCGGCCGGCACACCGTCGGGGGCCGCGTCCTGGGGCGCGGTCCCGCCGCAGCGCGAGGAGCGGGGCGCGGAGGCCGGAGCCGGTGAGGGCACCGGCGCGGCCCCGTCCACGGGGCGGGCCACCGGCGACGGGACGGTCGCCATCCGCGCGGTGAACCCGGCCGCCCGCCGCGGCTCCGGAGACCAGGGCACCACCGCGATCCGCGCGGTACGGCCCGAGGGCGGCAAGCCCGCCAAGGGCAACGAGACGATGGCGATCCGGGTCGCCGGCGGTGGCCGTACCCCGTCCGCCCCCGCCGAGGAGAGCGCCCCGCAGTCGCTGCCGTCCGGCGGCGACCGGCCGCAGAGCCAGACCCTGCAGAGCCAGACCCCGCAGAACCAGGCGCCGCAGGCTCCGGCCCCGCAGAGCCCCGCCCCGCAGGCGGCGGCCCAGCCGGGCCCGGCGCCCCGGAGCCCGGCACCGCAGCAGCACGCGCCGCAGGCCCCGGTGCCGCCGCAGCCCGCCCCGCAGGCGTCCGCCCCCGCCGCCGGGGTGCCGCCGCAGGGCGGTGCCGCACCGGCCCGGCCCGGCCCGCAGGGCGCCGACGCCGACGGGGTCCTCCCCTGGAAGCCGCCGACCGCCAGTGACCCCTTCGCGGCCATGGCACAGGCCGCACAGGGCCACCCGGCCGGTCTCGGCCGCCGGTTCGCGGCCCGGCTGATCGACACCCTGGTGCTGGGCGCGCTCACCGCCGCGGCCGCCGTCCCCCTGTGGGGCACGGTCACCGACCACCTCGACGCCAAGGTCGAGGCGGCCAAGCAGTCCGGCCGCCAGGTGACGGTCTATCTGCTCGACGGCACCACCACCCCGGTCTTCGCCACGATCCTGGCCGTCCTGCTGCTCGGCGGCGCGCTCTACGAGGCGCTGCCGACCCTCAAGTGGGGCCGCACCCTGGGCAAGAAGCTGTGCGGCGTACGGGTCCTCGACATCGAGAGCCATGACACCCCGACCCTCGGCGCCGCGCTCAAGCGCTGGTTCCTCTACAGCGTCCTCGGCGTCCTCGCCGTCGGGGTGCTGAACGTCGTCTGGTGCCTGTTCGACCGGCCGTGGCGCCAGTGCTGGCACGACAAGCTGGCCCGGACCTTCGTCGCGGCCGGCTGACCGGCGGCGGCACACCGGCGGGCCGTACCGCGGGCCGTACCGCCGTGGCGGTATCCGTTCCCCCGAACGGACCTCGCCGGATGCGGCGGGCCGCGACAAGGGGTCGACTCGGGCCATGAGTACCGACCAGCCCCGGCCCGGCCCCGGTGAGCCGCCGGAGAACGACCCGTTCCAGAAGCCGCAGGAGCCCCCGGCGGGCGACGCCCCCGCGAACGGCGCGCCCCGCGAGAACGGTGCGCCCCGCAACAACGCCCCGCACGGCAGCGGTACCGGGGGCGGCGGCTGGGGCGGTGCCGAGGGCGGGGGACCGCCCCCGGGCGGAACGCCGCCGCCGGGTGGCACCACGCCGCCCGCCGGGGGCCCGTACGGCGCCGGCCCGTATGCCGGTGATCCCTACGGCGGCCAGTACGGGGCGCCCGATCCGCTGGCCGGGATGCCGCCGCTGGCGAACCGCGGCCGCCGGCTGGTGGCGCGCATCATCGACGCGATCATCGTCGGGGTGCCGGTCTGGCTGATCATGACCCTGATCGTCGGCGGGGTGGACTTCTTCAGCACCGACGGCGACATGGCCGGCCGGCAGTCGACGGTCTCGGGCGTGACCCTGCTGGTGTATCTGGTCTACGAGGGGCTGATGCTCAGCAGCCGCGGCCAGACCGTCGGCAAGATGGCGATGAAGATCCGGGTGGCGATGCTCTCGGACGGCTCGATCCCGCACGGCCAGCCGGGCTGGGTCCGCGCCGCGGTCTATTCGCTCCCGGAGATCGTGCCCTGCTGCGGTTTCATCTTCTGGCTGATCAACGTCCTGTGGTGTACCTGGGACAAGCCGTACCAGCAGTGTCTGCACGACAAGGCCGCGAAGACCGTGGTGGTGTCCACGGAGACGGGGCCGCGTACCGGCTCAGTGTGAGTGTTCGCCGAGGCGGGCCTCACCGGCGCCGGCGGTGAGGCCGCTCAGGCGGTGCGGCGCGGCGGCGGCCCGGGGGCGCCCGGCCGGTTCCGGAGCCCGCAACGGGGCGGGCGCGGCGGAGGGTTCGGTCCGTACGACATGCCGGCGGACCACCCGCGACGCCCCGGGCATCGGCACCGTCATGGCGACCAGCAGCCCGAGGCCGAGTCCGGCGAGGGCGATGACCGCGACCCCGATGCCGGTCTCCGTCTGGGAGAGCAGCAGCATCGCGAGGGTGGAGAGAAAGACGGTGGCCGAACCGTAGACGAGCTGTGCGGCGGTCGGACGAGGCATGGCGGAATCCGTCCTCGGGGGTCGGCAGGGGGCTTGGTCAGGGCGTGCCGGGAAAGGAGACTACGGTCCTTTTTGCCCGAGCGGAACGCCAAGTAAGCGTGACCTGACCCACGGTTCGGGGCACGGGGGCGCACGAGGCCGCGGCGGCTGCCCGGAGGGCGGGGCGTCCTGGCTGCTGGGGGCAGGGGCGCATGCCCGGCGGGCATATACACCGGGCCGCTGCCCGTGATCCGGCGCCCGGCACGGCCCTGGACGGCGGCGTCCGATAGCCGCAACTCGCGGACCGAGTAACGTACTTCGCTGACGTGCCCAAGTCAAGATCTGTCTTTTTCATCGTACTTCCGGTCGAATGCCCTCGAACAGTGACCGGTTCGATGGGGAGGACAGCGCCAAGTGAGAGACAGACGACGGGTGTTCAGACCGGCCGCCCTGGCCACGGCAATCGCCGCGATCGGGGCGGCCGCTTTGTCCTCGGGGGTGGCGACGGCCGACGCGCAGGGGCCGTCACCGGTCGGCGGGCAGCACGACCCGGCTCCCGAGCGGGCCGTGGACCACGACCTCAAGGGGCCGTTCAGCGACCGGGAGGCGGCCGAGCGCAAGGAAGCGCTCCAGCAGGTCATCTCGGGTGAGGCCAAGGCGACCGAGCGGAACGGCTCCCGGGTCGTCAAGCTCGCCAAGAGCAAGTACGTCGAGCTGGCCCGGCAGAAGACCGACCGGATCTTCACCGTCCTCGTGGACTTCGGCGACAAGGTCGACGACACCACGATGTACGACCCGGACGGCGACGGCCCCAAGCCCCCGGTGAAGAAGTACGGCGGCGACCCGGGCCCGGCGCACAACCGGATAGCCGAGCCGGACCGTGCCAAGGACAACAGCACGGCCTGGCAGAAGGACTTCAACCGGAAGCACTTCCAGGACCTCTACTTCTCGCACGACAAGAAGAAGCAGTCGCTGGCCAAGTACTACGAGAAGCAGTCCTCGGGCCGTTACTCGGTCGAGGGCGAGGTCTCCGACTGGGTCAAGGTCGACTACAACGAGGCCCGCTACGGCTCCAACTACTGCGGCCAGACCAACTGCGCCAGCGCCTGGGACCTGATCCGCGACGGCGTCAACCAGTGGGCCAAGAACCAGAAGGCCGCCGGCCGCACCGACGCGCAGATCAAGGCGGACCTCGCCAAGTACGACCGGTGGGACCGCTACGACCACGACGGCGACGGCAACTTCAACGAGCCCGACGGCTACATCGACCACTTCCAGATCGTGCACGCCGGCGAGGACGAGTCCGCGGGCGGCGGTGTCCAGAAGACCAACGCCATCTGGGCGCACCGCTGGTACGCCTACGGCACCGACGCCGGCAAGACCGGCCCCGGTGCGAACAAGGCGGGCGGCGCCCAGATCGGCGACACCGGGATCTGGGTCGGCGACTACACCATGCAGCCGGAGAACGGCGGACTCGGCGTCTTCGCCCACGAGTACGGTCACGACCTGGGCCTGCCGGACGAGTACGACACCAGCGGCACCGGCGAGTCCTCGGTGGACTTCTGGTCGCTGATGTCGGGCGGCTCCTGGCTCGGCACCGGCAAGAACAGCATCGGCGACCTGCCCGGCGACATGAGCGCCTGGGACAAGCTCCAGCTGGGCTGGCTCAACTACGGCAAGGCCAAGGCCGCGAAGAAGTCCACCCACAAGCTGGGTGTCGCCGAGTACAACACGAAGAACAAGCAGGCCGTGGTCGTCGAGCTGCCTGCCAAGGCGGTCAAGACCGAGATCGTCCCGCCCGCGGAAGGCTCCAAGCAGTGGTGGAGCGGCATGGGTGACGACCTCAAGAACACCCTGTCCCGGCCGGTGGACCTCACCGGCAAGGCCAAGGCGTCGCTGACGCTCAAGGGCTGGTGGGACATCGAGAAGGACTACGACTACGCCTACGCCGAGGTCTCCACCGACGGCGGCGCCAACTGGACGGCCCTGGACGGCACCGCGGGCGGCAAGGCCATCCCGCGCGACGGCAGCGACAAGCCCGCCCTGACCGGCACCGTGTCCGCCTACCAGGACCTCGTCTACCCGCTGGACGCCTACGCGGGCAAGAAGATCGACCTGCGCTTCCGCTACCAGACGGACGGCGGCGCGGCCCAGAAGGGCTTCGCGGCCGACGCGGTCAGCGTGGTCGCCGACGGCAAGCCGCTGTTCACCGACAACGCCGAGGGCGGCGACAACGGCTGGACCAGCAAGGGCTTCTCGCGCATCGGCGCGTCCTTCACCAAGGACTACCCGCAGTACTACATCGCCGAGAACCGCCAGTACGTGTCGTACGACAAGACCCTCAAGGCCGGCCCGTACAACTTCGGCTGGACCACCGCCAAGCCGGACTGGGTGGAGCACTTCCCGTACCAGAACGGTGTGCTGATCTGGCTGTGGGACACCTCGCAGGCGGACAACAACGTCGGCCTGCACCCGGGCCACGGGCAGATCCTGCCGGTCGACGCGCACCCCAAGGCCGAGCACTGGGCGGACGGCAAGCTGATGCGCAACCGCTTCCAGTCCTACGACTCGACCTTCACCCGCTTCCGGACCGACGCCCTCACGCTGCACCGTGACGGCAAGCAGGTGAAGATCGCCTCGAAGAAGGGCGTGACGCTCTTCGACGACCGGAACGGCGTCTACTACGACAAGACGAACCCGACCGGCGGTGTGATCGTTCCTGACACCAACACCCGGATCAAGATCACCAAGGAGGCCAAGGACGGCTCCACGGTGCTGCTCAAGATCGGCGCTGCGGGTAAGTAAAAGGTAAATCCGCAGGTCAGATGCTGTTCGGCCGTCGCCCCCTAGCGGGCGGCGGCCGATTCGCGTTTAGATGCGTTCTACAGACCTTGTTGACGAGAAGTCTCACGGGGGAGATATGACGATGTCCGGTGGTGGATTCATCAGGCTTCCAGGCGGAAGCGTGGTGGTCGCCCTCTCGCTGCCCAGGCCGCCGCACGGCGCACGGGCCGGCCTGTACGACTGCGGTTGCCGGGTCCGGGTCCTGGTCCATGCCGTGAACCGCCAGCGCGCCCTGACCAGGCTGCGCAACCTCGGTCTGCGGTCCGTCTACCTGCGCGGCAACACCGAGCCGCCCACACCCGACGAGGTCACCGCCGTGCTGCACCACCCCGACGGGCTGGTCTGGCGCGAGGCCCCGGACGACGACACCGAGTCCTGGCACCCGATACGGGCGCTGCTGCGGCCCCAGCCGGCCCGCCGGGCGGCGCAGGCCGGGCCGGACGAGGGGGGCGAGCGCCCGGCCGCCTGAGAGGGCCGTCAGCCGCCGATGAGCACCGGCTTGCCGGTCAGCTCGGCGCCCGCCGCGCGCAGCTCCTCCAGCGCCCGCTCGGTGCTGTGCGCGGCCACCCCGGCGGTCAGGTCCAGCAGGACATGGGTGCGCAGCCCGGCGCCGAGCGCGTCCAGGGCGGTGGCGCGTACGCAGTGGTCGGTGGCGATACCGACCACGTCGACCTCGCTGACGGAGTGCGCGCGCAGCCAGTCCGCCAGCGGGACGCCGTTCTCGTCGGCGCCCTCGAAACCGCTGTACGCGGCGGTGTGGGCGCCCTTGTCGAAGACTGCGTCGATGGCGCCGGAGGCGAGCGCCGGGGCGAAATTGGGGTGGAAGCCGCTGCCCTCCGTGCCGGCCACACAGTGCACCGGCCAGGAGTGCTCGTAGTCCGGGGTGTCGGAGAAGTGGTCGCCGGGGTCGATGTGGTGATCCCGGGTGGCCACGACGTAGCGGTAGCAGCTGCCGGCCGCCTGGCCCACCAGATCGGTGATGGCCGCCGCGACATCCGCACCTCCCGCCACCGCGAGGCTGCCGCCCTCGCAGAAGTCGTTCTGCACGTCAACGACGATCAATGCCCGGTGCATGGTGCGTGCCTTCCGGCTGGGAATCGGTGAGCGGCGCGAGCGGTGGTGTGACCGAGGGTAGCCACTCGACGGGGTTTGCGGGAGTGGGGCGGAGCCCGCCGCGGCGCGCGATTCCGGGCACGGCGTACGGCGGCCGCCGCCCGGCACCCCGCGCCCCGGCCGGCGCCGCCCGGTCAGACGTACTCGGTGGGCAGCACGGCCTCGCCGCGGGAGAGCTGGGTCGCCGACAGCGGCAGCCCGGCGCGGGCGGCGATGTGCCGGTCGCGGGCCGCGTCCAGCGGCTCGCGGGCCACCACCTTCCCGGCGCTCACCAGCGGCACCAGCAGCTGCCGGTCGGCCAGCCCGGCGGGCACCGGCCCGGTGCCGATGACCTCCGCCTCGGCGACGCCGTCCGCGTCCACCCGGCGCGCCGCCCACTTGCGGCCGCCGAGCGAGGTCTTGGCGCCCATCGACTTCTTCGCGACCGGCCGCAGCGGCGCGCCGGGCTCCTCGCTGTCGGCGCGGGCGACCAGCTTGTAGACCATCGAGCAGGTCGGGTGCCCGCTGCCGGTCACCAGCTGGGTGCCGACGCCGTACGCGTCCACCGGGGCGGCGGCCAGCGAGGCGATGGCGTACTCGTCCAGGTCGCTGGTGACCACGATCCTGGTCTGCCGGGCGCCCAGCTCGTCCAGCTGCGCCCGCACCCGGTGGGCGATCAGCAGCAGGTCGCCGGAGTCGATCCGGACGGCGCCGAGCCCCGGGCCGGCCACCTCCACGGCCGCGCGCACCGCCTCGGCGACGTCGAAGGTGTCCACCAGCAGGGTGGTCCCGCTGCCGAGGGTGTCGACCTGCGCGGTGAAGGCGTCCCGCTCGGTGTCGTGGAGCAGGGTGAAGGCGTGGGCGCTGGTGCCGACGGTGGGGATGTTGTAGCGGAAGCCGGCCGCCAGGTCGGAGGTGGTGTGGAAGCCCCCGAGGTAGGCCGCGCGGGACGCGGCGACCGCCGCCAGCTCATGGGTGCGGCGGGCGCCCATCTCCATCAGCGGGCGGTCGCCGGCCGCCACCGACATCCGGGAGGCCGCGGCGGCCACCGCGGAGTCGTGGTTGAGGATCGAGAGGATCACCGTCTCCAGGAGCACCGCCTCGGCGAAGGTGCCCTCGACCCGCATCACCGGGGAGCCGGGGAAGTAGACCTCGCCCTCGGGGTAGCCCCAGATGTCGCCGCGGAAGCGGTAGTCGGCCAGCCACTCCAGGGTCCGCTCGTCGAGGATGCCGCGGTCGCGCAGGAAACCGAGGATGGTCTCGTCGAAGTGGAAGTTCTCCACCGCGTCCAGGACCCGGCCGGTGCCGCCCACCACGCCGTAGCGGCGGCCCTCGGGCAGGCGGCGGGTGAAGACCTCGAAGACCGAGCGCCGGTCCGCGGTGCCGGACCGCAACGCGGCCTGCAGCATGGTGAGTTCGTACTGGTCGGTGAAGAGCGCAGTCGACGGCACGGCCACCGGCAGCCCCAGGTCTGCTGTGTTCATGGGAGAGATGCTACCCCCATTACTCGTCACTCTGACGATAGTGCTCCGGGAGCTACAAAAGCCCTCCCGCGGCCTTGTGCGGCGGCTCGCCGACGCGGCCCGCGCGAGGGGCATTTGTGCGTCGCCCGCCCCCGGGTGGCAGCATGGGGCCTGTGAGCGCCCACCCGTCACCCACGACCACGCTCCGGCCGCATCGCTGCACGCTCAGTGTCCCGGTCGAGATCGAACGTCCCGAGTCGAGCGAGGCTCCCTTCGAGGTCCCCGAGCCCGACGTCCCGTGGGTCACGATCGTCCACAACGACCCGGTCAACCTCATGAGCTATGTCTCCTACGTCTTCCAGTCGTACTTCGGCTACTCCAAGGACAAGGCGCACCAGTTGATGCTCGACGTCCATCACAAGGGCCGCGCCGTGGTCTCCAGCGGCAGCCGCGAGGAAATGGAACGCGACGTGCAGGCGATGCACGGCTACGGCCTGTGGGCGACGCTGCAGCAGGACCGACGATGAGCGGGCACTTCGCGCCGCTGCCCGGCGGCGGTGCCGCCGTCCCGCTCGACGAGGTCGAGATCTCCATCCTGCGCAGCCTCGCGGTCCAGCTGATGGAGCTGATCGGGCCGGGCGAGGAGCCCGGGGAGAGCGAGAGCGACGACCTGCTGGCGTCGGTCTTCAACGACGGCCCCAGCGAGCCGCCCGCCGACCCGGTCCTGGCCCGCCTCTTCCCCGACGCCTACGGCGGGCCCGACCTCGTCCCCGACGACGACGTCCGCGCCGCCTCCGCCGAGTTCCGCCGCTACACCGAGAACGACCTGCGCTCCCGCAAGCGCGAGGACGCCCTGGCACTGATCCGCGCGCTGGACACCCTGGCGCCCGAGGGCGGCAGCGCGGAGCTGCGGCTGAAGCCCGCCGAGTGCCGGCAGTGGCTGGGGGCTCTCAATGACCTCAGGCTGGCCATCGGTACGCGGCTTGAAGTGACCGACGAGGAGGACGGTGGCGCGCTGCTGGGTTTGCCGGACAGCGACCCCCGCAAGCCGATGGTGATGGCGTATCTCTGGCTCGGCGGGCTTCAGGAGACGCTCGTCGAGTCCTTGATGGGCTGAAATACGGGGGCAATACTCCGGAAGTTCGCCGGGTGTTCGCTCAGCGGACGCTCAGATCCGGATAACGATCGCGTCACCGCCGCGCCGCGTTCTGCTGTCTTTCGCGGAACTTGTCCTGTTTTCCTTGTGGTTCGGTTCACGCCATCTCTAGTCGATCTTCAGTGGCGCGTGTTAAATGTTCACGACCTGCCGTGAGCGACGCCACCCCTGTCGCTGCGGGAGCGCTAGCCGACCGACCGTCGGCGTGCAGGACTCCATCCGGGGGATCGGGACCCGATCCGGACAGACCGGGTCGGAATGGAGAAAGGCGCACCACACATGACCTCTGTGCAGGTCGACAAGCAGCACGACGGCAACGGGGCCGGGACGGACCCCGAAGAGGGTTACCAGCGGGGCCTGGGGAACCGTCAGATCCAGATGATCGCCATCGGCGGCGCCATCGGTACCGGCCTGTTCCTCGGGGCGGGCAAGGCGATCTCGATGGCCGGGCCGAGCATCGTCCTCGCCTACGCCATCGTCGGTCTCGTCATCTTCTTCATCATGCGGGCCCTGGGCGAACTGCTCATGTACCGGCCCGTTTCCGGCTCCTTCTCGGAGTACGGACGCGAATTCCTCGGCCCGTTCATCGGCTTCGTGACCGGCTGGACGTACTGGCTGTTCTGGGTCGTCACCGGCATCACGGAAGTGACCGCCGCCGCCACCTATGTGCAGTACTGGAACAAGGGCATACCGCAATGGGCCTCGGCGCTCGTCTTCACGTGCGCGCTCTTCGGTATCAACCTGATCTCCGTGAAGATCTTCGGTGAGCTGGAATTCTGGTTCTCGATGGTCAAGGTCACCGCGATCATCGGCATGATCCTGATCGGCCTCGGCGTGATCACCCTCGGCTTCTCCGACGCCGGTGACACCGCCTCCTTCACCCTCCTGTGGTCCGACGGCGGCTTCTTCCCCAAGGGCATCGGCGGCACGCTGATGACGCTGCAGATCGTGATGTTCGCCTTCCTCGCCGTCGAGCTCGTCGGCGTCACCGCGGGCGAGGCGACCGACCCCAAGAAGGTCCTGCCCAAGGCGATCAACACCGTGCCGTGGCGGATCGGCCTCTTCTACATCGGTGCGCTGATCATCATCCTGTCCGTGGTCAGCTGGACCGCGTTCAAGCCGGGCGTCAGCCCGTTCGTCGCCGCCTTCCAGCAGATCGGCCTGCCGGCCGGTGCGGGCATCGTCAACTTCGTCGTGCTGACCGCCGCGCTCTCCTCGGCGAACTCCGGCATGTACTCCACCGGCCGGATGCTGCGCGACCTCGCGCTCAACGGCCAGGGGCCGAAGTTCTTCACCAAGCTCAGCAAGAACGGCCTGCCCACCTGGGGCACCGGCGTCTCGGTCGGCATGATGCTGTTCGGCGTCTACATCAACTACCAGTGGCCCGGCGAGGCGTTCAACTACGTCGTCTCCTTCGCGACCATCTCCGGTATGTGGGCGTGGATCGTCATCCTGGCCTCGCAGCTGCGCTACCGCGCCAAGGCGAACCGCGGCGAGCTGCCGCAGTCCGAGTTCAAGGCCCCCGGCAGCCCCTACACCTCGGTCTTCGCGCTGGCCTTCATCGGCATGGTGATCGTGATGATGGGCGTCGACAAGGACGCCCGGATCTCGCTCTACGCGGCCCCCGTGTGGGCGCTCATCCTGGGCGTCGGCTACCTCTGCATCAAGCGGCGGGACGCGGCACTCCTGGCGGCCGGCACGGCCCCGCGGGAGGCCGCCGGCAAGGACGCCCAGGGCTGAGGCAGCCCCGTACGGTCGGCGGAAGCGCCCGACTGTCCAGCATGCGGGCCGGTACGTACCACTCTTCGGTACGTGCCGGCCTGCTGGCTATTCTTGGCGCCATGCTGACCCTCACCAAGGCCCTCTTCGACCAGATCGTCGAGCACGCCCGCCAGGACCACCCCGACGAGGCCTGCGGCGTGGTCGCGGGCCCGGCCGGCAGCGGACGCCCCGAGCGGTTCATCCCGATGCTGAACGCCGCCCGCTCGCCCACCTTCTACGAGTTCGACTCCTCCGACCTGCTCAAGCTCTACCGCGAAATGGACGACCGGGACGAGGAGCCGGTGATCATCTACCACTCGCACACCGCCACCGAGGCCTACCCCTCGCGCACCGACCTCTCCTACGCGAACGAGCCGGACGCCCACTATGTCCTGGTATCCACCGCCGACACGGACGACGCCGGGCCCTTCCAGTTCCGCTCGTTCCGGATCGTGAACGGCGAGGTCACGGAGGAAGAGGTCGAGGTCGTGGCGGCGTACTCCTGAGCGCGTCCCACCTGTCGTACACGGATCGTCCGCATCATGGGACAAGGTTCCAATACCCGGACCGGGAATCGCTACGATGACCGCATGGTTGACCACGACGTGAGCGAGAAGAAGAGGCCGGGCATGCTGCTGCTCGCTCCGCTCGCCACGCGTCGCTCCGCCTCCGCGCTGCTCGGCGCGTTCGGCTGCGGAGCCGCACGGCTGCACGTGGACCTGTGCCGCCTTTCCAGCGCCATCTGTCCGCGCTGCGCCGGCGCCTGACCCGGCCCGTACGGGCGCACGTCCCGCGCCACCCGCACCTCCCGCGTCACCCGACGCCCTCCCGGCCTGCCGACCCGTGCACCCGGGACGCACCGCATCCGCCACCGCACTCCCACAGGAGCACCCCCATGGCCATCGAGGTCCGAATCCCGACCATCCTGCGCACCTACACCGACGGCCAGAAGGCCGTCGAGGGCAGCGGAGACACCCTCGCCGACCTCTTCACCGACCTGGAGAGCCGGCACACCGGAATCCGCGAGCGCCTGGTCGACGGCGAGCAGCTGCGCCGCTTCGTGAACGTCTACCTCAACGACGAGGACGTCCGCTTCCTGGAGGGCATCTCCACCAAGCTCGCCGACGGCGACAACGTCACGATCCTCCCGGCCGTGGCCGGCGGCATGGTCTGAGATGCGTTACGACTCCCCGCTGGCGGCGGTCGGGAACACCCCTCTCGTCCGCCTGCCGCGCCTCTCGCCCTCCGAGGACGTCCGCATCTGGGCGAAGCTGGAGGACCGCAACCCCACGGGCTCGGTCAAGGACCGGCCGGCGCTGCACATGATCGAACAGGCCGAGAAGGACGGCCGGCTCACCCCCGGCTGCACCATCCTCGAACCGACCAGCGGCAACACCGGCATCTCGCTCGCCATGGCGGCCAAGCTCAAGGGCTACCGCATCGTGTGCGTCATGCCGGAGAACACCTCCTCCGAGCGGCGCGAGCTGCTCGCCATGTGGGGCGCCGAGATCATCTCCTCGCCCGCGGCCGGCGGCTCCAACACCGCCGTCAGGGTCGCCAAGGAGCTGTCCGCCGAGCACCCCGACTGGGTGATGCTCTACCAGTACGGCAACCCCGACAACGCCGGTGCGCACTACGCCACCACCGGCCCCGAGATCCTCGCCGACCTGCCCTCGGTCACCCACTTCGTGGCCGGCCTGGGCACCACCGGCACCCTGATGGGCGTCGGCCGCTATCTGCGCGAGCAAGTCCCCGGCGTCCGCATCGTCGCCGCCGAACCGCGCTACGACGACGTCGTCTACGGTCTGCGCAACCTCGACGAGGGCTTCATCCCCGAGCTCTACGACGAGTCCGTGCTCACCACCCGCTTCTCGGTCGGCTCCGAGGACGCGGTCCGCCGCACCCGTGAACTCCTCGCGGAGGAAGGCATCTTCGCGGGCATCTCCACCGGCGCGGCGCTGCACGCCGCGCTCGGCGTCGGCCGGAAGGCGGTCAAGGCGGGCGAGAGCGCCGACATCGTCTTCGTCGTCGCCGACGGCGGCTGGAAGTACCTCTCCACCGGCGTCTACACCGCCGAGTCGACCGAGGCCGCCATCGCCACGCTGCAGGGCCAGCTCTGGGCATAGCGGCGGACACCCCCTAGGGGCCGATATCCCCTAGGGGTTCGGAGGCCCCCGGCACGGGCGCCGGGGGTGCTCCGCGGGCGGCGGGACCCGGGTGGTCCTCACGGCGGAGGCGGCGGCTGCGTACGGGCGTACGGGGCGACAGCCCAGACTGGTGATTCCGCCCACAGCTCGGCCCGCTGGAGGAGTCACCGGACCTTTTGCGGCTTACGCTCGTGGGCACCGCACAGACCGTCAAGGACCCGGCACCACCCCGGCAGCGACCGCCGGGCACCCCGCACGGACCCTTCCCCGAGCTTCCGCAGCGTTCGAGCGGGGGAGGCCCCAGACCGCCGCCCACGCCCACGGAGGTTCACGCCCGTATGAAGCTCACTGTCGTCGGATGCTCCGGGTCGTTCCCTTCCATGGAATCGGCCTGCTCGAGCTACCTCCTGGAGGCCGACGGCTTCAGGCTGCTCCTCGACATGGGCAACGGCGCCCTGGGCGAGCTGCAGCGCCACGCCGGACTCTATGACCTGGATGCCGTGCTGCTGTCGCATCTTCATGCAGACCACTGCATCGATTTGTGCGGCTATTTCGTCGTCCGCTACTACCGCCCGGACGGCGGGCGTTGTGCGCCGATGCCGGTCTACGGACCGGAGGGCACCGAGCGGCGGCTGACCGTCGCCCACGCCGATGTGCCGCACGACGGCGCGATGAGCGAGGTCTTCGACTTCCGCACCCTGACGCCCGGCACCTTCACCATCGGGCCGTTCACGATCCGTACGGAACACGTCAGCCACCCGGTGGAGGCCTTCGGCTTCCGCATCGAGCACGGCGGCCGGAGCCTGACGTACTCCGGGGACACCGGCCCCTGCGAGGCGCTGGAGTCGCTCGCCGAGGGCGCCGACCTCTTCCTGTGCGAGGCGTCCTTCACGTACGGCAAGGAAGACATCCCGGACCTGCACCTCAACGGCCGGGAGGCCGGCGAGACCGCCCGGCGGGCCGGCGTGGGCCGGCTGGTGCTGACCCACATCCCGCCGTGGACCGACCCGGACATCAGCATCCGCGACGCCCAGAAGGCCTACGACGGCCCGGTCGAGGCGGCCAAGGCGGGGGCCGTCTACGAGGTGTGAGGCCGGGCGGCGTGCCCGGCGCGACGACGGCACAGGGCCCCGGAACCGTGGTGCGGTTCCGGGGCCCGGTGCGTGCGGTGCCCGCGCGGGCTACGCCTTCGTCAGGTCCTCGACCTCTTCCTCGGGCTCCCGGCCCGGGGTGGTGAGGTTGAACTTGCTGATCGCGAAGCGGAACAGCGTGTAGTAGACGGCCGCGAAGACCAGGCCGATCGGGATGATCATCCAGGGCTTGGTGGCCAGGTTCCAGTTCAGCGCGTAGTCGATGAAGCCGGCGGAGAAGGTGAAGCCGTCGTGCACCCCCAGCGCCCAGGTGAGCGCCATGGACAGGGCGGTCAGCACCGCGTGGATCGCGTAGAGCACCGGCGCGATGAACATGAACGAGAACTCGATCGGCTCGGTGATACCGCAGACGAAGGAGGTCAGCGCGAGCGAGATCATCATGCCCAGGACGGCCTTGCGGCGCTCGGGGCGGGCGGCGTGCGCGATGGCGAGAGCGGCGGCCGGCAGGCCGAACATCATGATCGGGAAGAAGCCCGACATGAACTGCCCGGCGGTCGGGTCACCGGCGAAGAAGCGGCCGATGTCGCCGTGCGCGACCTTGCCCGCGGCGTCGGTGAAGTCGCCGAGCTGGAACCACGAGACGGTGTTGACGAACTGGTGCATGCCGATCGGCAGCAGTGCGCGGTTGATCAGACCGAAGAGTCCGGCGCCGGCCGCGCCCAGGCCGGTCATCCACTCGCCGAAGGCGGAGATCGCGTCGCCGATGGGCTCCCAGACCAGCAGGAAGAGCACGCCGACGGCGGTGCCCACGAAGGCCATGATGATCGGGACCAGCCGGCGGCCGTTGAAGAAGCCCAGCCAGTCCACCAGCTTCTTGCGGTGGTAGCGCTGCCACAGGACCGCGGCGAGCAGGCCCATGACGATGCCGCCGAGGACGCCGGGGTTGTTGAGGACCGGCTCGACCCACTCGCCCTTCTCGATGTGGCCTTCCTCGACCGGGAACGCCTTGAGGACATTGCTGTAGACCAGGAAGCCGACCAGGGCGGCGAGCGCCGTGGAGCCATCGGACTTCTTCGCGAAGCCGATGGCGACGCCTATGCAGAACAGCATCGGCAGGTTGTCGAAGACCGCGCCGCCGGCCGCCGCGAAGACCTTGCTGACGGCGATCCAGCCCAGGCCCTTCTCGCCGAACACGTCGTCCTGGCCGAGGCGGTTCAGGATGCCCGCGGCGGGCAGGACGGCGATCGGCAGCTGGAGACTGCGGCCGATCTTCTGCAGGCCCTGGAACAGGCCGGAGCCCCGCTTCTTCGCGGGAGCCGCCTTCGTGGCGGTGGCCGAACTCATCGGATTCCTCCTGGTGAGGCGGGCGCTCGAAGGGGGACTGCCCGCGCTTGGACTGCACCTTGGTCTACACCACTAGTGGTTTAGACCATTCTTAGCACGTAGTCCTGACATAAAGGAATCCATTCTTCCAAGTGGTGTGGACCACACGACGACCGGCCCCCGGATCACAGGACCCAGGGGCCGGCGGGCCCTGTCGCACCGGGCCGGACGGTGGCCGGCTCGGCCCCTCCCGCGCCTGCCCGGCGCCGCTCCTACTTCACGTTCTCCTGCTCCATCGCGTCCCCCACCTCATCCGGCTCACGGCCCGGCGTCGCCAGGTTGAACGCCGTGATGAGGAAGCGGAAGAGGACGTAGTAGACCACCCCGAAACACAGGCCGATCGGAATGATCAGCCAGGGTTTGGTGGCCAGCCCCCAGTTGATGACGTAGTCGATCAGACCCGCCGAGAAGCTGAAGCTGTCGTGCACGCCCAGCGCCCAGCTCACCGCCATCGAGACGCCCGTCAGCACCGCGTGCAGCACGTACAGCACCGGCGCGACGAACAGGAACGAGTACTCGATCGGCTCGGTCACCCCCGTCACGAACGAGGTCAGGCCGACCGACAGCATCATGCCCGCGATCTCCTTGCGGCGGTGCGGCTTGGCGCAGTGCGCGATCGCCAGTGCCGCCGCGGGCAGCGCGAACATCATGATCGGGAAGAAGCCGGTGGTGAACTGCCCGGCGTCCGGATCGCCCGCCAGGAACCGGTTGATGTCGCCGTGCACGACCGTGCCGTCCGGCTTGGTGAAGCTGCCGAACTGGAACCAGACGAAGGTGTTCAGGAACTGGTGCAGGCCGATCACCAGCAGCGCGCGGTTCGCGACGCCGAAGACCCCGGAGCCCCACGCCCCCAGTCCTGACAGCCACTCACTGAAGCTCGTCAGTGCGTCACCGACCGGCTGCCAGACGAACAGGCACAGCACCGCGAAGACCAGGCCGACGAAGGCCATGATGATCGGGACCAGCCGCCGCCCGTTGAAGAACCCCAGCCAGTCCACCAGCCGCACCCGGTGGAAGCGCTGCCAGAGCCACGCGGTCAGAAACCCCATGACGATGCCGCCGAACACCCCCGGATTCTGGAACTCCGCCTGGGTGACCGTCTCGGTCTTGTCCAGGCACACGCCGCTCCACAGGCCCGCCTGGGTGTACGCCTGGCCCGGACCGCAGCCCGACGGGAACGCGTGCAGCACCGAGAAGTAGACGAGGAAGCCGGTCACCGCCGCCAGCGCCGTCGACCCGTCCGACTTCTTGGCCATCCCGATCGCCACGCCGATGCAGAACAGCAGCGGCAGACCGAGCCCCGAGTCCAGCAGCGCACCGCCCGCGGCGGCGAAGACCTTGCCGACGGCGTCCCAGCCCAGCCCGTCGGCGCCGAACACATCCGGCTGGCCAAGACGGTTGAGAATGCCCGCCGCGGGCAGGACGGCGATCGGCAGCTGCAGACTGCGCCCCATCTTCTGCAAGCCCTGGAAGAGGTTCGACGCCCATCGGTTCCCCGGTGCCGCCGCTGCGTCCGAACTCATCGCTGTCCTCCCGGCGGTCGGCCCGTCGACAACCGACCTGGTGCTTGCCGCATACTGGTGGTGTAGACCACTTAGGGGTGCGTGCCGCGGCCGTTCCTCCGGCCGTCCGCGCGCACTCCGGTGATCGCCATCCTTCGTCAGACAGCGGACAAACGCCCACATAGTTGGGCTGAACGTGCGTTACGGTGTGAAAACCGCGCGGCGGAACCGCCGGCGGCCGAGACAAGCAGGAGTGGACATGGCCACCAAGGCTGAGAAGATCGTCGCCGGGCTCGGCGGACTCGACAACATCGAGGAGGTCGAGGGCTGCATCACCCGCCTCCGCACCGAGGTCGTCGACTCCTCCCTCGTCGACGAGGCCGCCCTCAAGGCCGCCGGCGCCCACGGCGTCGTCAAGATGGGCACCGCGATCCAGGTCGTCATCGGCACCGACGCCGACCCCATCGCCGCCGAGATCGAAGACATGATGTGAGCTGACCCCCGCTCACCCCGAAGGCCCCGCACCGGACGCCCACCGCCCCGGAGTGGGGCCCTCGCCGTTCCCGATAGGGTCTGTGCCATGTCTCGCATCGACGGCCGCACCCCCGAACAACTCCGCCCGGTCACCATCGAACGCGGCTGGAGCAAGCACGCCGAAGGCTCCGTCCTCGTCTCCTTCGGCGACACCAAGGTCTTCTGCACCGCATCCGTCACCGAAGGCGTCCCGCGCTGGCGCAAGGGCACCGGCGAGGGCTGGGTCACCGCCGAGTACTCGATGCTGCCCCGCTCCACCAACACCCGCGGCGACCGCGAATCCGTACGCGGCAAGATCGGCGGCCGCACCCACGAGATCAGCCGCCTCATCGGCCGCTCCCTGCGCGCCGTCATCGACTACAAGGCCCTCGGCGAGAACACCATCGTCCTGGACTGCGATGTCCTCCAGGCCGACGGCGGCACCCGCACCGCCGCCATCACCGGCGCCTACGTCGCCCTCGCCGACGCCATCACCTGGGCCCAGGGCAAGAAGCTCATCAAGCACGGCCGCAAGCCGCTGACCGGCACCGTCTCCGCCGTCAGCGTCGGCATCGTCGACGGCACCCCCCTCCTCGACCTCTGCTACGAGGAAGACGTCCGCGCCGAGACCGACATGAACGTCGTCTGCACCGGCGACGGCCGCTTCGTCGAGGTCCAGGGCACCGCCGAGGCCGAGCCCTTCGCCCGCGAGGAACTCAACGCCCTCCTCGACCTCGCCGTCGCCGGCTGCGCCGAACTCGACGGCGCCCAGCGGGCGGCACTGGCCGGGACGCTCTGAGAGACGGGGCGTCGGTGGCCGGGCGGGCGCCGCGTGGGCGGGGCCGCTGAGTCCCCGGGCGCGGGGCCGCCGGGCACCCGGCGGGTGGCGCTGCCGAGCGCCCGGAGTGCGCGGCCGCTGAGGGCTGGGAGCCCGCCGCCCACCGCATGACATCACCACCCACAGGGGGAGGCCCCGGAACCCCCCTGTGACCCTCTTCTCACCAGGCCCGCCCCCTCTGGAAAAGCCACCGCGGCACCCGCACTGTGGACCCCATGTCCACCACCGCTGCCACCGCGCCCCGCACCCGCGCCCGCACCGGCGGGCCCAAGGACGACTCCCGGCTCCTGGAGCACCTCCTCGGCTGGACCCTGGTCCTCGTCCTCGCCATGCTCCTCACCCGCACCGGCCTGCTCTGACGGAGGGTGCCGGGAGAGGGCCGCGCCCATCCGCCGCCGACGGAAATCGCGGCTGCGCGCAACCAAAACAACCCCGCCCCGCGTTTCTTCCTTTGCCCGCACATTGCCAAAGGAAGGAACCCGCCCCATGGCCCGCCGTTCGCTCCCGCAGCGCCGCCCCGCCGCCACCGCACTCGTCGCGCTGGCCGCCGCCACCCTCGCGATACCGCTGCTCTCCGGCTGCGGAGCGGTCGAGAAGGCCATGGACTGCGCCAACACCGCCTCCTCCGTCGTCGACGCCGTCGACAAGCTCCAGAAGGCCGCCGACAACGCCGTCAACGACCCCCAGAAGACCCAGCAGGCGCTCGACGACATCGACACCAACCTGCGCAAGCTCAGCAAGGACGCCAGCGACCCGGAGCTGTCCAAGGCCATCGACAAGGCGAACGACGGCATCAAGGCCGCCCGCAAGGACCTCGACGACAACAAGGCCCCCGACATCCAGCCGATCGTCGACGGCACCGGCGAGATGACCAAGATCTGCACCCCGGGATAGCCGGGATAATCGGGGCCATGCAGACTCACACCGGCGGCCCCTCCGCACACCCCCGCCGCCTCATCCTCGCCACCCGCAACGCCGGCAAGGTCAGCGAACTCCGCGCCATCCTCGACGCGGCCGACCTCGACATCGAACTCGTCGGCGCCGACGCCTACCCCGACGTCCCCGACGTCAGGGAAACGGGCGTCACCTTCGCCGAGAACGCCCTCCTCAAGGCCCACGCCCTCGCCCGGGCCACCGGCTACCCCGCCGTCGCCGACGACTCCGGCCTCTGTGTCGACGTCCTCGGCGGCGCGCCCGGCATCTTCTCCGCCCGCTGGGCCGGCACCCACGGCGACGACCAGGCCAACCTCACCCTGCTCCTGGCCCAGCTCGGCGACATCGCCGACGAACACCGCGCCGCCCACTTCGCCTGCGCCGCCGCCCTCGCCCTCCCCGACGGCACCGAACGCGTCGTCGAGGGCACCCTCGAAGGCACCCTCCGCCACACCCCCACCGGCACCGGCGGCTTCGGCTACGACCCCATCCTCCAGCCCCACGGCGACACCCGCACCTGCGCCGAACTGACCCCCGCCGAAAAGAACGCCATCAGCCACCGCGGCCAGGCCTTCCGGGCGCTGGCGCCGGTGGTGCGGGAGTTGTTGGGTTGAGGCGGGCCGTATGCACGAAAACGGCCTCCCCTGTCCGATGGCGGGGAGGCCGTCTGCATTGGTGGGCCCGGTGGGACTCGAACCCACGACACACCGGACCTAAACCGGCGCCCTCTTGGCCAGCTGGGGTACGGGCCCGCGCGCCTACCTTACTGTGTCCGGCCACGCGGCTGTGCGGGGATGGCCGGGTGCGCCGACCCGCGAGAGAAACCCGTCGTCTGGCTGTGGCACGAGGGACACAGGTAGCGCAGGTTCTTCAGCCGGTTGTCCAGCCGGTCACCGCTGACATGGTCGATCTCCAGGACGAGCCGCTTGCCCTGCCAGGTGTCCCCGAGGCCGCACTCGGTGCACCGCCGGGGCACGTTCTTCTCATCGAGGGCGCGGCGTAAGAATGTCGTTCTCTCGCGTCGGGAACCCGGTGCGCGCTGCCGCAGGATGTGGTCGGCCGACCTGCGGTTCGGGGAGGGAAGCCCTCGCCGGTGGCCCTGCCCTGTGAAGTGCTCGGTCGACAGACCGTATGCCTCGATACCGCGCTTCACGGCTCTTCGTGAGGTGCCGTTGTCGGTGAGGGCGAGGCGCGCGAGGACTCCGGCGAGGCTCTGTGATGAGGCCACGGCCCGCTTCAGTTCGCCGCGTGAGGGCAGGGAAGAGGCATACCGGGGACGGGTGAAGTGGGAGGTGTCGATGCCGAATTGGTCCAGCTTCCTGCGGAGGTGCGTGTACGCGCTGTCGTAGGGCGGAACCTCCATGTACTCCAGCATTTCCCGGATGCTGTGGGACTGTGAGGCGGCCTCGGTGAGCAGCGCCGCGGTGTACGAACGATGCCGGCGGCGTGGCAGCGGCTCGTCGACGAAGTGCCCGGTGTCGATGCCGTAGTGCTCCAACCGCCCGCGCAGGTATCTGCGCGGGCCGCTGCCCAACGGCGCGTCGAGGCGGCGCATCATATCGACCAGACTGGTGGAGGCCGCGGCCGTACGGGTCAGCAGGTCGCGGGTGTAGGCGGTGCGCCGGGCCATGGCCGGAACGTCACTTCCGCCGAAGCTTGCGACCGCGGTACGTGTCGGTCACCGCATGGCAGTTGGGGCACAGCAAGCGCAGGTTGGCCGGGCGGTTGTCCCACCAGTCACCGTTGCAATGGTCGACTTCCAGGCGCAGCGGCTTGCCGTTCCATTCCGTACCCGTGCCGCACATTGCACACCGCTCCGGAACTCCCCGGCGCAGCAGGTTCTTGCGCAGGCGCTCGCCTCCAGTGCGGCCGTCGGCCGGCGAGCCGAGAACCAGAGGGTCGCGCCTGGCGCTCTTGGCGCGTAGGCGGGGCGTTGCGGTGAAGTGCGAGGTGTCGATGCCCAGTTCGGCGATGCGCCTGCCGATATGTGCGTGGTTTCCACCGACCGGGCTGATGCCGAGGCGGCGTACGACTTCGGCGATGCTGTGCGAGCAGGCCACCAGCTCACGGAGCCGGGCTTCGGTGTGCCGTACGCCAGGGGGAGCGAAGTGCGCGGTGTCGACGCCTGCTTCCCGCATTTTTGCGCGCAGATGGCGTCTGCTGCCGGGCGTCGGTGTCCCGCCGAACCATCGCACCGCGTCGTCGAACGACGTGCAGGCGGCTGCGGCCTCGGCAAGCCGCTCGGGTGCGTACTTGACCGGCATGATTCCCCCCGTCCCGCGCACCAGGTCCCCCCCATGCGCCTCTCGAACAGAACAACGATCGAATGCAGGGCCGGTTACGGTCGTGGCGGCAAGCGGGCCGGGAAAAGGCTGCAGGCCCCGGGGAGGGGGTTCCCGGGGCCTGCAGAGGGGGGTGGGTGGTGGTCAGAAGCGGGGTTCCGCGGTCTGGGCCTCGATGAGTTCGACGGCTTCTTCCTTGGTGGCCACGGAGGGCGGGGAGCCTTCGAGGGGCTGCTGGGCGGTTTCCTTCATGCAGGCGACGGCGATGACGCCGACGAGGGCGGCGCCCATCGTGTAGTAGGCGGGGACCATCACGTTCTTGTCGAAGACGTCCATCAGGGCGGTGATCACCAGGGGGGTGGTGCCGCCGAAGAGGGAGACGGCCAGGTTGTAGCCGATGGAGAGGGAGCCGTAGCGGACGTTGGTGGGGAAGAGGGCGGGCAGCGCCGCGGACATGGTGCCCAGGAGGCAGACCAGGGAGAGGCCGAGGAGGGCCATTCCGGCGCAGACCGCGGGGACGCTGCCCTGCTTGACGAGGAGGAAGGCCGGGATCGCGAGGACGAAGAAGCCGAGCATCCCGGTCATCAGCAGGGGCTTGCGGCCGTAGTGGTCGCTGAGTTTGCCGACGGTGCTGAGGATGCACATCAGGACGGCCATGGTGCCCAGGAGGATCAGCAGGCCGTGGGACTCCTCGTAGTGGAGGGTGTCCGTCAGGTAGGTCGGCATGTACGACAGCAGCATGTAGTCGGTGATGTTGTACGCGCCGACCAGGGCGATGCAGAGGATGAGGGTGGGCCACTGCTGGGTGAAGATCTCGCCGATCTTCTTCTTGGGGGCGTTCTCGGAGAGGTGGGAGAACTCGGCCTCGGTCTCGACGGCGGAGTTGCCACTGCCGTGGGTCTGCGCGGCCTCGAACTTCTGGAAGGCGGGGGTCTCGTCGAGCTTGACCCGCAGGTAGAGACCGACCAGGCCGAGCGGGCCGGCGATCAGGAACGGCAGGCGCCAGCCCCAGTTGAGCATCGCCTCGTCGCCGAGGGTGGTGTTGAGCAGCAGCACGATGCCGGCGGCGCCGGTGTAGCCGATGAGGGTGCCCATCTCCAGGAAGCTGCCGTAGAAACCGCGCTTCTTGTCGGGGGCGTACTCGGCGATGAAGGTGGAGGCGCCGCCGTACTCGCCGCCGGTGGAGAAGCCCTGGACGAGGCGGAAGAGGATGAGGAGGACCGGCGACCAGAAGCCGATGGTGGCGTAGGACGGGATCAGCCCGATGCAGAGGGTGCCCAGCGCCATCATGATCATGGTGAGGGCGAGTACCTTCTTGCGGCCGATCCGGTCGCCGAGAGGACCGAAGTAGGCGCCGCCGAGGGGGCGTACGAGGAAGGCCACGGCGAAGGTCGCGAAGGACGACAGCAGGCTGGTGGTGTCGCTGCCGCCGGGGAAGAAGACCTTGCCGATGGTGACCGCGAGATAGCTGTAGATCCCGAAGTCGAACCACTCCATGGCGTTGCCGAGTGCGGCGGCCTTCACGGCGCGTTTGACGACCCGCTCGTCGGTGACGGTGATGTCGGTGCGCCGCAGTCTGGGGTTCCGGCGCCTGGCGACGGCACGGAAGAGCACCCGGTGGCGCTTGAGCGCTTCCCGGTCTTGTTCGGGAGCGGCGTCGGCTTCGGTGCTGCCGGTCGGCACGAGGCGGTCCTCTCGGTCGGTCAGCGCGCGGTGCGCGGTGGGAGTACGACAGGTGCGCCTGCGCAGTGGAGCGCGGATCAAACCACTCTGGCCGGATGAATTGAGGTACGTCACCCGAGGCTGGGCCGTCCGGGGCAGCAGGGCGGGGTGGTGGCAGGGGGCATGGCGGGGGAGCGCCAGGGGTGCGGCAGTCCTTGTTACAGGACTGGTACACAGCCGAGCGGTCATTGCAGCGTTCAAGCAATCAGCCTGTGTCGCGGGGGCGGGAGAGTGGCAGCGCTGGACGCGGCATTCGTGTTTGCTGTGGGGGTACGGGGCGTCGTCCCCGGGAGGAGAGCGTGATGACGGACCGCGAAGGGGCCCGTTGGGTTCGGGGGCGTACCGCGTTGGCGGCCTTTGTCGTGGTGACGGCGCTGGCGGCCGGCGGGGTGTGGTTCGTGCAGTCGCCGGACCGGGCGTCGGCGGTGGACGCCGCGCCGAAGACGTCGGCGGTGCAGGAGGTCAAGGACGACGGCAGGCAGTCCGGGGGGCTGCCGGGGGTCCGGGAGTGCGGGCGCGGCAAGCCCGGGATCAAGCCGCATGTCATCACGTTGACCTGCGATGACGCGGAGATGGTGGCGACCGCGATCACGTGGAAGGTCTACGGTTCGCGGGAGGCGTTGGGGAGCGGCGTGGTGCAGGTGGAGAAGTCCGATGCCGGGGTGGGGGCGGATGCCGGTTTCCCGGCCACGTTCCGTCTGCTCGATCCGCGGCGGGTCGGTGGGGAGCTGGCCTTCACCGGCCTGGAGGTGACGTACGAGGGGTCGACGCCGCTCGGGGACACGACGGAGATGTACAACCTCGCGTGATGGGCATTCGAGGCCGGATCGCCCTGGCCATTTCGTGTATGACGGCGCTGGCCGTGGTGGTGCTCGGGTTCGCCGTGCACCACATAGCGGATGCGGAGCGCGAACGGTCGGCTCGGGCGTATCAGGACGACCGGTTGAGTTCGGCGCTGCAGATCTACGAGCGGGACCGCACGCTGGCGCTGGGTGCGCAGCTGGACGACGCGACCTTGCCGGCGCCGTTGCGGAAGGCGGTGTTCCGGAACCAGTCGGGGACGTATGTCAGCGGCGGGGAGGACCCGCGGGTGTGGGCGGCGACCGGTGTGGGCGGCGGTGACGGGAGCGGGCCGTCGCAGTCGCTGTCGGTGTCGGCGGCGTATCCGGACGACGATCCGGCGCAGGTGGCGCTGGACCGGGCGCTGCTGATCGCGGGGTGCGGCACGGTCACGCTGATGGCGGGGGTGTCGTGGTTCGTGGCGCAGCGGCTGTCGCGGCGGCTGCGGATGAGTGCGGCGGCGGCGCGGCGGATCGCGGCGGGGGCGGCGCCGGACGCGGACGCGCTGGCGAGTCATGGCCGGGACGAGGTGGCCGAGTTGGGCCGCAGTGTGCACCACATGGCGACGTCGCTGGCGGCCCGGGTGGAGGCGGAGCGGGAGTTCACCGCGGATGTGGCGCATGAGCTGCGGACGCCGGTGGCCGGGCTGGTGGCGGCGGCTGAGCTGTTGCCGCAGCCGCGGGCGGTGGAGCTGGTGCGGGACCGGGCGCAGGCGATGCGGCGGCTGGTGGAGGACCTGCTGGAGGTCTCGCGGCTGGACGCGGGCGTGGAGCGGGCGGATCTGGACGCCTGTGAGCTGCCGTCGCTGGTGCGCGGGATCGTGCAGCGGGCGGCGCGGCAGCGAGGGGTCGACGAGGCCGACGAGGTGTCGGTGTCCGTGGAGGGGGAGCCGCGGATCGTGGAGACGGACCGCCGGCGGGTGGAGCGGGTGCTGGTGAATCTGCTGGCGAACGCGGCCAAGCACGGCAAGCCGCCGATCGAGGTGGTGGTGGCCGGGTCGCGGATCGTGGTGCGTGATCACGGTCCGGGCTATCCGGCGGATCTGTGTGCCGAGGGGCCGCGGCGGTTCCGTACGGCGGCGCCGGAGCGGGGGACCGGGCACGGGCTGGGGCTGACGATCGCGGCGGGCCAGGCGGAGGTGCTGGGGGCGCGGCTGGACTTCGGCGCCGCCGCCGGGGGCGGCGCCGAAGCGGTGCTGGAACTGCCGGACGCGGCGCTGCCGGAGCCGGCGGCCGGGGAGGGTCCGGCGGATCAGGGCCGGTGAGGTCCTACAGCCCCAGGTCCTTGATGATCTTGGCGACGTGGCCGGTGGCCTTGACGTTGTAGAGGGCGCGCTCGACCTTGCCGTCCTCGTCGAGGATGACGGTGGAGCGGATGACGCCGGTGACGGTCTTGCCGTAGAGCTTCTTCTCGCCGAAGGCGCCGTACGCCTCCAGGACCGCCTTGTCCGGGTCGCCGAGCAGGGTGACCTTGAGCTCCTCCTTCTCGCGGAACTTCGCGAGCTTCTCCGGCTTGTCCGGGGAGATGCCGATGACGTCGTAGCCGTGGCCGGCGAGGAAGTCGAGGTTGTCGGTGAAGTCGCAGGCCTGCTTGGTGCAGCCGGGGGTCAGGGCGGCCGGGTAGAAGTAGACGATGACCTTGCGGCCCTTGTGGTCGGCGAGCGAGACCTGCTTGCCGTCCGCGTCGGGCAGGGTGAAGGCCGGGGCGGTGTCGCCGGGCTGCAGTCGCTCGCTCATGACTCTCCTTGGGCTGGGTCTGTACGCCCCGACACTAACCAGCCGGGGCGGCGGGCGGGGCCGGGGGCGTCCCGGCGGCGCGAAACGGGGGTGCTGTGGGGCGCGTGGGGGTGTGAGCTGACAGACTGTCCCTTACGAATCGGCGGTCGTCAGGTGGCCGGTTCCGTACGGGGCCGAGTGCCCGGTCCCCGTACGCATCGGTGCGAGACGACGGAGGCAGCGCGGTGGCGGAGGCCAGGACCCCGGCGCAGATCGAGGCGGACATCGTCCGCAGGCGGCAGGAGCTCGCCGTCACGCTCGACGAGATCGGTGTGCGGCTGCACCCGAAGACGATCATGGATGACGCGAAGGCGAAGGCGGCGGCCGCCGTGGACCGTACGGCGGGGCGGGCCTATGTGGCCGCCAACCGCGCGGTGACGGACGTACGGGCGCAGCTGGTGTCGGAGGACGGGGCGCCGCGGCTGGAGCGGATCGTTCCGGTGGCGATGATCGGCGTGGCCCTGGTGGGCCTGCTGACGCTGCGGGCCAGGCGGCGCAGCTAGCTTCCCTCCGACGGGCCGGTCCGGCGGATCACGCCCGGAGGGCCCGGGGCCGCCGCGGCCCGGTGCGCGGGGCGGCCTTGGTGCGTGCCGGGCGTCGCCGGGCAGGTACGGTCATGCCGTGAGCCCGAATAACACCAAGGACACCCACGACAAGCTGCCGATCCGGATGCTGCACGACCGTGTGCTGGTCCGGACGGACATCCCCGAGGGCGAGCGCCGCTCGACGGGGGGCATCGTCATTCCCGCGACCGCGGCGGTCGGCCGCCGCCTGGCCTGGGCCGAGGTGGTCGCGGTCGGGCAGAACGTGCGGACCGTGGAGGTCGGGGACCGGGTGCTGTACGACCCGGAGGACCGGGCCGAGGTCGAGGTGCGCGGGGTGGCCTACGTGCTGATGCGGGAGCGCGATCTGCACGCGGTGGCCGCCGAGCGCCTGGAGGGCGCGGAGGACTCGACCGGGCTGTACCTGTAGCCCACTGGGCGTCTCGCCCCCGGCCGGGGTTTCTCGCGGGCGGTGACCGGGGTCACCGCCCGTTCCGCTGCCCTTTGCTAGCCTCGGGACACACCCGACGAGACGCGCCGTACCGGGTCAGGACAAGACGACGCACCCCTGTTGAAGCTCTTTCGCGGAGGTGCCGTCATGGCCTGGATGCTGCTCATGGTCGCCGGTCTGCTGGAGGTCGGCTGGTCGGTCGGGATGAAGTTCACCGACGGCTTCACCCGGCTGTGGCCCAGTGTGTTCACCGGCGCGGGCATCGTCGCCAGCATGCTGCTGCTCTCGTACGCCGCCCGGACCCTGCCGATCGGCACCGCCTACGGCGTGTGGGTCGGCATCGGGGCGGCCGGGGCGGCGGTGGTGGGCATGGCGGTGCTCGGTGAACCGGCCACCGCGGCCCGGATCTTCTTCATCTGTCTGCTGCTCGTGGCGGTGGTCGGCCTCAAGGCGACGTCGGGGCACTGACGGCCGGACGGCGGCGCGCCGTCACTCGTCCCAGCGCCACATCTGCCGTTCCAGGTCCTCGCTCTGCGGCTGCACCGTGGGGAAGCCCTCGGTGGCCGGGGCGCTCGGCTCGGGCGCCGACGGGAGGGTGGAGGTGGGCGGTTGGGCGGTCGGCCGGGTGGGGGCGGAGGTGGGCGGTACGGGCCCGGTGGGGGTGTCGCTCGGGCCGGTGGACGGGGAGCCCGAGGCGCTGGGCGACATCGAGTCGCTGCCGGACGGCGCGGGCGAGGACGGCTCCGCCCCGGCCTCCAGCCGCAGGTCGAAGCCGCGGACCGGGCGTCCGTTCAGCGCGGCCGCGGTGTAGTCGGCCCAGATCTGGGCGGGGTAGTCGCCGCCGTTGACCCGGGACAGGCCGCCCGCGCCGTACAGCGGCACCTGTGCGGCGGTCTCCGGGTCCTGGCCCAGCACGGCGACGACGGTGGCGAGTTCGGGGGTGTAGCCCGCGAACCAGGCGGCCTTGTCGTTCTCGGCGGTGCCGGTCTTGCCGGCCGCGGGCCGTCCGGCGCCCTGGGCGGCGGTGCCGGTGCCGCCGTCGACGACGCTCTCCAGGATCGAGGTGGTGGTGTCGGCCGCGGTCCGGGGGACGGCGGTGGTCTCCTCGCGTTCGGGCAGCTCGATCTCCTCGTCGTCCTTGGTGACCTTGTCGACGAGGGTGTACGGGCGGTGCGTGCCGTGGTGGGCGAGGGTGGCGTAGGCCTGGGTCATGCTCAGCACGCTGGGGGTGGCGGTGCCCAGGGAGACGGCGCCCTGCGAGGAGGCGAGGCTGGGGGTGTCGGCGGGGATGCCCAGGGCGACGGCGGTGGCTTTGACCTTGGACGGGCCGACGTCGATGCCCATCTGGGCGTAGACGGCGTTGACGGACTTGTCGGTGGCCTCGGTGACGGTGATCGGGCCGTAGGAGCGGTCGTCCTCGTTGGCGGGCGCGAAACCGGTGGGGCGGCCGTGACGGACCGTCATCCGCTTGTTGGTGCCGTCGTAGACGGTGTTCGGGGTGATCCGGGTGCCCTCCTGGGTGGTGGAGCGGTTCTGCACGGCGGAGGCGAAGACGAGCGGCTTGAAAGTGGAGCCGACCTGGTAGTCGCTGCGGGTGGCGCCGTTGACGTACTGCTTGGCGTAGTCGACACCGCCGTAGAGCGCGACGACCCGGCCGCTCGCGGGGTCGATGGAGGCGCCGCCGGCCCGGACGGAGCCGTCGACGTCCCGGGAGTCGTCGAGCCGGTCCATCAGCCGGGTGTCGACCGCCTTGACGAAGGCGTTCTGGCGCTTCCTGCTGATGCTGGTGGTGATGCGGTAGCCGCCGCCGCGCAGGGTGTCCTCGTCGAGGACGTGGTGGTCGGTGAGGTAGTTCTTGACCGCCTCGACGAGGTAGCCGCGCTGGCCGGACAGGCCGGGGGACGGTTTGGCGGGCTTCGTCTCGGGGAACTCCATCGCGTCCCGCTCGGCGGGCCCGAGCCACTTCTTCGTGACCATGCCGTCCAGGACGTAGTTCCAGCGCGCCAGCACCCGCGTCCGGTTCTCGGGGTGGGCGGTGAGGTCGTAGGCGCTGGGGGCGTTGAGGAGGGACGCGAGATAGGCGCCCTGGGCGGTGGTCAGCTGCGCCGCGTCGCGGCCGTAGTAGGAGCGGGCGGCGGCCTGGATGCCGTAGGCGTTGCGGCCGTAGTAGCTGGAGTTGAGGTAGCCCTCCAGGATGTTGTCCTTGCTCACCTCGCGGTCCAGCTTGATGGCGATGAAGAACTCCTTGGCCTTGCGGGTGAGGGTCTGTTCCTGGCCGAGGTAGTAGTTCTTCACGTACTGCTGGGTGATGGTGGAGCCGGACTGCTTGCCCTTGCCGGTCAGGGTGTTCCAGGCGGCCCGGACCATCGCGGCGGGGTCGACTGCGGACTCGGAGTAGAAGTCCCGGTCCTCGGCGGCGAGTACGGCCTGCTGGACGGACCGGGGGATCTGGCTGAGGGTGACGTTCTGCCGGTTGACCTCGCCGTCGTGGGCCAGCTCGGAGCCGTCCGAGTAGAGGTAGACGTTGCTCTGGGCCTTGGCGGCGCTGTTGGCCGGCGGGATGCCGACGAGCAGGTAGCCGGCGAGCATCCCGCCGACGACGAGCAGCAGGAACAGCAGCACGGTGCCCAGCACCGCGCGCCAGGTGGGGAGGACACGGCGCCAGCCCGTGCGTTGTCCGCTCATGTCGGTAGGACTCCTCGGCCGCCGCCGGAGGTTGTACCGCGGCGGGCGGATTCGTGTCGGGGGGTGCACGCGGTGTGCCGCAACAGCACCGGCCGCCCGCGGGGAAACTCTCGCATCCTGCGTCCCGGTCAGCGGGGGTGGCGCGCACCGTAGTCCGCCACCTGACCGGCTGAATGGCGCCCACGGCTCACCCGAAGCGGTGATAATTCGATGGTGCCCGCCGCGTCCGGGACTTAGGCTCCGGTGCTTTGCGCGTCCGACGGGAACGGTGGCTGGGGGGAGCGGCGTGGTGTACGCGGCGGTGGCGGCCGGCAGTTTCCGGCGGTACGCCACCTATCGGACCGCCACCGCGGCGGGGGTGTTCACCAACACCGTCTTCGGCTTCATCGTCGCCTACACCTACCTGGCGCTGTGGGACGAGCGGCCGCATCTGGGCGGCTACGACCAGGCGCAGGCGCTGACCTTCGTCTGGACCGCGCAGGCGCTGCTGGCCACCGCGGCGCTGATGGGCGGCGGGCTGGACGAACTCCAGGAGCGCATCCGCAGCGGCGACATCGCGGTGGACCTCTGCCGGCCCGCCGACCTCCAACTGTGGTGGCTGGCCACGGACCTGGGGCGGGCCGGGCTCCAGCTGGTCGGCCGCGGGGCCGTGCCGATGGCGGTCGGCGCCCTGGTCTTTCCGCTGGTGCTGCCCGGCGACGCGGTGACCTGGGGCTGCTTCCTGCTGTCGGTGCTGCTCGGGGTCCTGGTGAGCTTCGCGCTGCGCTATCTCGTCGCGCTGGCGTCCTGCTGGCTCCTGGACGGCTCGGGGCTGGCCCTGATCAGCGGGCTGGCCTGCACGTTCTTCACGGGGATGCTGCTGCCGCTGCGGGTCTTCCCGGGCGGCTTCGGGGAGGCCGTCCAGCTGCTGCCGTGGGCGGCGGTCCTCCAGGTGCCGGCCGATGTGCTGATGGGGGTCCGGAGCGGTGGCGCGCTGATGCGGGGGCTGGCGTTCCAGGCGGGGTGGGCGGCGGCGCTGCTGGCGCTGGGCCGGCTGGTGCAGTCGGCGGCGACCCGCAAGGTGGTGGTGCACGGTGGGTAGCGCGCGGGCGGCGGTGCGGGCCGGGCGCGGCCGGGGGGCGGTGGCGCGGGGGCTTGCCGCCTACGGGCTGATCGTGCGGATGTGGGTGCGCTCCACCCTCGCCTACCGGGCCTCGTTCGTGCTGATGGCGGCCGGCAGCTTCGCGGCCAACGGCCTGGACTTCGTCGCGATCCTGCTGATGTTCTCGCAGATCGAGGCCCTCGGCGGCTTCACGCTGCCCGAAGTGGCCTTCCTGTACGGGACGTCCGGGGTGGCGCTGGGCCTGGCGGACCTGATGCTGGGCAGCATCGAGGGGCTGGGCCTGCGGATCAGGGACGGCACCCTCGACACGCTGCTGCTGCGCCCCGTACCGGTCTTCGCGCAGATCGCGGCGGACCGCTTCGCGCTGCGCCGGGTGGGCCGGATCACCCAGGCGCTGCTGGTGCTCGGCTGGGCGCTGCCGCGTATCGAGGTGGACTGGACGGTGGGCCGGGTGCTGATGGTGCCGCTGATGGCGGTGTGCGGCACGGCCATCTTCGCGGCGGTGTTCACCGCCGGGGCCGCCTTCCAGTTCTGGGCGCAGGACGCGGCCCAGGTGCAGAACTCCTTCACCTACGGCGGCAACGCGATGCTGCAGTACCCGCCGACGGTGTTCGCCAAGGAGCTGGTGCGCGGGGTCACCTACCTCGTCCCGCTGGCCTTCGTGAACTGGCTGCCCGCGCTGCGGCTGCTGGGCCGCCCCGACCCGCTGGGGCTGCCGGGCTGGGTGGACTTCCTGGGGCCGGTGGTGGCGGCGCTGATGTGTACGGGGGCCGGGCTGGCGTGGCGGCTGGGGCTGCGGTCCTACCGCAGCACCGGCAGCTGAGGGGGCCTCATGGGGCGGGCCCCGGACGGGACGACGAGGGAGGGCGCGGGATGAGCGGTGCGGCCGCTGCGGGGCAGCTGATCGAGGTCGACGGTGTCGAGAAGGTGTTCTCGGTACGGCGCAGGGCGGGCCGGCTGCGGCGGGTGCGGCAGGAGGTCCGGGCCGTCGACGGGCTCTCCTTCCGGGTGCCGCGCGGCGAGATGGTCGGCTGCATCGGGCCGAACGGCGCCGGGAAGTCCACCACCGTCAAGATGCTGACGGGCATCCTCGTCCCCAGCGGCGGCCGGCTCCGGATCGCCGGTATCGACCCGGCGCGGGAGCGGACCCGGCTCGCCCGCCGGATCGGGGTGGTCTTCGGGCAGCGCACCACGCTGTGGTGGGACCTGCCGCTGCGGGACTCCTACGAGCTGGTGCGGCGGATGTACCGGGTCCCGGACGCCCGGTATCGCGCCAATCTGGAGCGCTGTGTCGAACTGCTGGACCTGGGCCCGCTGCTGGCCGTGCCGGTGCGGCAGCTGTCGCTGGGGCAGCGGATGCGCGGCGACATCGCGGCGGCGCTGCTGCACGACCCCGAGGTGCTGTACCTGGACGAGCCGACCATCGGCCTCGACGTGGTCAGCAAGGCCAGGGTCCGGGAGTTCCTGCGCGAGGTGAACGCCGAGAAGGGCACCACGGTCCTGCTGACCACCCATGACCTGACCGACATCGAGCAGCTGTGCCGCCGGGTGATGGTCATCGACCACGGCCGTCTGGTCTACGACGGCGGTCTCGACGGGCTGCGGGCCGCCGGTGACGGCGAACGGACGCTGGTGGTGGACCTGGCGCGGGAACTGCCGCCGATCGACGGCGTCCCGGGTGCCCGTACGGTCCGGGTGGACGGGCCCCGGCAGTGGCTGGCGTTCCCGGCGTCGCAGAGCGCGGCGCCGCTGGTCGCCGCGGTCGCCGCGCGCTATCCGCTGGTGGACCTGTCGGTGCGGGAGCCGGACATCGAGACCCTGATCGCCGAGCTGTACGCGGGCGGCGGGCAGCGGTGGGATGTCGCCGGAAACAGCGGCAATACGGGCGACGCGCTCTAATCTGTCCGTATGACTGAAGACCTCCCGGAGTTGCGCGCTTCCGACACCGACCGTGAGCGGGTCGCCGAGATCCTGCGGGACGCCCTCACCGAGGGACGGCTGGCGATGGAGGAGTTCGACGAGCGGCTCGAGGCGGCCTACAAGGCCCGCACCTACGGGGAGTTGGAGCCGCTCACCGCCGATCTGCCGGCCGCCGCGCAGGCGCCTGCGCCGCTGTCGCTGCGCAAGGAGAGCGGTGCGCCGGCGCGCTGGGCGGAGCGGATCGTCAGCGGTGGCCAGGGGTCCTCGGTCGGCTTCTCCCTCATGAGCGGCTTCCAGCGTAAGGGCCGGTGGACGATCGGGCGGCGCTTCACGGCCGCCTGCGTCATGGGCGGCGGCGAGATCGATCTGCGCGAGGCGAACTTCGCCGGGCCGGAGGTCGTCATCAGCTGCTGGGTGCTCATGGGCGGGGTGAACATCGTGGTGCCGCCGGGCGTCGAGGTCGATGTGCGCGGACTCGGCATCATGGGCGGCTTCGACGCGCGCGAGGACGGGACCCCGGGCGAGCCCGGCGCGCCCCGCGTCGTCGTCACCGGCCTGGCGCTGATGGGCGGCGTCGGCGTCGAGCGCAAGCTGCCCAGGGCCGAGCGGCGCCGCCTCAAGGAGGAACGGCGCCGCCTCAAGGAGGACGGGCGCAAGGAGCTGGACTAGGGCCGGTCCGCCGGTCCGCCGGTCCGCCCGCCGGTCCGGCGCGGGCTCGTGTGGCGGGCTCAGCTTCCGGCCGTGGCGGCGGTGACGACGGCGATCGTGGTGAGGGCCGCCTGCATGTCACGTATCGCGGTCCGCACGCTGTCGGCCGCCCACTGGCCTTCCGCGACCTCGGCCATCCGGCCGGTCACCTGCTTGCGCGGGGCGTCGGGGAACGCCAGGGCATACAGCTTGGTGGCGTGGATCAGGGCGACGAGGCCCGCCGTGCGCTCGTCCGGGACGGCGCCCTCCAGGACGACGGCCCCGAGCCGCTGCCGCAGCTCCGCCTCGGGCGCGCTGTCGGCCTCCGGATAGCGGCGGATCGGGAACAGGCCGAGGGCCTTGTGCTGCTCCTCGACGACCACGCCGCGCGCGCACAGGCTCTGCACCGCCGCCTTGCCGGCCTTGGCGCGGTCCTTGGCCAGCCACTCCGTCACCCGCCGCTTGTCGCGGCCGCCCAGCCAGGCGCCGAGCAGCTCCAGCCGGTCGTCGAGCAGTCGCTCACCGGTCGGTGTCGGGTCCGTCAGGCTGAGGTACTTGCCGTCGACGGCCACTCTCCCGGCGAGCACCAGTTCCAGCAGGATGCCGCCCGCGACGGCCCAGCCCGCCGTCTGCTGCCGCTCCGCCGTCCCGGACTCCTCGTCCAGCGACAGCAGCATGATTTCCTCGGCCAGTGTGACGGCCATGTCAGCCCCCGGTACGTCTGGTGATGCCTCCGTCAGCCGGTCGAACGCCCGGAGCGGCGGGGAAGTTCCATGACGCCCAGGGACCGGCCGGGACCGGCCGCCGCGCGGCGGCCGGACACGCGGCGGCGGGCCTGCGCCGTTGGTGTGACGGCGCGGACCGGTGTCACAGTGCGGCGGGTGCCCCGCGCTTGAGGTGGGCGAGGTTCACGGCGTCGGCCATCGCCCGGAAGCCCTCGTCGCTCGGGTGGAGGTGGTCGCCGGAGTCGTAGACGGGGCGCAGCCGCACCGGCGCCGCCGGGTCCCGCAGCGCCTTGTCGAAGTCCACGACCTCGTCGTAGACGGTGCCGGAGCGGATGATCCGGTTGACCTGCAGCCGTACCGAATTCAGCTGGTCGGAGTAGCCGCGGTGTCCGCCGAACGGCGTCAGGGTGCTGCCGGTGACGCGCAGACCGCGGGCGTGCGCCTCCCGGACGAGCTGCCGCATACCGGCGACGATCTTCTGCGGGTCGAGCTGGCGCGGGGTCTTGAACAGGTCGTTCAGCCCGATCTCGACGATCACCGCCTTCACCCCGGTGCGGGACAGTGCGTCGCGCTCCAGCCGGGACAGCACGCTGGGCCCGTTGTTCGGGGAGAACTTGCTGCCGTTCACCAGCAGACGGTTGCCGCTGATGCCCTGGTTGAGGACGCCGTAGCGGGGCGCGCCGGGCTCGTTGCGCAGCCGCGCCGCGAGGAAGTCGGTCCAGCGGTGGTTGGCGCCGGCGGTGGAGGTGATGCCGTCGGTGATCGAGTCGCCGATCGCGACGACCGAGCCGCGGGCCTGGGTGCTCCACACGTCCACGCCGGTCAGATACCGCCAGTAGGGGCTCTGCTCGGTGTAGGCGGCGCCGGTGGCGTCCTCGGCGCGGTCGCCGTGCGCCAGGTAGGACGTCTGCCGGGCGTACGGGTGGTAGGTGGCGGGGCCCGAGGGGGACGGCGAGTACGTGGTGACCAGCAGGTCCGCGTCGCCGGGCACCTTCAGCCGGGTCGGGTCGCTGGTGACCGCGCCGCCCGCCGGGATGGTCACCGCGGGCTTGCCGCCGAACGCCAGCCGCCGCATGGTGCCGCTCGCGGCGGTGGGGTTGCTGGGGGCCGCGGCCAGCGCCAGCGAGGCGTGGCTGACCACCAGCGGCCGGGTGCCGTAGAGGTTGGACAGCTGGATGCGGACGCCGGAGCCGCCGACGCTGGTGTGCACGACGTTGCGTATGGACATCCCCGCATAGCCGTTCAGGGTGCCGGGCTCGGCCGCGGCCGCGGCCGCCGACCAGGTGCCGACCCACTGGCCGGACACCGCGGGGTCCGCGGGGTCGCGCGGCTTGTGCGGGGAGCTGCCAGGACCGCCGCTCTCGCCGCCGAAGCCGACGAATATCGCGGTCGAGATCAGTACCACCACTGCCGCCAGACCGGCGAGCAGGGAGTAACCCACACTTTTCTTCATGCGGGAGGGGTCTCCTGGGTCGAGCGGAGCAGCACGCTCCGGGCGGGCAAGGGCAGCGGATGATCAGCGGCACCGTTGCGGTCCGATCGGTCCCCCATGATCCCACGGACCTCGGGTGCGCCGCCCGGCGCCCCGTTCGATGCCTCCTCGTCATGGACGCGGGGAACTCGTGGTTCGTTCCAGGAGTAGGTCACAGTGGGATGACGGCCGGAACGTGGCCGTCGTGCGGAGCACGAGAGGCCGTACGGACGGTGGGGGGCACGGTGGGAGCGGTGGAGCGGATGGAACGGACAGAAGCGGACACGGCGCCGAGGGCGGAGCGGGCGTCGGCGGCGGGTGCCGTGCCGGGCGGGTTCGCGCCCGGCGCCGCCGACGAGGAGCGCCGGCGCGCGGTGCGCCGGATGAAGGCGCTGGCGACCGGCCTGCTGCTGGCCGTCGCCGCGGTCTATGTGCTGGCGAAATGGGCCGGATCGGCCGGGGCGGGCGGCTGGACCGGGTTTGTCGCGGCGGCCGCGGAGGCCGGCATGGTCGGCGCGCTGGCCGACTGGTTCGCGGTCACCGCGCTGTTCAAGCGGCCGATGGGGCTGCCGATTCCGCACACCGCGATCATTCCCACCAAAAAGGACCAACTGGGCCGGAGCCTGGGGGACTTCGTCGGGGAGAACTTCCTCTCCGCCGACGTCGTCCGCCGCCGGCTGCGCTCCGTCGGCATCGGCCGGCGGCTCGGCGGCTGGCTCGCCGAACCGAAGAACGCCGACCGGGTCACCGACGAACTGTCCACCGCGCTGCGCGGAGCGCTGACCGTGCTGCGCGACTCCGATGTGCAGGCGGTGGTCGGTGAGGCGATCACCCGGCGGGCGGACGCCCAGGAGATCGCGCCCGGTGTCGGCACCCTGCTGGAGAAGATCGTCGCCGAGGGCGGCCACCGGCGGGCGGTGGACCTGCTCGTCTCCCGCGGCCACGACTGGCTGGTCGAGCACGGGGACTCCGTCATGGCGGCGGTCTCCGGCGGCGCCCCCGGCTGGACCCCGCGGTTCGTCGACCGCAAGGTGGGCGACCGGGTCTACAAGGAGCTGCTGCGCTTCGTCACCGAGATGCGGGACATGCCCGAGCACCCGGCGCGCGGGGCGATCGACCGTTTCCTCGGGGACTTCGCGGAGGATCTGCAGTCCGACCCGCAGACCCGCGCCAAGGTCGAGCGGCTGAAGTCCGAGGTGCTGGGGCGCGGCGAGGTGCAGGACCTGATCGCCTCGGCCTGGGGCTCGGTCCGCACGATGATCGTCGCCGCCGCCGAGGACGAGCGCAGCGAACTGCGGCTGCGGCTACGGGCGGCGCTGCTGTCCCTGGGCCGCCGGCTGGCCGGCGAGGAGCGGCTGCAGGACAAGGTGGACGGCTGGCTGGAGGGCGCCGCCGTCTATGTGGTGACGACCTATCAGGACGAGATCACCTCCCTGATCACCGACACCGTCGCCGGCTGGGACGCCGAGCACACCTCGAAGAAGATCGAGGCGCACATCGGCCGGGACCTCCAGTTCATCCGCATCAACGGCACCGTCGTCGGCGCCCTGGCCGGGCTGTGCATCTACGCCGTCTCGCACGCCTTCGGCGGCTGACCCCGCCCGCCGGCCGCTCCCCGCACGCCTCTGGTGACCTGTGCCCGCAGGGCTTACGGTGCCCGCGTGCGGGAGCGGATACCGGTGGTCGTGCAGGGGCGGCGAACCCGTCGCCCCGCTGCCGTGCGGGTGCTGTGGGCGGGCGCGGAGCTGGCGGTGACGCTCGGTGCCGTCCTGCTGCTGCTCGTCGTCCACCAGCTGTGGTGGACGAACCGTCAGGCGCAGTCCGCGGCGCGGGACCAGGTGGGCCGGCTGGAGCGGCAGTGGGACGCCCGTCCCGCGGCGCCCGGCCCGGACCCGGCGCCGCGGGACGGCCGTACGGGGGCGCGCGGCGCGGCGAGCGCGGCGCCGTCCGGGCCGTCCGCGCGCCGCGGCGGGAGCCGGGCACCGGAGCCCCCGCGGGACCGGGCGTACGCCGTCCTGCGCATCCCCCGGATCGGGCTCACCGCGCCCATCGCCCAGGGCGTCGGCAAGGCCGCGGTCCTCAACCGGGGTTACGTCGGCCACTATCCGCACAGCGCGCAGCCCGGCCGGGCCGGCAACGCCGCGCTGGCCGGGCACCGCAACACCCATGGCGAGCCGTTCCGCCGCCTCGACCGGCTGCGGCCGGGCGACACCGTCCTCGTCGACACCGCCGAGGCCCGCTACACCTACGCCGTGCGGCGCACCCTGCCGCGGACCACCCCCGGCGACGGCACGGTCCTCGCCGCCGTCCCGTACAGCAGCGTGCACCCCGCCTACCGCTTCACCGCGCCGGACTCCTATCTGACCCTGACGACCTGTACGCCGGAGTACACCTCCGCCTACCGGCTGGTGGTCTGGGCGGTGTTGCGGTCGACACAGTCCCGGTGAGCGGGGCCGGGCGTCCCCTAGGCTCTCGGCTCGTGCGAAACCAGACCTCCGGCGGCCGGCCCCCGGGTTCGAGAAAGCGTCCCGCGCTGCTGTGGCTGCTGCTGCCGTACGTGCTGTTCCTGGCGGTGCTGCCGCTGGTGAACCGGGTGACCCCGACCGTGCTCGGTCTGCCGTTCCTGTTCTTCTGGATGCTGCTGGCGACGCTGGCCACCCCGCTCGCGGTGTGGCTGGCCCGACGCGGTGACCGGGCGCGGGGGCGGATATGAACGCCGCGGTCTCCACCGCCGTCTTCGGCGGCTTCATGGTGCTCACCGTGGCCCTCGGCCTGCTCGCGGTGCGGGGGAAGGGCGCGGGCGGGGGACTTGCCGGGTGGTCGGTGGGGGGCCGGGGCCTGGGCACGGTCTTCATCTGGGTGCTGATGGCCGGTGAGAGCTACACGAGCTTCAGCTATCTCGGTGCGGCCGGCTGGGGCTACAACTCCGGTGCCCCGGTGCTCTATGTCCTGGCCTACATGTCCTGCGGCTACGCGCTGGGCTATGTCGTCGGGCCGATGCTGTGGGCGTACGCCCGCCGGCACGACCTGGTCGGGATCACCGACATGGTCGCGCACCGCTTCCGCGCGCCCTGGCTCGGCGCCGCCGTCGCGCTGCTTGCCACGGTCTGTCTGCTGCCGTACATCCAGCTGCAGATCACCGGCATGGGCGTGGTCGTCACCACCATCTCCTACGGCGCCATCAGCCTCGACTGGGCCTACTTCCTGGCCTTCGCGGTCACCACCGGCTTCGTGGTGGTCAGCGGGCTGCGCGGCAGCGCCTGGGTGTCGGTGCTCAAGGACGTCCTCGTCATCGGCACCCTCGGCTTCCTCGCGGTCTATGTGCCGCTGCACTATTTCGGCGGCTACGGGCCCTTCCTGGACCGGCTCGTCGCCGAGAAGCCGCAGTGGCTGACGTTCCCGGGGCACGCCTCGGGCGGGCTGGGCCAGGTGTGGTTCGTCACCACCACCCTCGTCAACTCCCTGACCGTGGTGATCTTCCCGACGACCGTGGCCGGCTATCTCGGTGCCCGCAACGCCGAGGCGCTGCGGCGTAACGCCCTCTACCTCCCGTTCTACAACGTGCTGTTGCTGGTGCCGGTGCTGCTGGGGATGGCGGCGCTGTTCGTGGTGCCCGGCCTGGCCGGCGCGGACTCCAACCTCGCGCTGTTCAAGATGGTGGTGGACTCCCTTCCGGCCTGGGCCGTGGGGGTGGTCGGGGTCGCCGCCGCCCTCTCCTCCATCGTGCCGATGGCCGTGTTCATGCTGGTCATCGGCACGATGTGGGGGAGGAGCGTGCTGGGCGCGATCCCCCGTCTCAACAGGGGGGCGGCCGGGGCGGCTTCCGGGGACGGCGGGGGAGGTACGGCGGGCGGACGGCAGAAGCTGTGGTCGCAGCTGGTCGTGGTGGTGGCCGGCGCGCTGGCGCTGCTGCTGACCTACACCGCCCCCGACACCCTCGTCCGGCTGTCCCTGATCTCGTACGAGGGCATGGCGCAGCTCGTGCCGATGCTGCTGCTGGGGCTGGTGTGGCGGCGGCTGACGCTGCACGCCGCGGTGAGCGGCCTGGTGGCGGGCTTCACGCTGGTCTGTGTCCTGGTGTTCGGGGGACACGACCCGGTCTGGGGGATGAACGCGGGGATCGTCGGGCTCGCCGTGAACGTGGTGGTGGCGCTCGCGGTCACCTGGCTGGGGCCGCGCGCCGCGGACGAGCGGCCGGACGCCGAGGTGCTGGCGCTGGACGACGAGTTCCCGCGCGACGGGGTGGCGTCGGGGGATGGCCCGCTCAGCCCTCCGGCGTCGTCGTGATCTTCTCGCCCTCCTTGGAGACCGCGAACCACAGGCCCATCTTGCCCTGGCCGTTGATGTCACCGGGCTGCTCGTCGCCGGTGAACCAGTAGACCGGCCAGCAGTCGACGGCCAGCTGACGGGTGCCGTCGGGGCGGGTGACGGTGGAGATGAGCTTGGGGGCGATGCCCTTGAGCTTGGAGCGGTCGGCGGGCTTGGCGGGCTTCCAGGTGTCCAGGCAGGCGTCGTTGCAGCCGAACTTCATCGGCCAGGCGCTGTCCTTGTTGAAGCGGTAGAGGGTGCGGCCCTTGCCGTCGACGAGGATGCCGCCGAGGTCGGGGTGGTTGAACACCGAGACGTCGCTGGGCTCCTGGGCGCCGGCCTTCTTGCCGTCGGGGGCCAGCGCGTTCCAGGTGCCGCCGACGCCCTGGCCCTTGGTGTCACCGGCCTTGGTGTCCTTGATGTAGCGGTAGGCGGGCCAGCCGGCGATGGTGAGCTGCTTGACGCCGTCGGCGCGGGTGACCGAGCCCAGCTTGCTCTTGTCGATGCCGGCCGGGGCGGTGGCGCCGTCGGCGGGCACCGGCGGCCAGGTGGTGGCGCAGGACCCGTTGCAGTTGGACTTGGCGGGGTCGGGGGTGTCCTTGTCGAACCGGTAGAGGGTCATGCCCTTGGAGTCGGCGACGACGGTGCCGAGCTTGGCGTCCTGGTGCAGGGCCAGCTTCCCGGCGCCGGGCGCCTTGGGGGCCTTGCCGGCGGCGGCGTCCGTGCCGCCCGCCTGGCCGCCGCCGGAGCCCCCGGAGGAGCCGTAGCCGTAGTCGCTGGTGCCCTGGCCGGCGGGCTGGACGTTGTCGGTGGTGGTGGTGCCGGCGCTCTGGTTGCCGCTGCTGCCGCAGCCGGTGGTCAGGGCCAGGGTGGCGACCGCGGCGGCCGCGAACGCCGCACGACGTCGATTGCTCATGATGTCTCCTCTGCCGATGGGTGGTTCCGTCTTGCTGAGGTGGTGACCGAGTTGCTCGTCCGGCCACCCGTCCCGATCCCGTCCGGGCGCCGGCGGGGTGCCGTCGCCCGGGGAATACGCGCTCCGGGGTGCCGGGCGTTCAACGGCACCGAAGAATTTTCTCCGGGCGCAAAAGCCCTGCGGGAAACGTCAGTTGCCGCCCTGGACCCGCAGCGCCAGCGCGGGACAGCGGCGCACCGCGAGCTGTCCGCGGCGCCGCATCCGGGCCGGCAGCGGCATGTTGGCGGACTGCGGGTAGCCGTCCGCGCCGAGCTTCACGATGCCGGGGACGACGTCGGCGCACAGCCCGTGGCCGCGGCACAGCGTCCAGTCCACCAGCAGCCGTTCCTGCGGCGGCGCGGACACCCGCGTCGGGGTGGGGGCGGGGGCGGTGACCGCCAGCGGCGGGTTCCCGGTGACCGGCAGCGCACCGGTCACCGGGCGGCCGCACCCGAACCCCTGCGCGTGGCGCTCGAACTCCTCGGGGAAGGACCTGAGGGCCGAGGCGACGAAGCGTGAGGTGCCGTCCGGGTGGCTGCACGCGCCGCGCTTCTCCACGGCCCGCATACGGGCCTGTACGGCCTCCAGGGCGCTCTCCCCGCCGCCCCGTACGGCGCGGTCGAGCTGGTCGGCGAGCGCGGGCAGGCCGAGCACACAGGGGCCGCACTGGCCGGCCGACTCGGCGGCCATCCACTGGGCGACGCGCACCGTCTCGCCCGCCGGACAGGTGTCGTACGGGATCGGCAGCACCGCCCCGGCGCCGAGCACCGCGTTGTACTCGGCCAGCGACTCCTTCGACAGGTTCGCGGTCAGCGCGTCGGCCGGGGAGATGAAGGTGCCGTGGTAGCCGCCGATCAGCACGCCCTGCCCCTGGTCCATGCCGCACAGCGCCAGGACCCGGGCGAGCGAGACGCCGTAGGGGACCTCCACGACCCGGTTGCCGGCGACCGTCAGCAGCAGGGTGCCGGGCTCGGTGGGCAGGCCCGCGGTGCGGTAGCCGAGCGCGCCGAGGCGGGCGGCCACGGCGAGCTGGGCGTAGGTCTCGGTGTTCGACAGCAGGGTCGGCACCCCGTTCAGACCCCGCTCGCTGGAGCGGATCTTGCGGCCCGAGGGCAGCCCGGCGCCGCCGCTCAGCCCGTTCGTCATGGCGGAGCCCTCGCCGGTGACGAACCGTTCGGTGAGCAGGGTGACCCGTAAAGCCGACCGGACCGGGCCGCGTTCGTCGATGGCGCGCTGCACGGAGCTCAGCACGTCGGTGCGGGTCACGCCGAGGGCGACCTCCTGTGCGCCGAGCGCGTCGGCGGCCAGCAGTGCGCCGTCGATCACCAGGTGCGGGGCGTGCAGCAGCATCGCGGTGTCCTTGAGGCAGCTGGGTTCGCCCTCGCTGCCGTTGACGACCACCGCGCCCTTGCCGTCCGCCCGCTTCATCCCGTCGATGACGGCGGTCAGTTTGCGGGCGAACGGGAAGCCGGCCCCGCCCCGGCCGCGCAGATCGATGTCCTCGGCCAGCGCCACCAGCTCCTGGGAGGTGAGCTGGGGGAGGCTGCCGTGCCGGGACAGATGGGCCACCCGGTCCATGCGGGGCATCTCGTCGAGGCCGGCCAGCAGCCGCGGCGGCCCGAAGGACGCCAGCGTCGGGACGGGCTCCGCCTCGGCGAGCGCCGGCAGCAGTTGGGTGGGGGCGGGGGCGGTCATGGGAGTTCTCCTGTGTTCCTGCGGGCGTCGCGCAGCCGCAGGCCGAGTCGTACGGCCACCCCGATGAGGCAGATGGCATATCCGGCGATGGCCCAGCCGGCCGCCGCACGGCCGGACCTGAGGCCGTGCACCAGGGCGAGTCCCCAGGCGAGGTAGGCGCACATGTGCAGCGCGCGCCACCAGCGGGCACCGGTCAGGCCGGTGAACGCGGCGCGTACCGCGCCGGTCACCGCGACGGCGATGAACGTGTAGGCGGCCAGGGTGCCGAGGCCGATGAGCACCGGCCGGGCGCCGTCGGTGAACGGCACGGTGGCGGCCATGGTGTCGGTGTGACCCTCGGCGATCTTCACCCAGATGTGCAGGCCGAGGAAGCCGAGCCCGGCGACCGCGGTGCCGCGGTGCACGGCCTGGGCGAGCAGCCGGTGGCCGGAGTGCAGCACCATCCGGTCGGTGGCGGCCAGGCCCCACAGCACGGTGACCGACAGCGAGACCAGTGCGAGGACTCCGGCGCCGAAGTCCAGGAAGCGCATGAGGGTGTCCGCCGCGCCGGAGTGCAGCGTGACGGCGATGAAGAGCAGCAGCGCGGCCGGAAGCGCCGGACGGAGTACGGCAGTTCCGGCGAAGCCGCCGCCGGGGGCCCGCCGGTCCGGCGGGCCGGGTTCGTTCGGAGGGCGCCGGGGGCGGGGTACGGAGGGCGAAGGCCGGGCACGGTGTGAGGCGCGGCGGCTCTGCAGACGCGGTGCGGACATCGGACCTCCCGGTGTCGGGGCACGAGTGCGGGATGCGAATTTCTATGAAATCTCCCGGGGGTGGTATTTGCCCGGGGCTTTTGTTCGGGTGACCCCCGGTAACACTGAACATTCTGTAACCGGGCGGATACGCAGGGCCGTAATCCGGATGTGCAAAAGCATCTCCGAACGTGTTCAGGCTTTCGTAAGGTTTATCGCGCTGTGACAAATTCCTGCACTGGCATCGCGGTCGCGCGGGGGGACTCCGGATGATGCCGACTCAGGCGCACGGGGGGGCGCCAATCCCCTGTACCAACCGCATCCCCGCCAGGATCGAGGTAGCGATGTGTGATCTCCTGAACCGCATCTGGTCGCGTCCCCGCGGCGAGTGGAACCGGGTAGTCAGAAATGAACTCCCGGATCTCGCCGAGAAGTTGGTCGCGGAGTTGCAACGCGGATTTCCCGCATTGTCCGCACTTCTCGGGGATACTCCCGTAGAAGACGCACATTGGGCGCTTGAACAGGCCTTGCTGACAGTTCTGGGGTACCAAAAAGAGTCGGAAAGTAAACCTCCGGCCCGCCCCTCGGTTGTCACACCTATGCCGGTGGCCCGGGCCCGCCAGGACCTGTTCGACGTGCTCGCCGGCCAACGAGAGGTACCCGAGGAGGGGTTGCACGAGCTGGCCCGTGCCGCGGGCTGGCCGGTGCCCGACACCCTCCAGGCCGTCGTTCTCGCCACCCCCGCCGAGGCGCCCCAACTCGCCGCGGCACTGGGGCATGCCCTCATCGGCAACGTCGAGGGCTACACCTGTCTGTTCGTCCCCGACCCGGCGACCCAGACCCGGGCCCGCCTGGAGGCGGCGCTCAAGGGCCGCCCGGCGGCGGTCGGGCACGTGGTCCCGGCCACCGACACCGCGTCCTCGCTGCGGTGGGCCCGGTACCTGCTCACGCTGGCCCCGAGCCGGGTCGGCCCGGAGTCGCGGCCGGCGTTCGTCGACGACCACCTCTCGGCGCTGCTGCTGCTCCAGGACGAGTCGCTGGCCGACGCCCTGACGTCCCGCTGGCTCGGCCCGCTGGAGGAGCTGACGCCCCGGCAGAGCGAACGGCTCGAAGTCACGCTGCTGGCGTGGCTGGAGGGCGGCGGCGCCCCCGAGGCGGCCAAGCTGCTGCATGTGCACCCCCAGACGGTCCGGTACCGCCTGCGGCAGATCGAGAAGCTCTTCGGACCGGTGCTGCGCGACCCGCGGACCCGCTTCGAGCTGGAGATGGCGCTGCGCAGCCGGCGTCTGATGGCCCATGTCCGCAGCTACCGCGCCCGCGCCGGCCGCCGCGCCCGCGCCGTCGCGTCCTCCATACGCCCGCTCGGCATGGCCCGCGAGGCCCGCGTCAACGGTCTTTGAAGTACCGACGGATGAACCACCGCGCCCCTTGAGCTGACAGCCGGCCGGTCCGACGGCGTACCGCCGGCACCCCCTCAGCACCACGGCGCAGAACAGTGGCCCCGCCCCGGGAATCCGGGTCGGGGCCACTGCGTTGTCCGGTCCAGGGGGGCCCACAGGCCCCTTAGGGGATGTCCCCCCAAGGGGCCCGGAGACCGTGGCCCTCAGGGCCGCCGGCCCGTCGGCCGGCCCGTCAGGAGCATTCCTGGCCGTTGTTGATGCAGTCGACGGCCTTGCTCATCAGGTTGTCCGGCATCACGTTGATGAAGTCACCGTGGTCGGTCACCGGTTTGTGCAGCTGTTCGGGGAAGCTGTCCACCGCGAAGCTGTTGCCCTGCGGGACGTCGTAGGTGATCCGCTGGACGAGCTGCGGGACCGCCTCGAAGCCCTGCGGGCAGTTGCCGTTCTGGTCGGAGAAGGCCATGTGGTCGCGGTGGTTGCCGCTGTCGATGTCCCGGCCGTTCCAGCAGTTCTGGAAGGCGAAGGTGCGCACGACCTGCGAGCCCTGCGGGCACAGCGGGTACTTGTCCTTCAGCTGCCGGTCCTCGAATCCGGTGCAGCTCCAGGAGGCGTTGGCGTTCTTGGTGCCGTTGGTGAACGCCTTGGCGTCACCGGTGATGACCTTCAGGAAGCGCGGCATCGCCCGGACCTCGCCGGACTGGCTGCCCCGGAAGGTCAGGGTGACCGTCGCCGGGGTCAGCGTGGTGCCGACGTTGGCGTCCTGTGCGGCGCCCGGCTTCTGCTCGGCGTTGCCGTCCAGCTTGCGCAGCACCGGCCAGTAGTGGGTGGACTGGTCGCCGTTGTCGCAGGTGGTGTCGGAGGCGGCGAGCTTGTTGTCGTCCGCGAAGGCGTCGGTGGCCTTGTTGCCGACGTAGTCGTGGGTGTGGTGGGCGCCGTTGCTGACGCCCGGGGTCACGATGACGTTGTCGGAGTTGAAGTGGCCGTCCTCATTGCGGCCGCACTCGGTGGTGAAGGTGCCGGTGGAGGCGTTGCCCCCCTCGGGGGCGGCGAACGGCGGGGCGTCCGCGTTCGGCTGGACGTTGTTGATGTCGACGAAGTCGTCGGGGGACGGGCCGCCGGCCTGGCCCTGCTGCTGCCCGCCGTTCTGGTCCTGGCCGCCCTGCACCTGACCGGGGTCCTGACCCTGCACCTGACCGGGGTCCTGGCTCTGCTGGCCGTCCTGGCCCTGGGTCTGGTTCTGGCCGTACCAGCCGTCCTGCACGGACTTGGTGGAGTCGCCGCCGCCGGTGCCCGCGCCCTCGTTGACCGGCTTCATGGTGCAGCCGCTCATCTTGAGCAGGTAGCCGGGCCGTTCGGCGTCCTTGGAGATCGCGGTGACCATCATCCTGATGGTCTTCTGCCGCTTCGTCTTCAGCCCGTTGAGGACGGTGTCGCCGCTGCTGGTCTTGCCGGTCATCATCGAGTGGTAGGCGTCGTGCACCTGCTTGTCGAGCGCCGACAGCCCCTTGGAGACCGGGAGCTTGGCGCTGCGCGGCACCTGGCGCAGCCGTTCGCCCACATCGGGGCACGAGAGCGTGAAGGCGCTCGCGGTGTGCTGGGAATGGCCGGCCGACGCGTCCGGGGTGTTGTTGCCGGCCAGCGCCGTGGTGGCGTAGGCGGCGAGGCCGCCGCCGCCGAGCAGCAGGGCGGTGGCGCCGATCAGCATTCTGTTCGTCAAACGCGAGCGTTTATGGGCCTGTTGCCGTTGCCTCATGAGATCACTTCGCTTCGTCCGATGTGAGGGGTGTCGGTTGGGTGCGGGTGTCGTTTCTTCCGGGTCGCGGGGGTGGGGGGCGGGGTGCGTCCCCCGCCGTGGGCGGGGGCGTCCGCCGCCGTCCGGGCCGGCGACCGCGCCGCCGTGGCATACCAGGGGCTCCGTCGCCTAGCTGGTGTGCAGGGTGTCGAAGTCGACGCCACCGGTCTTCTCCAGCACGGTGATGTGGTCCAGGACGATGGTGTTGGCGCGGTTCGCCAGGGCGCGCACCATCGAGTTCTTGGTCTGGTCGCGGACCATGGCCACCAGGCCGAAGACCTTGCCGTGCGCCCGGCGCAGCAGCTCCGCGAAGGTCCTGGTGTATTCGTCACCCTGCGCGGCGTTCATCTGCGCCAGCCAGCCCTGCTGGTCGGCGTTGGGCTGGTTGGACAGGGTGACGCCCAGCGCCCGTGCGGTCTCGATCACCCGCCGGTCCAGCTCGGTGTGCCCGGCGACGAGGTGCTCACCGGCGGTACGGACCGCCGCGGTCTGCCCGCGCTCCTGTGCCTGGCGGCCCGCGGGCAGTTCCCACAGGCCGGCCAGTCTGACCTTGCGGACGAAGTCCCGGTCCATGGCGGTCAGCGGACCGTAGCGGGTGTTGACCGTGCCGCCGCCGTCGTCGTCGTACGTGACGGTGTTGGTCGCCGCCGACGCGGTCTCACCGAAGAGCTGGACGGGCAGCAGCAACGCCGCGAGTGTGGCCACGAGCGCGGCTACCACCAGTCCGGTGGCGATGGTCCGCCCTGATGTTGCGGAATTGCTGAGGATGGACCGCACACGGCCTCCCGGATCGTCCGTACTGGAATGCCACCGGACGTTAAGTGCCGTGACCCTCCCGCGGTCGTGGGTCCTCACCCCTGGACAAATAACGGCCGGGCCCGCCGCGGCACTGCTACGGTGCCGCGGGCGGGCCCGGCCGGATGCGGGTGACGTGCGCCGGCTTCCGTATGCCCGGCCGGGCCCGTCCACAGGCGGCTGCCATGTGCCCTCAGGGGCGCGCGTCTGCGCCGCTCAGCGCGCGTACAGGCTCTCCGCCGCCCATCTGCGCCGCTCCTGGCGGCCTTCGGGGTCCTCGCGCTGTCCCTGGGCGTACAGCGCGTCGATCTCGTCCGCGTGGCGCCGGACGATCGCCGCCCGCCGCAGCTTCAGCGACGGCGTCACCAGCCCGGCCTCCTGACTGAACTCCTCGGGCAGCACCCGGAACGCGCGGATCGACTCGGCCCGGGACACCGAGGCGTTCGCCCGGGCCACCGCCCGCCGCACCTCCGCGTGCAGCTGCTCCTCCGGCGTGGGCGCGCCGCTGTCCCTGCCGGGCTCCTCGCGCAGCTTGTGCCAGTGGTCGAGGGCCTCCGGGTCCAGCGTGATCAGCGCGGTCACATACGGCCGGTTGTCGCCGACCACCACGCACTGGGAGATCAGCGGATGGGCGCACAGCCGCTGCTCCAGCCCCTGCGGGGCCACGCTCTTGCCGTTGCTGGTGATGATGATGTCCTTCTTGCGGCCGGTGATGACGAGATAGCCGTCCTCGTCCAGGTGCCCCAGGTCGCCGGTGGCCAGCCAGCCGTCGTACAGCCCGCTGCCCGGGGTCTCGTCCTCGTCGAGGTAGCCGGCGAACACCACCGCGCCCCGCACCCACACCTCGCCGTCCAGCGCCAGGTGCACCGCGCTGCCCGGCAGCGGCAGCCCCACCGTCCCGAACCGCACCCGGCCGGGCGGCTGTACGGTGATCGCGCCGCTGGTCTCCGTCAGGCCGTAGCCGTCGTAGACGGTGATCCCGACGCCGGCGAAGAGCAGCCCCAGCTCGCGGAAGAGCGGCGAGCCGCCGGACACCGCGGTCCGCACCCGGCCGCCCAGCAGCTCCCGGATGCGGGAGTACACCAGCCGGTCGTAGAGCGCGTGCCGGGCCCGCAGGAAGGGGTCGGGGCCGCGCCCGGTGCCCTGCGCCTCCGCCGCGAGGGCCTCCGCGTAGCGCACCGCCACCGTCATCGCCGCGTCGAACGTCCGCCGCCGGCCCGCCTGTTCCGCGGCCTGCCGGGCGCGGGCGCAGATCTTCTCGAAGACGTACGGCACCGCGAACAGGAACGTCGGGCGGAACGAGGCCAGCGCGGGCAGCAGTTCGTCGGAGGTCACATCGGGCTGGTGGGCGAGCTTCACCCCGCCGCGCAGACACGCCACCTGCACCATCAGCCCGTAGACGTGCGCGAACGGCAGGAAGGCCAGCAGCGAAGGGAGTTCGCCGGGCGCGGCCAGCAGCCCGCCCCAGCCCGCGTAGAGGGTGTCGCAGCCCGCGGCGAGGTTGGCGTGGGTGATCACGCAGCCGCGCGGGCTCCCGGTGGTCCCCGACGTGTACACGATCGCCGCGACGTCGTCGGGGCCGACCGCGTGCCGCAGCCGGTGCACATCGGCCTCGGTGAGCCGGGTGCCCTCCTCCGCCAGCCGCTGGACGCAGTCCAGGTCCAGCTGCCACAGCCGCCGCAGCGCGGCCCGTTCGTCGCAGGCCTCGGCCACGGTCATGGCCTGCGCCTCGTTCTCCACGACGATCGCGGTGACCTTCGCCCCGGCGAGGATGCAGCGCAGCTGCTCGGCCGAGGCGGTCGGATACACCGGGACGAGTTCCCCGCCGATCGCCCACAGCGCATAACTGAACACGGTCCACTCGTAGCGCGTACGGGACATCAGCGCGACGCGTGTGCCGGGCCGTATCCCGTCCGCCAGCAGCCCCCTGGCCAGGGCCATGACCTCGTCACGGAATTGCGCCGCCGACACCTCCTGCCAGCCGTCGGGTGTGTGGTCGTCGCGGCGTGCGAGCTGAGCGAAATCCGGCTGGTGGGCGGCGGTGTCGAAGACGGAATCGGCAAGGCCGCCGCTCCGCAGTGGGGCCGCCAGGGCCGGGACGCTGATGTCGCGCACAGCACCTCCTAGGTGTTCCCCCTTGATTTCCCCCTGCTCCCCGCCGCCCCCGACGGCAGAGAGGGCGCAAGCTACCGGCCGGTCTCCCGGCTGCCCAGAGATGTGGCTACTCTTGAGCGGAAGACGACAAGTCTTGACGACCGGACAACCTGAGGAGGGCGCTGGATGTACCGCATCGCCGATGCCCTGCGCCTGTACACCTCGGCCCTCCTGTTCCTCCTGGCCGGCTTCCTGCTCACGCAGACCGGTCTCACCACGGCCCTGACCGCCGCCGCGACCACCACCGCGCTGCTGCTCCTGTGCCGCGCCTTCCTGATCGCGGCCTGCGCCCGGCCCGTGCCACCGGGCCGTATCCGTACGGCGATCCGCGACCGCGAGCGGCGCACGGCCTTCCTGCCGCAACGCGATCCCGACGCGGCCGGCCGGCCGCGTCCCCGGGCACCGGGCCGTTCCCTCCCGACGGCCGCGTAGGCGCACCGGTCCCCGTACCGCTCTTCCGCGTCCGCGCGGCTCGTCACGCCGAATCCACATCCCGGCACGACGAGACCCGTGGAGGGCTCAGCCATGTCCTTGTTCGGCTTCCTCGGCGACGCGCTGGCGCACGGCGCCCAGGCGATCGCCCCGCTCTTCGGCTCCGCGGCCATGGCCGCCGCCGTCGTCCTGTTCACCCTGGGGGTCCGCGCCGCGCTGCACCCCCTCGCCCGCGCCGCGGCCCGCGGCGAGAAGGCCCGTACGGCGCTCGCCCCGCAGCTGGCGGAACTCCAGCGCAAGCACAAGGGCAACCCCGAGCGGCTGCAGAAGGCCACCGCCGCCCTGTACGCCGAGACCGGCTCCTCGCCGCTCGGCGGCTGTCTGCCGACGCTGCTCCAGCTGCCCGTCTTCTTCGTGATGTACCACTTGTTCTCCACCGGGAGCGGCGACCTCCTGGACCACACCCTGCTGGGCGCGCCGCTCGGCGGGCACTGGACCGGGGCGCTCGCCGACGGTGGTGTGCTCGGGCCGCAGGGGCTGGTCTACCTCGGGCTGTTCGCGCTGGTCGCGGCGGTCGCGACCTGGAACTACCGCCGGGCCCGCGCCACGATGGCCAAGGCCCCGCAGCCGGTCGCGGGCAACGCCGCACTGCCCGGGATGGCCTCGATGGCCAAGGTGATGCCGCTGCTGTCCTTCGGCACGCTGATCACGGTCGCGGTGGTGCCGCTGGCCGCCGGGCTCTACATGGTCACGACGACGGCCTGGACGGCCTGCGAGCGGGCGCTGCTGCACCGGGACCGCGGACAGGGCGCGCCGGAGCCGGCGGCCGCGGGCGGCACGGCGAAGGGGGCGAAGGGGAAGTCCGCTTCGGGCGCGGGGAAGCCGGCGGCGGGCAAGGCTGCTTCGGGTGCGGGGAAGCCCGCCGCCGCGGGGAAGCCGGCTGCGGGTGACGGGAAGCCGGGTGCGGGGAAGCCGTCGCCGGCCCAGGCCCCGGCCCCGTCGGCGGAGGCCGTCGCGGCCGACGGGGAGCCGGGCGAGGGCGTCCCGCCGCAGCGCCCGGCACAGCAGCGGGCGGACCGGCGCGCGCCGAAGAGCCGCGCGGCCCGTCAGCGGGCGGCCCGCGCGCGGGCCAACTCGCGGGCCAGGGCCGGGGAGCAGAGCGCCACTACCCCGCAGTAAGGGTCCAGTCCGTGAACGGGGTCTTGCGGACCCGACCCCGTTCTTGGACGATCAGCCAAATCGCTCGATGGCCGTCCCCCATCGGCCGGCCCGGAAGATCCCTTCCGGGCCGACCTTCGACCACGGGAGTTGAACCGATGAAGCTGCTGCGAGTCGGACCGGTGGGGGCCGAACGCCCGGCGCTGCTCGACGGGGCCGGGGCACTGCGGGACCTGTCGGCCCTGGTGCCGGACATCGACGGCGCGCTCCTCGCCGACGAGGGAAAGCTGACCGAGATCCGCACCGCCGCCGCCTCCGGCGCGCTGCCGCGGCTCGACGCGGCCGGGCTGCGCACCGGCCCGCCGCTCGCCCGGATCGGCAAGATCGTGTGTATCGGGCTGAACTACCACGACCACGCCCGGGAGACGGGGGCCACGCCTCCCGAGGAGCCGATCCTCTTCCTGAAGGCCCCGGACACCGTCGTCGGCCCCGACGACACCGTGCTGGTCCCGCGCGGCAGCGTGAAGACCGACTGGGAGGTGGAGCTGGCCGTCGTCATCGGCCGCACCGCCCGCTACCTGGAGACCGACGCCCAGGCGAGGGCCGCGGTGGCCGGCTACACCGTGGCGCACGACGTCTCGGAGCGCGCGTTCCAGATCGAACGCGGCGGCCAGTGGGACAAGGGCAAGAACTGCGAGACGTTCAACCCCCTGGGCCCCTGGCTGGTGACCGCCGACGAGGTGCCCGACCCGCAGAACCTCGGCCTCCGGCTCCGGGTCAACGGCGACCTGAAGCAGAACGGCACCACCGCCGACCAGATCTTCCCGGTGGCCGAAGTGGTCCGCTACGTCAGCCGGTTCATGACCCTCCACCCGGGCGACGTCCTCAACACCGGCACCCCGGCCGGCGTCGCCATGGGCCACCCAGACCCCAAGCCGTACCTGCGGGCCGGCGACGTGGTGGAGCTGGAAATCGACGGCCTGGGCCGCCAGCGACAGGAGCTCCGGGCCGCCTGAGGGGCGGGAGCCCTCCGGGGCCGGCGGGTGGACTCAAGCACGGTCCCGCAACGCGACTGTGCTCCGCCGGCCCTCTGCCCCCCGGCTGTCCCCCTCTTCCACGTCAGCCCGCAGCCAGATACCGCTCCAGGCCCTCCACCACCAGCGCGTGGTCGTCGGCCTGGGGGAGGCCCGAGACCGCGACCACGCCGATGACGCCCGTGCCGCGCAGCCGGAGCGGGAAGGCGCCGCCGTGTGCCGCGTACCGGTCCGCGTCCAGTCGTGAACTCTCCTCGAAGGTGCGGCCCTTGGCGCGGAATCTGGCGCCGACCAGGTACGAGGACTCGGCGTAGCGTTCGACGACGGCGGATTTGCGGGCGATCCAGGCGTCGTTGTCGGCGGAGGTGCCGGGGAGCGCGCAGTGGAACAGCTGCTGGGCGCCGCGCCGGATGCCGATGGTCACCGCGGCGCCGCGCTCCCGCGCCAGCTCCACCAGCAGCGAGCCCAGGCGCCAGGCGTCCTCGTTGCCGAAGCTGTCGAGGACCAGCCGCTCTTCCTGGGCGGCCAGTTCGCGGAGCCCGTCGTCCGCCGGGCGCGGAGCGGCCGGGCCCGTGCCGGTGCCGTGGTCCGGACCGGCCGGGCTCATGTCCGGGCCTCGATGCGGACCGTGCGGCCTTCGGCGGCGGAGAGCCTTGCGGCCTCCAGGACCCGCAGGGCGGCGGCGGCCTCGGTGGCGGTGACCGGGGGGCGGCCGCCCTCGTGGAGGGCGCGGGCGATCGCGGCGTAGTAGGCGGGGTAGTCGCCCGGCAGGGTCGGTACGGGCTCGCCGCCGCCGGTCTGCGGGGACGAGCCGGCGCCGAGCCGGCCGTGGCGCGACTCCGGTTCCACGCCCCACGCGACGCCCTCGGTGCCGGGCCGCAGGCCCTCGCGCAGTGCGGCCTCCTGTGGGTCCAGGCCGTGCTTCACATAGCCCGCCTTGCTGCCCAGCACCCGGAAGCGCGGGCCCAGCATGGCGGTGGTGGCGCTCACCCACAGGTGGGAGCGGACGCCGCCGGCGTGGGTGAGGGCGAGGAAGGTGTCGTCGTCGGCCTCCGCGCCCGGACGCCGGATGTCGGACTCGGCGTACACCGAGACGACCGGCCCGAACAGGGTCAGCGCCTGGTCGACGAGGTGGCTGCCGAGGTCGTAGAGCAGGCCGCCGATCTCCTCCGGGTCGCCGGACTCGCGCCAGCCGCCCTTGGGCTGCGGCCGCCAGCGCTCGAAGCGGGACTCGAAGCGCTGGACGTCGCCGAGCGCGCCCTCCTCGACGAGGGCGCGGACGGTGCGGAAGTCGTTGTCCCAGCGGCGGTTCTGGAAGACGGAGAGCAGCAGGCCGCGGTCGTCGGCGAGTGCGGCGAGCTTCTCGGCCTCGGCGGCGGTCGCGGCCAGCGGCTTGTCGACGACCACCGGCAGCCCGGCCTCCAACGCGGCGGTGGCGAGCGGCACATGGGTCTTGTTGGGCGAGGCCAGCACGATCAGGTCGAGGTCGGCGGCGTGGTCCAGCAGGGCCTGGGGGGTGTCGACCGTACGGACCCGGGGGTGCTCGGCGCGGGCCTGCGCCTGCCGCTCCGGATCGGAGGTCGAGACGAGGTCGAGCCGCAGCCCTTCGGTGGCCGCGATCAGGGGGGCGTGGAAGACCGAACCGGCCAGGCCGTAGCCGATGAGGCCGACACGGAGCGGGCGGTGCGGGGCGGGGGTGCCGGGGGAGTCGCTCATCTCGATCGTCTCGCTCATGGATGCCACTTAAGCAACGCTGTTGCCAAAGTGCAAGCGATGCGGACAATGGGTGGGTGAGCGGCAACAGCGAGGGCGAGGACATTCCCCGGGAGCGAGGACGGGGACGGGGGCGGGGACGGGGAGCCGGAGGGCCGGGCGCGGCCGGTGCGTCGGGCGGCGTCGGGGGGACGGACGTTCCCGCGACGCCGGGGGCCGCCGCCGGTGGGCCGGACCCCGCCGGGAACCAGGGCGCCGCCGGGCCCGCCGGCGTCAACCTCCCCGCGCTGCGCGGGCACAATGCCGCGCTGGTGCTCGGGCTGCTCCGGGCCGCCGGCGAGGAGGGGGTCAGCCGACTGGAGCTCGCGGCCCGGACCGGGCTGACACCGCAGGCCGTCAGCAAGATCACCGCCCGGCTGCGGGCCGAGGGCCTGGCTGCCGAGGCGGGCCGCCGCGCCTCCACGGGCGGCAAGCCCGCCACCGTGCTGCGGCTGGTCCCCGGCGCCCGGCACGCCGTAGGGCTGCACCTGGACCGCGATGAACTCATCGCCGTACTCGCCGATCTCACCGGCGCCCCGGTCGCCGTGCGCCGTGCCCCGCTCGCCTTCGAGGCGGGCGCCGGGCCGGTGCTCGACACGGCGGTCCGGGAGGTCGCCGCGCTGCGTGCGGAGGCCGGCGGGCCGCCGGTGCTGGGCGCCGGGGTCGCCTGCCCGGGGCCGCTGGACCACACCACCGGCGTCCTGCACCGGGTCACCGGCGCGCCGCACTGGGACGGCTTCCCGCTGCGGGACGCGCTCGCCGCGCGCCTCGGCCTGCCCGCCGTCCTCGACAAGGACACCAACGCGGCCGCGCTGGGCCTGGCCCGGGGGATGCCGTCCGGCGCCGGCTCGTTCGGGTATCTGCATCTGGGCACCGGCCTGGGCGCCGGGCTCGTCCTGGGCGGCGGCCTCTACCGGGGACCGCGTACCGGCGCCGGTGAGTTCGGGCACCAGACCGTGCAGTGGGACGGGCCGCGGTGCGGCTGCGGACGGCGCGGCTGCATCGAGGCGCTGTGCCTGGCGGCGGTGGCCCGCGGCGATCTGCCGGGCGCGGCCGAGGTGTTGGGGACGGGCGCCGCCAACCTCGTGGAGCTGCTGGACATCGACCGGGTGCTGCTCGGCGGGCGCACCGTACTGGAGAACCCCGACGGGTTCCGGGCCGGTGTCGCCGCGGTCCTCGACGCCCAGGCCGGTGCCCGCGGCCGGACCGCCGTCCCGGTGGCGCTCGCCCGGGGCGGCGCGCGGGCGGTCGCGGACGGCGCGGCGGAACTGGTGCTCGCGCCGCTGTTCGGGGCGCGGGGGGCCGCTTCGGCGAGTTGAGGGAGCGCCGGGCGGCCGCCGTCCGGACCCGCCGCGGACGGCGCGGAGCCCGGCACCTGAGCCGTCGAGGAGGCAGGCGTCCGTCAACTCGCAGGGCCGCCAGTCGAGATGCATGACGCGCCGCCGCACGAAGACGAGACCGCCCGGCTCCGCCCCAGCAGCTCAGCGATATCGCCGGGCGCGGCCGCCTCTCCCGCCCGGACGATGCGCTGACCGTCCCGGCGGCCGCCGGCCGCGGTCCCGGTGCTCCAGGCGCCGGCGCTGTCCGGCCGGTGGAAGGCCGGAACGACGGCCCGGGTCAGGGTTCCGGTGGCTGACTTAGGGTGGGGGCGTCGGCCGTGTGAACGGCGCGCGGGACGCTTCGCGGGGTCCGTGGCGTGCGCGGGAGGCGGCCGGCGCCCCTGGTCCTCACGTACGGCAGGAGTCCGGCAGTGGCAGAGCGCAAGCCGATCGAGTCATGGCTCACCGACATGGACGGCGTCCTGATGCACGAGGGCGTTCCGGTGCCCGGGGCGGACGCCTTCATCAAGCGGCTGCGTGAATCGGGCAAGCCCTTTCTCGTGCTGACCAACAACTCCATCTACACCCCGCGCGACCTGCACGCCCGGCTGAGCCGCATCGGCCTGGACGTGCCGTGGGAGTCGATCTGGACGTCCGCGCTGGCCACTGCCCAGTTCCTGGACGACCAGCGGCCGCACGGCACCGCCTACTGCATCGGCGAGGCGGGCCTGACCACCGCCCTGCACGACATCGGCTACGTCCTGACCGACCATTCGCCGGACTACGTGGTCCTCGGCGAGACCCGCACCTACAGCTTCGAGGCCCTGACGAAGGCGATCCGGCTGATCAACGACGGGGCGCGGTTCATCGCGACCAACCCCGACGAGACCGGCCCCTCCCCGCAGGGCGCGCTGCCCGCCACCGGGTCGGTGGCCGCGCTGATCACCAAGGCGACGGGCGTCGAACCGTACTTCGTCGGCAAGCCCAACCCGCTGATGATGCGGCACGGCCTCAATGTCATCGGCGCCCACTCCGAGACCTCCGCGATGATCGGCGACCGGATGGACACCGATGTGCTGGCCGGTCTGGAGGCGGGCATGGAGACCTTCCTCGTCCTGACCGGCCTCACCCGCCCCGAGGAGATCGACCGGCATCCGTTCCGGCCGTCCCGTGTGGTGGACTCGATCGCTGACCTCATCGACCTGGTGTGACCGGGGCGGGCTCCGGGGCGGGCGGCGGCCCATCCCGGCTGCGGCCCGCCACCGGCCAGGAGCCCCACCCGAACGGCGCAGCCTCGGACCGCACCGGATGCGGCCGGGCTCGCGTGGGCGGACCTTCGGAGTTATCGGAGGTTCACCATGCGCTCACGGCAACTTGCTCTCTGTGCCGCGGTCGCGGCCTGCGCAGTGACCACGGCGCCCGCGTACGGCGCGGACGCCCGCGGCACCGGAACCACAACGGGCCTGGTCAGGGCAATGGTCCAGGCCGACGGGGCGGGTCCGGCCGGCCCCGCTCCGGGCGCCGCCCGCCGCGCGGGCGCCCTGCGGAGCACCGGGGGCACCGCCGGGTGGGCCGCCGCGTGGGCCGCCGCCCCCTTCCGTTCCGGCTCGGCGGCCGTCCAGGCCGCCCGGTCGGCCCGCCTCGAACCGGCCGCCATGACCGCCCCGGCCGGACCACGGGCCGCCGCCGACGCCACCCGCGCCTCCCGCGGGCGCCCAGCGGCCCCGGCGAACCGGGCCGCCAAGGGAACCGCGGACACCCATGCCGCTCCGAGCGGCGAGCTGAGCAGTACGTCGGCCGTGGGCCTGGTGCTGGCCGGCGGCGTGGTCCTGGTCATCGCGGGACAGCTGCTCCGGCTCCGGCTGAGACTGCGCCGCGAGCGACGGGGCGAGGCCGATGAGCGCTGACGAAGACGGGCGGACGGGCGCGGTCGGGGTGACGGCCAGGCCTGACGACGCCGGGCCGGGTGGCGGTGTACGGGGCATGAAGGCTGCTGACCTACAGGCCATGAACGCCGGTGGCGTACCGGGCACGAAGGCCGGTGTCCAGGGCACTCACGTCACCCGCGGACTCGGTGGCGTCCGCACCGCCCCCAAGGCGTTCGACCTCCTCGTCCTGCCCGGCAGCGGCCTCGGTGGCCCTCTCCTCCCCGGCACCGATACGGGAACCTGCCCCGGCCCTGACAGGGACACTGGCCGCGCCCCCGCTTCCGCTCACGCCGCCGTCCCCGACCCCACCCGCGAGAACGCCCCCACCCGCCGCCCCGCCCAGCTGCTCGCCGGTGTGGCCTGGGCGGTGTTGCTGCTGGGGCTGTGGATGTGGGGCCATGATCTGGCGGACGGGGTGGCCGCGCAGTTCGCCACGACCGGTGATGTGGCCGCAGCCGGGCGCCCGTTGGGCCGGCAGGCGCCTCCGCATGCGCACGCCCCGGTACCCGCCGCCCCGGCCACCCGGCCTGTGGGGATCAGCGTCGACGCCCTCGGCGTACGGGGGGCCGGCATCACCGGACAGGACCTCGACGAGGACGGCGTCCTCGCCCCGCCCCCGTACACCTCCCCGGCGCCCGTCGGCTGGTACGCCGCGGGGCCGCAACCCGGCGAGGCGGGTGCGGCGCTGCTCGTGGCCGGGCCCGGCGCCGACCGCGGTGCCGACGCCCGGCGGACCGCCTTCCACCGGCTGACCCGTCTCAAGCCGGGCGCGCGGCTGGACATCCGGCGCGCCGACGGCAGCACCGCACGCTTCACCGTCGAGGACGTCCAGCTCTACGACCGCCACCGCTTCGATCCCCGCAAGGCCTACGCCGCCCACGACCGGGGCCGTTCCGAACTCCGCCTGATCACCGAGGACCGCAGCAGCGCCCCTGCCTCCGCACGGCATGGCGGCGACCCGGGCAACGTGATCGTCGTTTCGGCCTACCTGACGGACTACCAGGAGCCGCCACACACCGGGAACGGCTGACGGGAGCGGCCAACCGGCGGCCTGACGGGACCACCTGACGGAACCCGCCGCCAACGCCTGACGGGACCCGCCAGCCGGCCTCCCGACAGAGCCCGTTGAGCCGCCCGCCCACACCCCGGCAGCCACGCCGCCCCGTACGAGGCGGCGAACCGCCGCACACGCCCGGCCCAGCCGACGGAAGCCAAGAAGCCGCCGCGAACGGTCGCCGCGAACGGCCGACCGAGGACGTCCCGGCGCCTAACCGCGGTTCCCGCACCGCGCATTGTGTGCACGCTGTCCACAGGCCGGACCGGTCACTTGAGGCATGTGCCACGATGGGTGCGGCCGGTGGTCCCCCGCCGACCGTGTTCCGTGTTCGTGCTCCGAGGGGGGAGTGGATGTACGGCAATCTGCGACGGATGGCCGGGGCCGGTACGCCGGGCGGGTCCCGCGACGGCCGGCGGCGCTCCGCGCGTGCCGGTGCGGTGCCGGCGAGGGCGGCCGTGGGGGCGCTGGCTCTGCTACTGCTCGCCGGCTGCTCCGACGGCGACAGCGAGGGCGGCGTGCCGGACAGACCCGGCCAACGCCCCAAGTCCCTCGCGCCGTTCTGGGTCAACCCCGACAGCAAGGCGGCCCGTCAGGTGGCCGCGTACGGCAAGGACGGCAAGTCCGGTGACGCCCGCCTGGTCAACAAGATCGCGGCGCAGCCGGTCGCCGAGTGGATAGGCATCGACGACCCGCAGGGGGAGGCCCGCGGCTTCACTGAGGCGGCTGCCAAGGCCGACCGTGAGGCGCTGCTGGTGCTCTACAACATCCCGCACCGCGACTGCGGCAGTTACTCCAAGGGCGGCGCCGCCGACGGCAACGCGTACCGCGCCTGGCTGGACGGGGTGCTCAAGGGCATCGGCGACCGCGCCACCACCGTGATCCTGGAGCCCGACGCCCTGCCGCACATCGAGGACAAGTGCACCCCGCAGCAGTTCCACGAGGAGCGCTACGCCCTGCTGACGGAGGCGGTCGGCAAACTCAAGGCACTGCCGCACACCAAGGTCTATCTGGACGCCGGCAACCCCCACTGGATCAAGGACCCGGGCCGGATGGTCGAGCCGCTCAAGCGGGCCGGTATCGACCGCGCCGACGGCTTCGCGCTGAACATCTCCAACTACCAGACCACCGCGGAGAACACGAAGTACGGCAAGAAGCTGTCCGCCATGGTCGACGGCAAGCCCTTCGTGATCGACACCAGCCGCAACGGCAACGGCCCGGCCCCCGGAGGCGACGACCCGGAGAACTGGTGCAACCCACCCGGCCGCGCCCTGGGCACGCCGCCCACGACCAAGACCGGCGACCCGCAGATAGCCGCCTACCTGTGGATCAAGCGCCCCGGCGAGTCGGACGGCAGCTGCAAGGGCGGCCCCAAGGCCGGCACCTGGTGGCCCAAGTACGCCCTGGGCCTGGCCCACAGCGCGAAATGACCACCGCGCCCGGCCGGCGACGGCGACCGCACCTCGCCGGTGACGGCCGACCGCGCCCGGCCGGTGCAGGCGACGTGCCCCGCCGGTGACGGCGACCACGCCCCGCCCGTGACGCCGTGGGGCCGGCGGTGGACGACACCGCCGGCCCCACACAAACCCACCGCCCCTACTGCCGTTCGGGCGCGACCTTCACCCACACCGCCTTCGACGGCGTGCCCTTCGCGTCGACCGCGTGGAGCATGTACCACCCGGGCGGCACCAGCGAGGGGTCCTTGGGCAGGGTGACCGTCACCCCCTTCCCGTCCTTCGCCACCGTGAAGTCCAGCGCGATGGAGCGCTGTTCGATGTTGGTGACATGGGTGAACGAGCCGGGACGCATCAGCCGCATCTTCTTGATGGCGGAGGCGTGCGGAGCGCCGTAGGTCGCACGGTCGCCGAGCGAGAGCGTCCGCGACTGCCCGCCCGTCAGCTCCGGGCGGGACTTCCGGTAGAGGTACGGCGGGGTGTAGAGGTCGATCTCCTGCTGGAAGACGCCCGGCTTGGTGTTGTCCTTGTCGCCGAAGAGGGAGTCGGAGCCGAAGGTCATCACCCGGCCGTCGGGCAGCAGCAGCGCCCCCGAGTGGTAGTTGCGGCCGACCAGCGGATCGGCCACCTGCCGGGCGGTGTTGGCCGCCGGGTCGTACAGCTCCGCCTTGAGCACGTTGGAGGCGCTGCGCCCGCGGTAGTCACCGGAACCGTTGGTGGTCAGCACGGTGTCGTCCGGCATGATCACGCTGCTGGGGTAGCGGGCCTTCGCATACAGCGGCGGACCGTCCTTGAAGCGCGGCGACGGGGCGTGCAGATCCACGATCCGGGTCTTGTCCGTGGACTTCGGGTCCTCGCCGACGCCGCCCCCGCCCAGCACCATGTACCGCTGCTCCTGGGCCGGCGGCAGCAGCACCGACATCGACGTCTCCAGGATGTTCGGGTCGCTCATCCCGGGCACGTACTGGAACCTGTTGGACTTCAGATCCCAGATGCCGGGCTTGCGGCCGATGTTGTCGGGGCCGTAGCCGGCGTTGGAGCCGGTGTAGAAGATCCGGCCCTGGTCGGTGAGGAAGAGCGCCGGGTAGGTCGGGAAGAAGCGCCGCTTGGGCAGATAGCGCCACTTCTTCGTCTTCGGGTCGTAGATCTCCTGCTTGCCGGGGACCACCTGCCCGATCTCGTCCAGCCCGGAGACGGAGAGGACCTTGCCGTCCTGGAGCGTGGTGAGCGTCGGGTACCAGCGGGCCTCGTTCATCGGGTCCACGGGCAGATAGCGCTCGGCCACCGGGTCGAACTCGAAGCTGTCCTTGATCCCCTGGAAGTCCTTCTTGTCGAAGGACAGCTTCTGCGCGATGCCGTAGAAGTTCCGGGCGTCCGCGCCGGTCAGACCGTGGATGCGGTAGTTGTCCTGGGCACCCGTGGAGTGCGACGGGCCGTCCTTGAGGGCCTCGACATAGACCCGGGCCTCGCTGTGCACGACGGTGACCTTGCCGGTCACCGGGTCGGCCTTCTTCTTCGCCCGGGGGACCACGACCGGGTCCTTGGAGGCGAAGGTCTTGCCGTTCTTCTTGCCGGTGAAGAGGGTGCCGGCCGGGAACGTCTTAGGGCCGTCCGGGTCCTCGTTGTAGAGGATCATGAGGCCGCCGGCCTTCTTCACATCGCCGTTCAGCTTCTCGTAGCGCTGGGTGCCGCCGGCCACCAGGAGCTTGCCGTCCGGGAGCTGGGTGTGCCCGGAGCAGAAGAGGTCCTTGGGGGTGGGGATGTTCTTGAAGGTGTTCTTCTCCGGGTCCCACAGGACCGTGCGGAACGATTTCGCCCTGAAGTTCGCCGCGTTGTTGCCGGAGCCCGCGACCAGCAGCACCTTCCCGGTGTGCAGCAGGGCCGCGTGGATGGTGTTGATCCGGAACTTCTGCGGGACGTCGACGACGTCCCAGTGGCCGTTGGACGCCTTGTACTCGGGCCGGTTGATCTTGTACTGGTGGTACTGCTCCGAGGCGAAGCCGTAGAGAGCCGGCCCGTTCATCCCGGCCAGCGCGAGCACCACCGCCGTCGCTATCGCCACTCTGCGGGTGCGACGGCTCGGACGGTACTTCATGTGTGACGTCCCCCAAGGGCGATCTGCATGGTCTGTTCGGTGGTGGCGGCCGGACCGGTGGCCCGGTCACCGGCCGGAGCGGCCGTCTCGCCGGCGTCCGCAGTGGCCGTCTCCCCGGCGTCCGCCGTGGCGGCCTCGCCGGCGTCCGGAGCGGGCGGCCCCGCGCCCTCGGCCGCTTCCGGCGGACTCCCGCCGTCGGCCCCGGCCCCGGTCCCGGAGGCGGCCGCACTCCGCTTCCGCTTCTCGTCGCGGACGGTCATCCGCCAGGCGACGATCGGCGCGGCGGTGATCAGCATCGCGAGCATCGCCCAGATGACCATCGCCGGATGGCTGTGCCCCAGGACGAACGAGGCGATCAGTGAGCCGCCGAAGACGACCAGGAAGAACAGATGCACCCGGAAGGTCCCGAAGAGCGTGTCGGGGCTGGACGAATCGCCCTTCGGCGTGACCACGAACTTGCTCTTGCGGCGCAGCGCCGCGTCGAACAGCGACCGGGCGTAGATCGGCGCGGACAGCGCGGACATCACCATGCCGGCGACACCGCCGGAGCCCTCCGGCTCGTGCGGCGAGACATTGTGCCGCCGGTTCCAGACGTACAGGCCGATCTGCAGCGCCGAGGCGTTGCCGTACAGCATCATCCACACCGCCGGGTCGATCTCCACGCCCGAGGCGCCCAGACCCAGGAACAGCGCACAACTCAGCGCCGCCAGAATCCAGTTCAGCGCCGACATCGGGTAGAAGATCACCATCATGCTGTAGTTGACCAGCCGGCCGAACGGCAGGGTGAACGGCGCCTTCCAGAACTGCTTGAGGATCGTCTCGTACGTCCCGCGCGACCAGCGCAGCTGCTGGGTGAAGAAGTCCGTCCAGGCCGTGGGCCCCTCACCGACCGCCAGCACGTCCGGGGTGTAGACCGAGCGCCACTTCTTCCCGGTCTGCGGGTTGCGGTGCCGGTGGATCTCGAACCCGGTCGCCATGTCCTCGGTGATCGAGTCGTACAGCCCGCCGATCTGCTTGAGCGCGCTGATGCGTACGGCGTTGGAGGTGCCGACGAACATCGGCGCGCCGTAGCGGTTGCCGGCCCGCTGGATCAGCGCGTGGAAGAGGAACTGCTGGGACTCGGCGGCCTTGGTGACGAAGGTGTCGTAATTGCCGTACACCTGGGGGCCGATGACGAAGCCCACGTCCGGGTCGCGGAAGAAGCCGAGCATCCGCTCCAGGTAGTTGGGCAGCGGGACGTGGTCGGTGTCGACGGAGGCGAAGTAGTCGTAGTCGTCGCCGTGGGCCGCCAGCCAGGCGTTGTAGTTGCCGTGCTTGGTCTTGGCGCGGTGCGGCCCCTTGGGCTGGTTCCACTCCGGGATGCCCTTACGGGAGAAGTGGTGCACGCCCAGCCGCCGGCAGACCTCCTTGACCTCGGGGTCGTCGCCCTCGTCCAGCAGCCAGATGTGCAGCAGCCCGCGGTGACGTATCTTCACCGCCGCCTCCAGGGTCTTCGTGACCATGGCGAGGGGCTCCTTGCCCGGCACGAAGGAGGTGAGGAAGGCGACCCGGGTCCCGCTCTCGGGGATGACCGGGACGGGGTCGCGGGCGACGAGGGTGGCGTGCGCGTTGGACAGCACGTTCATGCACCGGAAGAGCTCGATCAGCCCGATCGAGACCAGCATGACGGTGTCCAGCACCGGCAGGAAGTCGTAGGCGGGGTAGTCGCGTTCGGTCCAGTTGCCCGGCTGCATCAGCCAGACCAGCAGCCCGAACGAGAGCAGCGGCGCGGCACCGAGCATCAGGGCGGCCCGGATACGGTGCGGCTCGTCGGCGAGCAGCGAGCGGTAGCGGACCCGGTACGGCGTGTCCGGGTCCGGCTGGGTGAGCGGCCCGGCCAGTCGGCTGTAGTGCTCGTAGTCGTAACGCGGCAGCGGCTTGCGCTGGGTGCACCGCTGCCGCTGCTGACGTGGCACACGCAGGCGCGCGGTGGCGGACGAATCGTACGAGTGCTGCGGCCGGGCACCGTCAGGTGGCGACGTCATGGGTCCATCCCCCCGCACGCGACTGAGCGCGTGCCGTGTGCTGATAGCCCGATTTCTCGGTCCCCTCGACCGACTCGGGCTCACTGGTCTCGGCCGTCCGCACCGTCAGAACGGTGACGGCCATGTTCCGGTGTATGAGGAACGCCCCGTAATCCTGCCAAGCAGCGGGGTCCCCGCGTTCACATCACGCCACCGGGCGTATGCCTTTCTTCCCACTCCTGCGAACCCCGCCGCATTTCGACCGAGTTCCCTGGTCAGAGTGCCGAACGCCCTTGCCGATTGCAAGATGCAACGCAAGGTATGAGTACCGGAAGTGGCAATATCCGGACGCCCGATGGCGCTGTGCGCAGGGCTTTGACCTGGAACGGCAGCTGTTTTCCGGCTTGTTGACAGTGAGTGTCGGGATAACTGGAATGGCATGCTCCGTCAACGCAGAGTTACCTTTCCGGATAACGGGGAATGCCCCTCGCCCGCAAAGTCCGACGGCAACTGGCAAGGTAATAAGGAGAGTCGGCGGAATCGGACCCGCGGGGCGCCACGATTTGCGGTTCGCGGCGCATCGCCCGAACCCTCCGGCCGGAGCCTTTGTGGCCGTGCGTGCGATTTGGAACAGTATCTGAAGGAATTCACCCGCAAAACCTGGGATGGGCAGATCCGCGACGGATTCGCCGCGAACCGCCGAATCCCGGTAAGTGACCTGCGAGTACGGCGAATTGGCTGAAGGTCGGGCCCGGCGCCCTGGCGGTTCCGCGCCACGGTCCCGACGGGTGCGCTGCCCGCACGCGATGCCGCCGGCCCGGTTCCCGGCGTGCCTGCCGGTGGCATCACGCGACATCCCGCGAAGCCGCACGGAGTCGTGCCGCCATGGAGTCACGCGTCGCGCCGCCGTGAAGCCGTATGCCGTGCCGCCGTGGAGTCGCGCACCCGGCGCCCGTCATGAGGTCGCACGCCACTGCGCCACGACCTCGCACGCGCGTTCCCCGCGGCCGCCCGTCCGGCGCGAGGGGCTGCTCCTCCCGGGCGACCGCCACCCGCGTGCCCCGAGGGCCGCGGGCGGCCTGGCGCGCCCACCCCGTAAGGGTGCGGGCAGACGACTGAGGCCCCTCGCATGGCGAGGGGCCTCAGTGTGTCGTGCGCCGCCAGGGACTCGAACCCCGGACCCGCTGATTAAGAGTCAGCTGCTCTAACCAACTGAGCTAGCGGCGCGTGCTGACCTGGAAAACTCTACACGATCTCGGAGAGTGCTCCGTACCCGCGACCGCGCACCTCACGCATCCACCCCATGTGACCCTCGCCACTCGTGATCGGCGAGCGCGTGACCGAATCGTCACCTAAGTGCGCATTCGTCCATTCTCCCCTCATGGGTCACCAATTGACCCGTCAACATGCGATATCGGCAGTCGGTTGAGAGGCTGAGGCGAGCGCTGTGACGCAAGAACCGCACAGGGTCCAGGGGACGCCGGCCATGGCGTCCGTCACTCCTCCCGCCCCTGTTGCAACCCCACCCGCCACAGCTACGTCTGCCAGGACGCGCGCCCCGGACCGGGTCCCCGGGACTCGCCCCTCCGTCGGAAAGGTTGATCGTCGTGGTGTCGACAGCCAAGCGCACCCTTGAGATGCGGCTCCTCCTCGGGCCGGACGAAGCAGTTCCGGTGGCCGGCCGGTTCAGCTACCGCAGTGACCGCCCGTACGAGGTCGAGGTCGCCTTCATCAGCCGCGGCCAGACGGTCGCCACCTGGCTGTTCGCCCGCGAGCTGCTGCTGGCCGGGCTGCAGGACGAGGCGGGGGAGGGGGACGTACGGGTCTGGCCCTTCCGCCGGCCGGGGGAACCGCGCCGGGTCCACATCGAGCTGTCCACCGACGACAGCGTCTGCGAGCTCTCGGTGCGCGCGACGGAGCTGACCGCCTGGCTGGAGCAGACCGTGGCGATCGTGCCGCCCGGCCACGAGGGCGGCTACCTCGACATGGATGCCCACCTGGCCCGGCTGTTCGCAGGAAAGTGCTGATGGGGGACACGGCGATCATGAAGACGACGACGGCCGGGCCGGTCGGCACGGCCGGTCCGATGACGACGGCAGACCTGAGGGCGGCGCCCGGGACGATGGCACCCGCCGACCCGGGGGCGACCGCCGGTCCGGTCATGGCGCCCGGGTCCGGCATACCGCCCGCCGCCGCCCCGCTGCCGGCCGCCCGCCGCCCCATGGGCCCCTGGCGGGCCGAGGCGGGCGCCCAGGCGGCGGTCCGGGAGGGGGACGAGCCGCCGCCCGCCGGGCGTGCCGAGGGGGACGCGGACGGTGGCGCCGACCCCGCCGCGGTCGCCCCGCACGACCCCTGCGCCCACGGCTTCCTGCCCGAGCGGCCGCCCGTCCGCTCCCTGATCGGGACCTGGACCCGGCTGGACGCCATGGCCCGTGCGGCCGCGATCGCGCCCGACCGGGAAGCCGCCGTGGCGCTCGTCGAACGGGCCCGCCGCGCCGACGAGTTGGCCGCGCTGCGGCAGCGCGTCTCCCGGCTCTCGCTGCGCAACGCGGAAGCCGCCGCCATGCGGATCGCGGTCATCGCGGTGTCCTGCGGCTGGTGCGGCATCGACCCCCAGGCACCGGCCGCACGGCAGGTCGCCGACGAGGCGTTCCTCGACCTCTGGGCGGCGATCGCGCACCGTATCGGCCACGACCAGTTCGTCGCGTTGCCCACCCTCGCGCTCCACAACTGGGCCCCGGAACGCAAACCGCGCCGCCACATCCCCATCGACCAGCTGGCCCGCACCGAAACCCTGGTGCCGATCGTCCGCTGGGCCCCGGAGGGCCAACCGCTCAGTCGGCTGGACCGGTTGATGCTGGCCGCGACCCGCCTGGAGGCGCACGGGATCTGGCTCTTCCGGCTCGCCGAGACCCTGGCGGGCCGCGCGCCCGACGACTCCTCCACCCCGACGGCGCTGCGCCGGCTGGTCCGGGTCCAGCACGCGCTGCGCACCCAGCTCCAGGCCGAGGCGGCGGAGCTGTCGGCGGCGCCGGCCACCCCGCAGCAGCGCGCGGTGCTCGGCGCGCTCGCCGGGCAGGGCGCCCTGGAGCCGCCGGTGCTCCAGGCCGCCGACGCGGTCCTGGGTATCGGTGCCCGGCGGATGCGGGAGGGCCGGCGGCAGCTGCTGCGGCGCCACCTCCCGGCGCAGCACCGTGCCTGGCTCAGCGCGATGGACCGGCACTGCGCCCCCGTGCGGACCCTCGCCCACCGCGGCGGCCCCGACGCCGCCGTCTACCGCGAGGCCCAGGAGTCCCTGATCGCCCTCCGCCGCACCTACACGGCACTGGTGCAGGCCGCGGCCCGCCCCACGACGGCCCCGCTCACCAGGGCGGCCTGACCCGGCCACGCTCCGCCCGCCCGCGCCGCTCCGGCCGAACCGCTCCCGGGGCGGCGCGCGGCGGGGGCTGGCGACCGTCCGGACGTGCGGGCACAACGAAGTGGGCGTCCCCGGAGAACCGGAAACGCCCACTCGATACGTGCGCCGCCAGGGACTCGAACCCCGGACCCGCTGATTAAGAGTCAGCTGCTCTAACCAACTGAGCTAGCGGCGCGCGCTGACAAAAGAAATACTACCTGGTCGAGAGGGGTGCTCAGGACCACGGCGGGGAGAGTGGTGCGCCTGGGCGCCGCCGGACCGGCCGGCGCGGTGGCCCCCGGGATCAGATCGCCAGGGACAGCAGGACCGGAGCGGCCTGACGGTTGAGGGTGTCGGCGGCCTGCCGCAGCCGGTGGGCGTGCTCCAGCGGCATGGACAGGGCCAGACAGCCGACCGTCGCACCGGCGGTGATCGGCACGGCCGCGCAGACCGTGCCCACCGCGTACTCCTGGAGATCGAGCACCGGGACCGTGGGCGGCTGGCTGTCGAGCTTGTGGAACAGGACCTTCTCGTTGGTGATCGTCCGCGAGGTGAGCCGGGCGGTCTTGTGGCGGGAGAGGTGGTCCTTGCGGCCGTCGTGGTCGAGCTGCGCGAGCAGGCACTTGCCGACCGCGCTGGCGTGCGCCGTGCGGTGGAATTCGGCCCACTCGTTGACCTTGGGGGCCAGCGGTCCGTCGGCGTAGTGGAGGATCTTCACCTCGCCGTCGATGTACCGGCTGATGTAGACCGCCGCGCCGACCGAGTCACGCAGCTGGTCGAGGGTGAGCTGCAGCTTGTCGCGCAGCGCCTGGTCGCGGTCCCCGTCCGAGCCGAGGAGCAGGAGGGAGGCGCCGATGACGTACGCCCCGTCCGTGACCTGCTCGACATAGCCCTCGCGCCGCAGCATCGCGAGCATCTGGTCGAGCTGGCCCGGTGGCAGACCCGTCTCCCGGGCGATCTGCGCGTCGGTCACGCCCTCGGCGTGCCTGGAGACCGTTTCGAGTACGCGAAGGGCGTACTGCACCGAATGGAACGGCGCGGTCGGCTCGGGCTTCAGCGCCACGGTGTCCCCCTAGCAGGTTGTTACCGCTTGCGTCGTGACCGCCGTCGGTGGTCCCGGCCCGGGCTGGCGCGGCCGGTCCCGGACAACGGGGCTGCCCTCACGATAGCGGCCAACGGCCCTCAGGGGAGGGGGTCTTGACTGAAAAGAAGCGCGCCCCGGACAGCTGTACTGGGGGTGGGGACTTTGGCATATGCCAAAGTCACGGTTCCGGGGCACCGGCGGCTCGGTGCCGTACGGGCCCCGGCGTCCTGGTGCCCGTGCCGGGCGGTGATCCGGGACGGCGCGGAACCGGCCAAGGGTGGTGAGCCCCCAGCCAGGGGCTCACCACCCGAACTCGCGCTGTGACGCGTGTGGTTCAGAGCACGGCGCTCAGGAACTCCCGGGTCCGCTCGTGCTCCGGCTCCGTGAAGATCTTCTCCGGGGAACCGGACTCGATGACCCGGCCGGCGTCGAACATCAGCACGTCGTCGGAGATGTCCCGGGCGAAGTTCATCTCGTGGGTGACACAGAGCATCGTGATGTCCGTGGTGTGCGCGATGTCCCGCAGGACGTCGAGCACACCGGCCACCAGCTCCGGGTCCAGCGCCGAGGTCACCTCGTCCAGCAGCAGCACCTGCGGGCGCATCGCCAGTGCCCGGGCGATGGCGACCCGCTGCTGCTGGCCGCCGGAGAGCTGGGTCGGGTACTTGTCGAGGTGCGCGGTCAGGCCCACCAGTTCGAGAAGCTCACGGGCCCGCTCCTCGGCGGCGTCCTTCTCCATCCCCAGGACGTGCACCGGCGCCTCGGTGATGTTCCGCAGCACCTTCATGTTGGGGAAGAGGTTGAACTGCTGGAACACCATGCCGATGTTCTTGCGGACCTCGCGGATGTGCTTCTCGCCGGCCGGGACGAGCTTGCCGCCCTTCTCCTCGTGCGTCAGGTAGGTGCCGCCGACCTTGATGGTGCCCTCGTCGGGCTTCAGCAGCGTCATCAGCAGCCGCAGAATCGTGGTCTTGCCGGAGCCCGAGGGGCCGATGAGGGTGACGTGCTTGCCCGAGGAGACGGTGAAGTCCAGGGAATCCAGGACGGTGTTGGTCCCGAACCGCTTGGTGACGTGGTCGAAGCGGATCAGCTCGGCGCCTTCCCCGGACCCGGTCCGGGCGGGGCCCCCGTCCGTCGGGCCGGGCGTTTCCTTCGCGTCTTTCGAGGGGTTGCTGTCAGCGGACAAGACGACGCTCCAGGGCTCGCAGGAGGAGAGAAGTGGGGTAGGAGATGACCACGAAGAGGATGCCGACGACGGTGATCGGCTCCAGGTAGTCGAAGGTGGTGGCGCTGATGCTGTTCGCCTGGAAGAGCATGTCGGCGACGGTGATACCGGCCAGCAGCGGCGTGTCCTTGAACATCGCGATGACGTAGTTGCCGAGCGCGGGCACCACCCGGCGGAAGGCCTGCGGCAGGATCACCGCGGTCCAGGTGCGCCGCGGCGGCAGGCTCAGCGCCGTGGCGGCCTCCCACTGGCCTTCCGGCACCCCGTCGATGCCGGCGCGGTAGACCTCGGAGGTGTACGTCGAGTAGTGCAGGCCCAGGCCGATGACGCCCGTGGTCAGCGGCGCGAAGGTGAGCCCCCAGCCGGGCAGCACGAAGAACAGGAAGAACAGCTGCACCAACAGCGGGGTGTTGCGGACGAACTCGACGAAGACGCTGACCGGCCAGGTCACCCAGCGGCTGCGCGCCCGCAGGGCCAGCGCCCACACCAGCCCGAGCACGAAGGAGACCAGCGAGCCGTAGATCGTCGCCTGGACCGTGATCCACAGCCCTTCGAGGATCTGGGGCATGATCTCGCCGATGTAGCTCCAGGACCAGTTGTTCACGGCTTTCCTCCGGTGGCCAGTGCCTCGGGGCCCTGCTTCTCGACGGGCAGTTTGCGGGAGAACCAGCCCTCGCCCTTGGGCACCGACCGGCCGACCGACGCCTTGGCGCGGCGCTCCAGCACCCGCATGATCCGGGTCAGCACGAACGCGACCGCGAAGTACAGGACGAGGATGATTCCGTAGATCTCGGCGCTCTGGCCCGTCGACAGCCGGGCGAGCTTGGCCTGGAAGGTGAGCTCACCGATGGACAGCAGGGACGCCAGCGCGGTGCCCTTGAGCAGCTCGATCAGCAGGTTGTTGAACGGCGGCATCATCTCGGGGACGGCCTGCGGCAGGATCACCTTCCGCAGCCGCTGCCAGGGCGTGAAGCTCAGCGCGATGGCCGCCTCCTGCTGGGCGGGGGCCACCGCCTGCACCGCGCCGCGGACGACCTCGGAGCCGTACGCGCCGTACGACAGACCCAGCGCCAGGGTGCCCGCCCAGATGCCGACGAGCTGCCAGCCCAGCAGCGGCAGCGCGAAGAACAGCCAGAACATCAGCACCAGTGCCGAGGTGCCGCGGAAGAACTCCACATAGATGCCGGACAGAATGCGGACGGTCCGGAACCGCGAGGTGCGTGCCAGACCGATACCGAAGGCGACGGCGGCGGCCAGCGCGGCGCTGTAGACCATCAGCTGGACCGTGATCCACAGCCCTTCGAAGAAAAGCTCCCACAGTGCGCCGGTCACTTCTTACAGAGCTCCTTCGCCGTGAGGTCGGTCATGAACTCCTCGGTGAAGCCGTACGGCTTGGCGATACGCAGGAGTTCGCCGCTCTTCTTCATCTTCTGCAGCTCGTTGTTGAAGGCGTCGCGGAGCTTGGTCTCACCGAGCCGGAAGCCGTAGCCGCCGCCGTCCCGCTGGGGTTTCCCGTCGACCTCCGGCGTGAACGGCGGGGTCATCTCCACCTTGGGGTGCCCGCCGGTCTTCAGCGCCTCGATCATGGTCAGCGCGGTGCCGGCGAAGACGTCGATACGGCCCGCTTCCAGGGCCTCCATTCCGGCGATCTGGTCACCGTAGGTCTGGATCTCGTCCTTCTTGACACCGTTGCCGACCGCGTAGTCGATCTCCGCATAGCCGATACCCGAACCCATCCGGTATTTCCCCTTGGCGATGTCCGCGTAGGAATGGATGTTGTCCGGGTTCCCCTTGCGTACGAGGAAGGCGTCCTTGCTCTCGTAGTCCGGGTCGGAGAAGAGCACTGCGGCACACCGGGCCTTGTTGATGAACATGCCCGCGACGATCACGTCGTACTGGAAGGAATGGAGGCCGGGTACCAGTGCGCCGAATTCCACCGGTACCGGTTCGAAGTTCTTGACCCCCAGCCGCCGGAAGATGGTCTTGGCGACGGCCGGGGCCTCGCCGGTCAGTTCGCCCTTGCTGTTGATCGAGGCATAAGGCGGTTCGCTGGCGATTCCCATGCGGACGGTGCCCTTTTTCCGCAGGTCCTCCAGGAGGTGTCCGCCGCCGGTCGCGCCCGAGACGTCGACCCGTGAGCAGCCCGTGGCCGCTCCCATCGCACCCGTCGCACCGAGCGCCGCTACCCCCGCGAGCAGCGAGCGGCGGCGGATGCCGCTTGCCAGTCTTCTCTTGATCATTTTGTGTTCTCCTGTGGTGGAGCCATGGGCGCGCGGCTACCCGAACGCCTCACACATATGCCGATCGTTTCCAGCCCTTGACAGAAGCGCCGCGGACTTGTTCCGTACGCCGGTATTGCCCACCTACGATCGGGGCATGACCGATCGCTTCATCGAAGTCTCCCTGGACAAGCGCGGCGTGAGCTGCACGGCCAAGTTGCTCGACGACCGCGCGCCGATCACCTGCAATGCCGTGTGGGACGCCCTCCCGCTCGGCGGCGACGTCTACCACGCCAAATACGCGCGCAATGAGATCTACGCCCTGCTGGCGCCCTTCGCTCCCGAGGAGCCGCCGCTGGAGAACCCGACGATCACCCCGATCCCCGGCGATCTGTGCTACTTCACCTTCACCGACACCCAACTGGGCACCAAGTCCTACGGTTACGAGAGCCAGGCGGCCCACCAGGGCCGCACCACCGTCGTCGATCTCGCGCTGTTCTACGAGCGCAACAATCTACTGATCAACGGCGATGCGGGCTGGGTGCCGGGCATCGTGTGGGGAAGTGTCGTCGACGGGCTGGACCGGATGGCCGACGCCTGCCAGGACCTGTGGCGGGCCGGCGCCCTGGGGGAGACCCTCAGCTTCCGGCGGGCCTAGGGCGTGTCCGCAAAGTCCCGTCTGGCTCGCGGCGCCTGGCACGCACGCTCGCTGCGTTGTCGGGATCGTCCACGTAGACCCACTACGAGGACGACCCTCCGCCTTGCGAGCGCACGCACCAGACGCCGCGAGCCCCGCCCTACGGGCGAACGACGGGACTTTGCGGACACCCCCTAGCGGCGGGCGGTGCGGGGATCGCCGCGGTCCCCGCCTCGTAGAGGGCGTGTGCGGCGCGCAGCACCAGTGCGTCCGCGTGCCGCGCGCCGACCAGCTGGACGCCGATCGGCATCCCGTCCGCGTCCACCCCGCAGGGCAGCGACGCGGCCGGCTGCTGGGTGAGGTTGAAGGGGTAGGTGAACGGCGTCCAGCCCGTCCAGCGGGTGTGGGCGGAGCCGGGCGGGACCTCGGTGCCCGCCGCGAAGGCGGTGAGCGGCAGGGTCGGCGTCACCAGCAGGTCGTAGGCGCTGTGGAAGCGGCCCATGGCCTGACCGAGCGCCATCCGGGTGTCGACCGCGGCGAGATAGTCCAGCGCGCTGTAGCGGGCGCCCTGCTCGCAGACCTCCCGCAGCCCCGGGTCGAGCAGTGCCCGCTCTTCGTCGTCCAGATGCTGCACCACCCGGGCCGCGCCGCTGAACCACAGCGTGTGGAAGGCCGCCACCGGGTCGGTGATGCCGGGGTCGATCTCCTCGACGACCGCCCCGAGCCCGGCGAGCGTGCCGACGGCCGACCGGACCGCCGCGGCGATCTCCGGCGCCACCGGCACGTCCCAGCCGAGCGACGGGCTGAAGGCCACCCGCAGCCCGGAGACCGGACCGGCCAGCGCCTCCCGGAACGAACCGGCGGCCGGACCGAGCTGGGACCAGTCCCGCCAGTCCGGCCCGCAGATCACCTCCATCATCAGGGCCGCGTCCGCCGCGTCCCGGGTCATCGGCCCGACGTGCGCCAGCGTCCCGAAGGGGCTCGCCGGGTAGAGGGGCACCCGCCCGTATGTCGCCTTGAGCGCGAAGATCCCGCAGAACGACGCGGGGATGCGTACCGAGCCGCCGCCGTCCGTGCCCAGGCTCAGCGGACCCGCGCCGAGCGCCACCGCCGCCGCGCTGCCGCCGCTGGAGCCGCCCGCGGTGCGCGCCGGGTCGTACGGATTGCCCGTCACCCCGTGCCGCGGACTGTCGGTGACGCCCTTCCAGCCGAACTCCGGGGTGGTGGTCTTGCCGACGAACACCGCACCGGACTCCCGCAGCCGGGCGACCGACGGGGCGTCCTCCTCCCACGGGCCCTCGGCCCGCACCGTGCGCGAACCGCGCAGCGTCGGGGTGCCCCGGGTGAGGATCAGGTCCTTGACGGTCACCGGCACCCCGTCCACCGGCCCGGCCGGCTCCTTGGCCCGCCAGCGCGCCGCCGACTCCGCGGCGCCGGAGAGCGCCGCGTCCGCGTCGATCCGGGTGAAGCAGTTCGTCGCGGCCTGCGCGGACTCGGCGCGTTCCAGCACCGCCCGGACCGCCTCGACGGGGGAGAACTCGCCGGTCGCGTACCCGGCCGTGAGACGGGTGGCGGTGAGGTCGGCGAGGTGGGTCGGTTCGGTGGTCATGCGTCCTCCGAGCGTCGGCCGCCCCCGGCGGGACGGCGGTGGGGGGAGCACGGCTGCCGCGCCGGGGCCCGGCAGCCGGCCCCGTCACTGCACCGGCACGTACCCGAGCCGTTTGTCGACGAGGTTGTCCAGCGGCTCGCCCGCCGACCACCGCTCGAAGTTGTCCTGGAACTGCTCGGCGAGGGCGTCCCGCCAGCCCAGGGTGTCGCCGCTCATGTGGGGCGAGACGATCAGGTGCGGGACGTCCCACAGCGGGCTGTCCGCGGACAGCGGCTCCTCCTCGAAGACGTCCAGCGCCGCCGCCGCGATCCGCCACTCGCGCAGCGCCGCGATCAGCGCGTCCTCGACCACCATCGGCCCGCGCCCGACGTTGATGAACCGGGCCCGCGGTGACATCAGGGCGAACGCCGCCTCGCCGAACAGGCCCCGGGTGGCCTCGGTCAGCGGCGCCGCGCAGATCACCCAATCCGCCTGGGGCAGCAGGCCGTTCAGCGCGTCACTCGCGTGCACCAGGCCGAACCGCGGATCGTCCGGGCGCTCCCGGCGGCCGACCAGATCGACCTTGACACCCAGTGCCAGGAGGGTGGTGCCGATGGCCCGGCCGATCGGCCCGGAGCCGACCACGACGGCCCGGCTGCCGGCCAGCCGCAGCGTCTCCCGGTGCCGCCACCGCCGCTGCCGCTGGAGCTCCCAACTTCCGTAGAAGTCCTTGGCCATGGCGATCACGAGGCCGGCCACGTACTCTGCGATCGGCTGCTCGAAGACGCCCCGGGCATTGGTCACCAGGGTGTCGTCGGCCACCAGCGCCGGGCACAGGAGCTGATCCACACCGGCGCTCGCGGTGTGCACCCAGCCCGGCCTGGGGCCCTTCTCCGGCCAGGCTCTGCGGATCGCGTCCGAGGTGAAGTCCCAGGCCAACAGCACGTCGGCGGTGGGCAGTCGGTCGGCGAGCGAGTCCTCATCGGTGAAGATCACCCGAGCCCGGCCGGCGAGCCGGTCCAGCTTCGGCGGCGGGTCGGAACCGAGGACGAGGACGGTGCTTTCGGTCATAGCCAGAAACCGTTCTGAAACGTCAGCCCCTTTCACTGGAAAGGGGCGCCGGCAGATGCCTGAGATGCGAGGATTGACCACGCTAGGAAGTCGTATCTACCGTGTCAACAACGGCTCTGTACCGACGTCCCGGCTTGCTCCGGTTGCACCTCATCCCCGGCCACTGGCCTGGCCATTCCAGCCCTTCGTTTCTTCTAGGGGCCTTCATGGACGTCTCTTTTCTGGGTGGCCCACAGCCGCAGCTCGGCGTGGGCGTCGTCGCTCCCTTCGACTTCGCGCTCGACCGAGAGCTCTGGCGCTGGGTGCCCGACGACGTGTCCCTCCACCTCACCCGCACCCCTTTTGTACCCGTCGAGGTCAGTCTCGATCTGGCCCGGCTGGTCAGTGAGCACGAAACGCTGGACGCCGCCGTCCAGGCGCTGTGTGCGGTATCACCGCAGGTCATCTCCTATGCCTGCACCTCCGGCAGCTTCGTCGGAGGGGTCGCGGGCGAGCGGGCCATGTGCGCGGCCATGGTCCAGGCGGGGGAGGTTCCCGCCCTCACGACCTCGGGCGCACTGATCGAAGCACTGCGCGAGATCGGCGCCCGGCGCATCGCCGTGGTCACGCCCTACACGAAATCGGTCACCGACTCCCTGGAGGACTATCTCGGCGAGGCCGGCATCACGGTCACCGGCCGCGCCTATCTCGGGCTGACCCGGCACATCTGGAAAGTGCCGTACCGCGATGTCGTCGACATGGCCCGCGCGGCCGTCGTCGGCGGCGCCGACGCCCTCTTCATCAGCTGTACGAACCTGCCGACGTACGACGTCATCCCGCAGCTGGAGGCCGAGCTGCGGATGCCGGTGCTGTCGGCCAACCAGGTCACGATGTGGGCGGCGCTGCGCGCCATCGGCGTCCAGGCGGTGGGCCCGTACCAGGCTCTGCTCGATCCGGTGGCCCGGCGCGGCCCGGCCGCGATGACCGGAACGACGGGCGGTCCCGGGGAGGGAGTGCCGGGGGCCACCCCGGAGGCGGCCTTCGCCGGACCCCCCGCCCCGCCGGAGGGCGAGCCGCTCGACGGACTTGATCCGCCGCCGTATCCGCCCGATGACACGGGAGGTCTGCCCCCGGTCTGAGGCCGGTCCGAACGGCCCCCGGATGCTGCCGGCGTCGTCCGCTTCGCCGGCAGCACTCCTGCCCCGCGTCACCGCACCACCCGTGAGCGCACCCGCACCCACGAACCCCCTGCACCCGCAGCCGTACACGCAAGGGAGATCTGCATGGCATCGGTCGGCTTCCTCTACCCCGGTCACTCGGCCGAGGACGACTACCCCCGGCTCGAAGAGCTTCTGGGCGGCGGGGTCAGCCTGCCGCTCGTCCACACCGACATCGGGGAGGACGCCCATCGCGTCGACGCGCTGCTGGAGATGGGCTCCGCCGGGCGGCTGGCCGCGGGGGTCGACGAGCTCAAGGAGCGCGGCGCCGAGGCGGTGGTCTGGGCCTGTACGAGCGCCAGCTTCGTCTTCGGCTGGGAGGGCGCCCATGAACAGGTCAGGGAGCTGTCCGCCACCGCGGGCCTGCCCGCCTCCAGCACGTCCTTCGCCTTCGCCCACGCCGTCCAGGCGCTCGGCGCCCGGCGGGTCGCGATCGCCGCGACCTACCCCGACGACGTGGCCGAGCGCTTCCACGGCTTCCTGAAGTCCGCCGGTGCGGAGGTCGTCTCGACCCGCGGCAGCGGCATCATCACCGCCGCCGAGGTCGGCACCTGGGGGGCCGAGGAGGTGCTGGCGCTGGCCCGTGCCGGTGACCATCCGGACGCCGAGGTGGTGCTGCTGCCCGACACCGCGCTGCACACCGCCGCCCACCTCCCGGCGCTCGAAGCCGAGCTGCGCAAGCCGGTACTCACCGCCAATCAGGTGACGGCCTGGGAGGGGCTCCGGCTGCTCGACCGGACGATCAGCTGTCCGGCGCTCGGCACCCTCTTCTCGCGGAGCGCGTACGCCTAGGCACCCCGTACGGGAGGGGCCCGCCGACCGCGGTGCCGTGCCGGGCTCCTGACCCGGGAATAAGTGGAGATGCTCTCCGGTTGTCCTCCTCGCAGACCACCGACGCGAGGAGGACCCGCACCGTGAGCGGCGCAGACGAGGAGACCCGGAGCAGCGGCGAGCCGGCCGGGGACGACGGGATACGGGGCACCGCCCGGGGCACCGCACCCGTCCCGCTGTCGGTGCTCGACCTGGTGACGGTCGGCGCCGGCAGCACCGCCGCCGCCGCGGTGCGCACGGCCGTCGACATCGCCCGTACGGCCGAGCGCCGCGGCTTCCACCGCTACTGGGTCGCCGAGCACCACTCCATGCCCGGCGTCGCCTCGTCCTCGCCGGCGGTGCTGCTCGCCCACCTCGCCGCGCACACCACCCGCATCCGCCTCGGCTCCGGCGGTGTGATGCTGCCCAACCACGCCCCGCTCGTCATCGCCGAGCAGTTCGGCACGCTGGAGGCGATGGCTCCCCGCCGGATCGACCTCGGCCTCGGCCGCGCGCCGGGCACCGACGGAGCCACCGCCGCCGCGCTGCGCAGGACCGAGCGGCTGCACGAAGGGGCGGACGACTTTCCGCAGCAGCTGGCCGAGTTGACCCGCTTCCTGGACGACTCCTTCCCCGACGGCCACCCGTACGCCAAGATCCACGCCGTCCCCGGCCCGGTCCAGGCCACCTCACCGGGCGGCGTCCAGGACACCCACCGCCCGCCCCTCTGGCTGCTCGGCTCCTCCGGCTTCAGCGCCCGGCTGGCCGGCTCCCTCGGTCTGCCGTTCGCCTTCGCGCACCACTTCTCCGCGGCCAACACCCTCCCCGCGCTGGACCTCTACCGCTCCTCCTTCCGCCCCTCCGCGGTGCTGGCCGAGCCGTACGCCCTGATCGGGGCCGCGGCGCTGGCCGCCGAGTCGGAGGAGGAGGCCCGCCGCCAGGTCCTGACCGGCGCGCTGTCCATGGTCCGGCTGCGGACCGGACGCCCCGGCCTGGTGCCCGCACCGGAGGAGGCCGCGGCCCACCCCTTCAGTGAGGTGGAGCGGAACTTCGTCGACAGCTGGCTCGGCAATGTCGTCCACGGCACCCCGGACGCCGTCCGCCAGGGCCTGGACGACCTCGCCAAGCGCACCGGCGCCGACGAGCTGATGATCACCGCCAACGCCCACGGCGGCGCGGCCCGGCTCCGCTCGTACGAGCTGATCGCGGACGCGTACGGCCTGCCGGCGTAGGGCGTTCGTCCGTGAGGGGTGCGGCCGGAACGTTGTTCCGCCCGCACCGTGACTCCGCTGTCGCCCCGGGCCCTCAGGCGCCCGTGTGCCGGCCCGCGTCGAGGAGGGCCTCGACGCGGTCGGGGGCGACGGGGCGGGAGTAGAGCCAGCCCTGGCCGGTGTCGCAGCCGATCCGGCGCAGCCGCTCGGCCTGCTCGGCGCTCTCCACGCACTCGGCGGTGACCGTGAGGCCCAGCCGGTGCGCCAGCGCCACCAGCGCCTCCACGATCATCTCGTCCGCCGGGTTGGGGTGCTCCTGCGAGCGGAAGCCGCGGACGAAGGACCCGTCGAGCTTCAGCACGGAGACCGGGAGGCGGCTGAGGTAGGCGAGGTTGGAGTAGCCGGTGCCGAAATCGTCGATGGCGATCCGCACGCCCATGTCGCTGAGGGCCTGCAGGGCCTGGAGCGGCCGGCCGGCCGAGCCCATCACCGCGGACTCGGTCAGCTCCAGCTGCAACAGCTCCGGCGGCAGCCCGGTCTCGGCGAGGATGCCAGCGACGTCCGCGACCAGGTCGGAGTCCCACACCTGACGTACGGCCACATTGACGCTGACGAACAGCGGCTCGCCGGGGTGCGCCAGCTGCCAGGCGCGCGCCTGGTGGCAGGCCCGCTCCAGCACCCAGCGGCCCAGCTCGACGATCGCGCCGTTCTCCTCCGCCAGGGCGATGAACCGATTCGGCGAGAGCGTCCCGAACTGCGGGTGCCGCCAGCGCACCAGCGCCTCCACGCCCTGCGCGCGGCCGTCGCCCAGCCCGACCAGCGGCTGGTACTCCAGGGTGAACTCGCCACGGTCGACGGCCGGGCGCAGCGTGCTGGAGAGCGCCTGGCGGGTCATCCGGTGGGCGTTGCGCTCCGGGTCGAAGAGCGTCCAGCGGGCCTTGCCGTCCTCCTTGGCCCAGTACAGCGTGGTGTCCGCGGCCTGCATCAGGCCCGTCGCGGTGGTGCCGGTGGCGGTCCGCTCCACGACGCCGATGCTCGCCGACACCGACAGCCGCTGCCCGGCCAGGTCGAACGGGCGCTGCAGGGTGTCCAGCACGCACTGGGCCAGCTCGGCGAGCTGGTCGGTGCCGGTGGAGTCCTCCACCAGAAGGGCGAACTCGTCCCCGCCGAGCCGGGCGACCAGGTGCTCGCCACGGCCCGGCCCGCGGTCCGCGGCGCTCTCCGCGCAGCGCGTCAGCCGCTGGGCCACCGCGCTCAGCAGCCGGTCGCCGACGCGGTGCCCGAGGGTGTCGTTGACGGCCTTGAAGCCGTCCAGGTCGAGGTAGCACAGCCCGATCCGGCCGGTGCCGGACGGTTCGATGGAGGCGGCCTCCAGGGCGGCGGAGAGCCGCTCGAAGAACAGCGCCCGGTTGGGCAGCCGGGTCACCGGGTCGTGCATCTGGAGGTGCCGCAGCCGGGCCAGCAGGTCGTGCCGGTCGCTGATGTCCGCCACCGACAGCAGCATCCGCTCCTCGCCGCTGAGCGGCTCCGGGGTGAGCGGCTCGACGGTCACCTCCACCCAGACGGAGTGCCCTTCGGGGTGTTTGAGGCGGCGGGTGCAGCGCATCCGGTCGCTGCGGCCGCACAGCACCTCGCGGTAGGCGGTCCACACCCGCGGGTCGGCGCCGAGGTCGGTGAGGTCCGCCGCGGTGGCCGCGACCAGCTCGGCCGGGTCGGTGCCGACCAGCTCGCCGAAGGCCGGGTTGGCGGCGAGGACCAGGCCGTCGCGGTTGAGGACCGCCATCGCCACCCGCGCCGCGTAGAAGGTGGCGCGGTAGTCGCCGAGGGAGGCGGCGCCGTCGTCGGCGGTGCCGGCGGGGGCGGGCCGGGTCTCGGTGGATTCTTTGGTCGTATCCTCACGCTCCGTCACTGAGGGGAGCGTCGCTCCGGGCGTGCGGCCCGGGCTGTCGGGGTGTCCGCTCACTGCTCGCTCCCGCGTGGCGCTGTCTCGTGATGGAGGGGGGTCTCGCGCTGGAAAGTGTGGCGATCATAGAGGCTGGCACGACGGCCGATCCAGCGACGCTGCCGTGATCGCCCGCCCGCGTGACGGAACTTCAGCCATTTCTGCTCGGCTCTGTTCGTACGGATTGCCCCGATGGTCGTTTGTGACTTTCCGTTAGGGGACGGCCAAGACGCGCCGCTCACTCGTCCGGACCTTCAAAACGGGACGAATAGCATTAAATCGCCACAGGGTAGATGAGGTCTCCGAATCCGTCCCTGGAGGTATGTGTGCCGCGCGCCCAGACACCCGACGGGGTGGAACGCCGCAGCCTGCGGCGGGTCGCGGCCGTTTTCACCTCGCTGAGCGCGCTGATCGCGACCTCCATCGTGGCCGGGCCCGCCACCGCCTCCGAAGCCGCGCTCCCGTGCGCCCTGGGACGCACCGACGCGCACCACTCCGAGGGCGTCGACAGCTGGAACGGGTCCTATCCGCGCCCGGACCGTCCGCTCAACGCCGTCATGATCTATCTGTCCTTCCCGGACTCCCGGCCCCTCTCGGCGCCCCAGGAGCTGTCCCGCGACTACTTCCCCGCCACCTCCGGCTTCTTCGAGCGCGCCTCGTACGGGAAGTTCCGGCTGCGCCCGCACGTCCACCGCCGCTGGGTGCGGATGCCGCGCCCGTCCTCCGCCTACGGGATACAGCGCGACTGGGACGCCGCCCGGCGCTCGTCCTACCTGCACGACGCGGTCGCCGCCGCCGACCCGTCCATCGACTTCAGCCGCTACGACGTGGTCTATTTCGTCGCCGACCCGGACGCCCCCGGCGTCGACTCGGACGCCACCAAGGTCGTCAACCTCGACCGGCCGATGCACGCCGACGACCACGACCTGCGCCGGTTCGTCACGGTCTTCGAGCAGAGCCCCCCGGACCGCAACGTCCTCGCCCACGAGACCGGGCACGTCTTCGACCTGCCGGACCTCTACCACCGGCCGGAGGACGGCAAGGGCGACTGGGACACCCACGTCGGGGACTGGGACCTCATGGGAAGCCAGTTCGGACTGGCGCCCGACCCGTTCGCCTGGCACAAGTGGAAGCTGGGGTGGATCGCCGACAGTCAGGTGGACTGCGTCGATCTGACCGGGCCCGCCATGCACTCGCTGCGGCCGCTGGCCGCCCCCAGGGAGTCCCGCGCCCAGCGCCGGCCGCGGCTCCTGGTGGTCCGTACGGGGCCCGACAGCGCACTCGCCATCGAGGCACGCGGTGCCATGGGCAACGATCGCTCGCTGTGCACCGAGGGCGTCCTGGTCTACCGGGTGCACAGCCGGACGGCCTCCGGGTCGGGCCCCGTGCAGGTGCTCGACGGGCACCCGGCCACCTCGGCCTGCTGGGGCACCTCCGTCTACCCGCCGCTCGCGGACGCGCCGCTGGGCGTCGGCGAGAGCATGGACGACACCGAGGACGGCGTCCGTATCCAGGTCGAGGGCCGGACGGCCGACGGCGACTGGGCGGTGAAGGTGAACCGCCGCTGACCGCGCCGCCCCCCGATGCGCCGCCGAGAAAGCACAACGAAGAAGGCCCCCACCGGAGTGGAGGCCTTCGACCGTCTGTGCGCCGCCAGGGACTCGAACCCCGGACCCGCTGATTAAGAGTCAGCTGCTCTAACCAACTGAGCTAGCGGCGCCTGCTGACGGGGAAAACATTAGCATCCTGGCCGGGGAGGACAAAAATCGGTTTCGCTCAGCCCGCGGTCAGCAGCGAAACCGGGTGCTGAGCTGCGGCTTCCGGCACCGGTCCGGCCATCGAGCGGGCCGCGCGGACACAGGCCCAGAGCAGGACGTCGGGGCCGGGCAGCCAGGGGTGGCGGACATCCGGCGCCACCAGCCAGCGGGAGACGGACGGGGCGGCCGGGTCCTCGTCGGCCGGGGCGCCGGCTCCCGGCATCCGGTCTGCCGCGGGGCGGCGGGGGTGCAGCGGCGGGACGGTCACCGCGTCGCCGCTGCCGTGGCACAGCAGCGGCGGGACGGCGGTGGCCCACTCCTCCCACGCGAGCAGCGCCGGCAGCCGCTGGGCCGTGCCCGGGGCGGTGAACAGCAGGATGCGGCCGCGGTGTGCCGCCACCGGTCCCGAGCCGGGCCCGGTGGACCATAAGCGGTCCACCATGCGCCGCCCGAAGAGCGCCGGGGCGTTGATCACGTCGAAGGCGGTACCGCAGGGCAGCACGCTGGGCGCGGACGGCCGGGTGGCCCACAGGGTGTGCATCTCGTCCGGGTGGGGGCTGGCGGAGGCGAGCCAGTCGGCGCCCGCGAGGGTGACGTACGCCGCGGTGGGGAAGGCCAGGGTGCGGGGGGTCTCAGGCAGCCAGTCGCTCATGGGGACAGGTCTACCCAGCCGGCACACCGGGACTTGCCTGATTGGCGGAAAACGGGACGGGGCGGTGGGGGAGCCGGTATCTTTCCCCCCTTGCATATGCCAGCGGCTCATGATCATGGACCATGAGCCGTCGTGGGGCGCGTCGGGCGGGCGGGTTCGTCGGGGGCCGGCGGGCGGGGCCGGGGGCGGTCAGTCCATGTCGCCCGGGAGGGTGCCGCCGCTCCGCATCAGGCTGCGGCCGAACTCGATCATCTTCTGCGCGTAGTCCTCGGTCCACTCCGCCTGCTCGGCGAGCGCGGCCAGCGGCAGCCGGTCGAAGCGGCTGGGGTCGGACAGCTGGGCCGCGGCCAGCGCCTGGAACTCCGTGGCCCGGTCGGCCGCGGCGCGGAAGGCGAGGGTGAGTTCCGTGGCGCGGCCCAGCAGCTCGCGCGGGTCCTCCATCGACTCCAGGCCGAAGAAGTGCTCGGGGTCGGTGACGGCCTCGGGCGGCTCGAAGAGCAGCTGCGCGGGCTTCAGTCGCCGTGGTCCGGGCGCCGTACCACGCGGGTCGGGAGCCGGTCGCGGCTCGGACATGTACCTACCTCCAGATCGTGTGCCGCATTCCATTGTCCCGCCGTGCGCAAGTGGGCCCGGGGGAGTGGCCGTACGGCCCGCGGGCCCCACGGCGCGCGACGTCCTAAGGACGCCAGGTCACCCGGTGTTCCGCGAGATGGGCGAGGACGGCGTGGTTGGCCTCCCAGCCGTCCGGGAACTTGACCGTGACGCCCAGGCTGACCGGCTCCGTCGAGGGGTGTTCGTCGAGCAGGCCGGCGACGCCCGCGCGGCAGACCACGATGCAGGCGTGCCGGTGGCGGGAGGCGAGCACGCACAGCCGGCCGGTCTCCAGATGGAAGTCGGTGGCGTCGGGCCGGCCGGACAGCGGATGCAGGACGACCGTGACGTCGAACTCGCGGCCCTGGAGGCGGTTGGCGGTGTCCACCGCGACACCCGTCACCCCCAGGTCGGCGAGGGCGGCGCGGACCGCCGCCGCCTGGTCCCGGTGGGCGGTGCCGACCGCGATCCGGGCGGCCGTCAGCGGCGCCGGGGCGGGCGCGGCCGGAGCCCCGTGGGCCTCGGCGGTCGTGACGCCGCCGCGGTCGAGGAGGCGGCGCACCACCTGGGCCACCGCACGGACCGCCTCCGGGTCCGTACGCGGCGTATGGCGGGCGGGCAGCTCCAGCAGGCCCCAGCCGGACTCGGCGGCCTCGTCCAGCACGCGGTCCACCCCCGAGCCGTCGCCCGCCACCCCGAACGCCAGCCGCCGGTCGCCGGGGCCGGTGCCGCTGCGGAAGGGGGTGTACGGATAGAACGCGGCGGAGACCAGCGGCGCCGCCGAGGCGGGCAGCCGCCAGGACACCGGCAGCCGGTGCTGCGGCAGATCGGGGTTGTGCGCCAGGAGGGTGGACACCGCGCTCGACGACGGGTCGTAGGCCAGCCCCGCCCACTGCTCGGCGCCGACCACGCTGAAGGGGTCCAGCTGGCCCGGGTCGCCGACGAACAGCGCCCGTTCGAAGAGTCCGGCGACGCTCAGCAGCGCATCGGAGCGCATCTGGTAGGCCTCGTCCACGATGGCGTGCCCCCAGGGCTCGTCGACCTTGGTGTACGCCCACTTCGCGGCCGTCGCGACCACGATGTCCATCCCGGCCAGATCGGCGATCTTCGCGGAGGTACGGACCGCGGGCAGCTCGGCCAGCGCCGGGTCGAACGCGCCGGGCTCGCTGCTGTGGAGCCGGCCGACCGGCAGCTCCGGTTCCTTCTCGGCGAGCCGCAGCACCAGGTCGTCGACCTGGGCGTTGGTCTGCGCGACCACCATCAACGGGCGTCCGGCGGCGGCCAGTTCGCGGGCCGCCCGCACCACGAGGGTGGACTTGCCGGCGCCGGGCGGGGAGTCCACGACCACGCCGCGCCGGGTGCCGTGGAGGGTGTCCCGGAGGATCTTGTCGGTCGCGGCGGTGGCCGCGGCGGCGGGGTCGAAGGGGCCGGCCGGGGTGGTTCCCCCATTGCCGGAAGGGCGGGGGAGGTCTCCCCGTGGGTCCTGAGTGGCCGTCATACGGGAGCGTTCTCCAGAGCGGTCGCGGGACGGGTACGGGTCACAGGAAGTCCTCCGCGGTCACCGGGTCGGGGGCGGGGTGCGGCAGGTCCGCGGCGCCGGGCGGCGGACCGCCATGGGTCCACGGGGTGTCCTCGGGGTCGGGCAGCCCCGGGCCGCCGCGCGGGGCGTGCTCGAACAGCGTCCAGCACACCGTGTCGTCCGGCTCCGGCACCGAACCGGGCTCCGGGGTCTTCCCGCGCCCCATCCCGCCGGTCAGCCGCACCACCAGCACCCCCGGCTCCCCGTCCGCCGCCACGCACTCGGCGGTCTGGGTCTTCCCGTCCGGCAGCGCGCGGTACAGCCTGCCGCCCTCGGACAGCTGCGGCCGGTCCTGCGTCCGCAGCGTCACCAGCGGGCGCGGCATCGGGCGCCGGCCCTCGGAGAAGGCCATCTCGACGGCGGTGACCGTGCCCTGGAACGCCTCCCCGGCCAGCCGGCGGCCCGCCATCACCAACGGGTCGTCCAGCGCCTCCTGGGCGTCCAGCTGGGCCTGCGCGGTCTCCCGCGTCGCCAGCTTCTGCGCGGCGGTGACCGCGTCGTCCTGCCGGGGCTGCGGGGGCTCCCCGGCGCCGACCCGGTCCCGGTGCGCGGTGTACGACCAGCGGTCGCGCTTCCAGCGGTCGGGGACCCGGCCGCCCTCCGGGAGCGTGCGCAGCAGGTCGAGGCCCTGCCAGACCGCGTCCCAGGCCGGCCGCAACTGCCCCTCGACGAGGGTCCGCAGCGCCTCCTCGGCACCCGGCAGCCCGGCGTCGTAGCGGGCCATCGCGGGGGCCAGCAGCCGGTTGTCGAACGCCGGGTCGGTGGCCGGGCCGGCCGGCGGGCACCGCAACTGGCCGTCCGCGTCCCGCGCCGACTCCGCGTACTCGGCCGCCTCCCGGCCCGACCTCCCCGGCGGCGGGTCGATCCAGGCGAGCAGCGCGCCCAGGTGCTGGTCCTCCAGCACGCTCTGGCCGGTCGCCCAATGCCGGGTCAGCAGGCCCGTCATGGACAGCAGCAGGCTCGCGCCCGGGACCCGCGCCCGCTCGCCGAAGTGGGTCAGCCAGCGGCCCAGGAGCGGGACGTGCGGCGGCGCGGGATACGGGGCCTCCGGCTCCTGCTCGGCCGTCCGCCGGAACCGCATCGAGCGGCCCAGCAGCCGGACGAACTCGATACCGGCCGCGCTCGGCACGATCAACTGCGGGGCGTCCGCGCACAGTTCGACCTGCACCGGGACCTTCTTGCCGGTCTCCGGGTCGGTCTCCTTGCGCTCCTCCCACTCGACGGTGTCCGCGAAGCCTTCCACATAGGGCAGCACCGTCTCCGCCAGCTCGGCGAGGAACGCGAACCGCAGATCACGGTCGCGCGGCTGCGGCACGGCCAGCAGCACCGGCTTCTCGCGGTCCGTGCCGACCAGCGCCCCCAGCGGGGCGCCGGTCTCGCCCGCGGTCGTCAACGGGACGAACACCAGGGGCCGGTCCGCCAGATGGCGGTGCCGGACCGTGCAGCGCGGCTGGGCACGGCCCGCCGTGGCGGCCTCCATCCGGGCCAGCGTCTCGATCAGTGACATTCCGGCTCCTCAGCTCGCGGTCCCGGCACGGTGAAGCGGCCCAGCGCCTCGGCGCGCAGCGCGGCGGCCCGCCGCAGCGCCACGACGGCCGGGTCGTCGGGACCGTCGGCCGCCGCGGGGGACCCGGGACCGCCGGCGCGGGCCGCCGCCAGCACCTCCTCGATGGTGTGCAGCCCGCCCAACTCGCCCCGGACACCGCGCCCCAGGGCCTCCACCGCACCGTCCTCCCGGGACCGCTTACGGCAGTGGAAGGCCAGTTCGCAGGCGGCCAGGCACTCGGGGGCGTAGGCCGCTTCGACCAGCTCCACGGCTTCGGCCAGCTCCTCCGGGCGGCGGGTCGCGGTCCTCCCGTCGTCCGCGAGCCGGAGGTCGAAGGTGGTGTCCGGGGGGAGCGCGGCGGCGATCTCCTCGACCCGGGTGAGCCGGGACAGCTGCCGCCGGGTCGTGGCCAGCTGCTTGCGGACGTCGACGACGGCGGCGGCCGGGAGGTTGGCGAAGTCCTTCGGGCACACCAGCAGCACCCGGTCGCGGACGTGTGCCTCGCGGCCGGTGTGCGCGCCGACGTGACTGGCCACCGGCTCCAGGGCGAGTACGTACACCGCGGCCTGCCGCGCGGCGGCGCCCACCTTGGCGGCGTCCGCCGAACCGTCGATCATCGGGAAGGACTTGATCTCGACGACCGTCCAGCTGCCGTCCGGATGCACCACCACCGCGTCCGGCTCCACATAGGCCGGCGCCCCGGCCACCTCGACGACCAGCATCGGATGGTCGAGCAGCGCCCAGCCGCCGGCCGCGGTCGCCTCGCGCAGCGCCAGCGCCGTCCGCGCCGCCCGGCCCTGGGGCCCGGCCGCGGACAGATCGGGGGTGGCGACCTCCTCCGGCGCGGGCGGCGGGGTGCCGGGCGCCAGCCGCTCGTGCAGCAGCCGCAGCAGCTCCGTGCCGCCGTCGGCCTTCACCCGGGCCTCGAAGGCGTTGCCCCGCACCAGCGCGAACTGGGACTGGCCGTAGGCCGCCGGTGAGCCCAGCGCCTGGGCCAGCGCGAGCTTGTCGATCCCCGCGCCGTCCAGCAGCGCGCGGCGGCGGCAGCCCGGGTTGGCGGCCAGCGCGGCGAGCGCGCGGGCGTCGAGGGAGCGGGCGCTGACACCGGGGCCGCGCAGCTCGGTGAGTCTGCGCCGGTGGACGGCGGACTCCTCTCCCGGCCGCGGGCCCGGCGTCGCCGTCGGCTGCGCCGCCGGAGGGGCGGCCGACGCGGGTCGACTCTCGCGCGAAACGTTCACCCGCGAAAGTCTCGCATCCGGCACCGACATCCGGGGCGACCGCCCGCCGGCCGGCCGCCGCCGGACGCCGCGCCCGGTGCCCGTACCCCGCGTGCGGCAGCACCCCGCGCGCCGGGCCCCGGGGGCGGGGCGGCCTCCCCGGCCGGGGACAAAACGACCCGGTGCGCGATGATGGAAGGCCCGCGGCCGACGCCGCCCGCACCGAGCACGAGCAGCCGAGCGATCGGCGAGAGGTACGACCATGGCAGCGCGCATCTTCCTGGCCAGGCACGGACAGACCGAGTGGTCCCTGTCCGGCCGGCACACCGGCCGTACGGACGTCCCGCTCCTGGACGAGGGCCGGCGCGGCGCCGAGCTGCTGGGCGAGCGGCTGCACCGCGCCCCCTGGGACGGACTGCCGGACGTCGAGGTCCGCACCAGCCCCCTGGTGCGCGCCCGGGAGACCTGCGAGCTGGCCGGTTTCGGCGACCGGGCGCAGCCGTGGGACGCGCTGATGGAGATCGACTACGGCGCGTACGAGGGCCTGACCCCGGCCGAGATCAAGTCCGGCCGGCCGGACTGGCTCATCTGGCGCGACGGGGTGCCCGAGGGCGAGACGCTCGCCGAGGTCACCGCGCGGGCGGACGAGGTCATCGGCTGGGCGCGGTCCGCCGACCGCGATGTGCTGGTCTTCGCGCACGGCCACATCCTGCGCGCCCTCGGCGCCCGCTGGCTGGGCCTGGACATCTCCTTCGGCGCCCGCATCCGGCTGGAGCCGACCTCCCTGTCGGTGCTCGGCTGGGCCTACGGGGAACCGGCGATCGAGCGCTGGAACGACACCGGGCACCTCGGCTGAACGACGGCCGGCGGCCGCGGCGCGCGCGTTCCGGCCGACGGGGCGCCGGGCCGGCGCCCCGTCAGCCCGCGGCCGTCGTCCCGCGGGCGGCCGCCGCCGAGGCCGCGTGCCGCTCCAGGAAGCCGGCCACCGCGTCCCCGTGGTACGCCCGCAGCCTCCGGGCCGTGTCGTCGAGCATCGTCCGGATACGGGCCGAACGGACCTGCTCCAGCAGCGTCAGCACCCGGTCCCCGGCCGCGGCGGCCTCCTCGGCCTCCCCGCCGGCCGCCAGGTCACCGGCCAGCTCCGCGGTGAACAGGGCGATGTTGCGGGTGAAGTGGGCATCCTGCAGCGCCACCGCCCGGCGCGCGTGCTCCGCGGCGCGCCCCGCCTCACCCAGGGCCGACCAGCACTGCGCCTCCAGGCCCGCGAGTTCGGCCTCGCCGTAGAACGTCATCCACTCCGGGTCGCCGTCCCGCGGCCCGCCCGCGAACAGCCGCCCGGCCCGCGCCAGCGCCTCCTCGCAGCCGGTGCGGTCGGCCAGCCCCGCCCAGCCGCCCGCCTCCCGCAGCGCCAGCAGCGACAGCAGCCGCGGCGAGGCCAGATGCTTGGCGGCCTGCTGCGCGGCCTGCGCGGCCCGCACCGCCTCGCGCGGCCGGCCGGCGTCGCGGGCCAGGAAGGCGGTGTTGCAGAAGGCGTGCGCCTCCAGGGCGGCGTCACCGCAGACCCGGGCGGTGGCCAGCGCCTCGGCGTAGTGCGAGCGGGCGTCGTCGAAGCGGCCCGAGTCGTGGGCCAGCCAGCCCACGGTGATGGCGAGTTCCCCCGCCCCGGCGTGCAGCCGGTCGGACACCGATCTGCGCTGCACGCCCGCGTCCAGCAACTCGTAGGCGGCGCGCAGCGGCTGGGTGGCGCGGCGGTAGATGCCCTCCGCGCCGTGCCGGTCGTCCAGCAGCCGGATGTGGCGGACGGCCTCCTCGACGGCGGCGGCCTCGGCGGCCCCGGGCCGGCCGGTGGCGGGGACGCGCGGGCCCGGCACATGGGCGGCCGCCGCGGCGGCCGCCTCGATGGGATGCAGCGCGGCGAAGCCCAGGGCTGCTGCCGGGCCGCCGGTGATGAACGCGCGACGCAGCACGTCGCTCTCCTCGCAGATCTGGATACGGGTATCGCGGTGGTCGGGTTCGGTTGCCAGGGGCGCGGCGCCGACCGCCGCCGTACGCGCCCCCCGTCCGCGCACCGCCTCGCGCGGCGCGAAGCCCATGTCGGGCAGCGTCAGCCCGGGGAACATGTGCCGGAACACCCGCTCGTAGGCGTAGTTCGGGCACCGGATCTCCCCGGACTCGACGCGGCCCACATAGCGGGCGTCGCACGAGACCTGTTCGCCGATCTCACGGGCGGACCGTCGGACCGCCGCCGCGAACTCGCCCGGTGACAGCCGGCCGCGCAGCTGTCGGAAAGCGAGGTTCGGGCGGGCGGGTACGGTGCGGGACGACGCGGAACTGGCTGCTGGCGACGTCATGGCGGACCCTCTCCGTGCCCTTTCCGTGCCATCAGGTGGCGTTGCCGCCTCCTGGCGGTGCGGCGGGTTGACCGTACCGGCTGTGATGGCTCCGATACGGAGAGTTTGGCCACAAATCGGATATCTCGCGCGCGATCTGCCATGAACTGCCATCCTTTGCAGCGTTACGCCGCCGTAGCTGTTGACACGTCTGGCCGTTGAAGTCGGTGTAAAGGGTCGGGCAGGTACAGGAGGAGGGGTTCTCCGTGTGGGAGACCGGCGTGAGCAGGGGCGGCAACGGGTCCGCGGGCCAGGCCGGCGGCCGTCGGCAGGCCGTCGCGGCCGGGGCGCCGGCGGTACCGGCCCAGGCGTGTGACCTCGTCACGGTGCCGGCCCGGCAGGGGCTGGAGGCGGTGGACATCCTCCGGCTGCGGGACGGTGTCGGCCCGGTGCTGCACGACGGCGCCTGCGACACCCTCGGTTTCCTGGTGCCGGCCGGCACGGCGGACGGCTGGGACGTGCCGGGCAGCGCCTGTACCCAGACCTCCGGGCGGGGGATCGCGCTGGGCGCGCTGTGCGAGGAGCACGAAGGCGCCCCGGCCCAGCCGCCGGTGACCGGCACCGGCTGGCTGGTGCCCCCGGAGGGTGCGGGCGCCGTCGCCACCGATCCGGCCGTCCTGCGCGCGGCGCTCGGCGAGGCGGCCCGCACGATCGAGGCCGTCGACCGCTGCCAGTGACGGCGCCCGGTCCGCGGCCGCGGACGGAAGGGGCCGCCCGGCCGGCGCCGGACGGCCCCTTCGTACGGGCTGCCTTCTGAGGGTCCGTCAGTGCGCGGCCGGGGTGCTGTCGCGGGCCGGGCGGGGGATGGTGGTGGCGCGGCGGCGGTCGCCGAGCCGCCGCTGCACGCCGCGCAGCAGCCGCGCCGCGGTGAAGCCCGCACCGTGCACGAAGCGCATCGACGGGCCGAAGGACGGCGCGGTCAGCATCCCCGCGAAGAACAGTCCGGGCCAGGACGACTCGAAGCCGGCGCTCAGCTCGGGCGCCCGGCTGCCGCCCACCGTCCGCAGCGTGGTGCGCACCTGGGGGTGCAGCAGCCGCAGCCGCCCCAGGTCCGGGGTGAAGCCGGTGGCCGCCACCACGTGCTGGGCGTCCACGGTCTCGGAACCGCCGTCCGTATGGGTGAGATGGAGCCGCACCCCGCCCTCGTGGGGAGTCGCCGCCCGGACGCGGTGGCTCAGCAGGACCGGCACCGCCGGCTCGAAGCGCTCCCGCAGCCACCACGCGCCCGCCGGGGCCGGCGCGTTCTCCGCGAGCTGCACCCGGGTCCCCGGCGGCAGCCGGCGTACCGCCCCGGGCAGCTCCGACCACAGCCAGCTCGGCCAGCCGGTGCCGAGCCCGGAGTGCGGGTCGCGCAGCGCGCGCAGCCGGCCGCGCTCCAGCGGCGGCGGCGCGGTCCGCCAGCGCAGCCGGTCGGCGCGGGCCACGAGCCGGGGCCTGGCGCCCTGTTCGGCCAGCAGGGTCGCGGTCTCCAGCGCGGACTGCCCGGAGCCGATCACGGCCACGTCCTGGCCGTGGAAGCGGCGCAGATCGCGGTGGTCGCTGCTGTGCGAGGCCAGCTCCGGGGGCAGTTCGAGCAGCGGCCAGGGGCGATTGGCGAACGGCGGCATCCCGAGGGCGAGCACCACCGTCCGGGTGGCGATCTGCTCACCGTCGTCCGTCTCGACGTGGAAGCCGTCGCCGTCCGGGCGGACGGCGGTGACGGTGACCTCCTCGGTCCGCGGCACCGCCCGTTCGCCGAACCAGCTGCCGTACGCGGCGAAGGTGGCGGCCGGCAGCGGGACGCCGTGCTCGGCGGTCAGCTCGTGGGCGGCGCAGTACTCGGCCAGGGTGTGACCGCCGGCCGGGGCGGAGAGAGCGGTGGCCCAGGGCTCGGACGTGAGGAGCATGCCGTCGGGCATGTGGTCGCGCCACGAGGCCATCGGCCGGCCCAGGACCCGCAGCCGCAGGCCGGCCGCCGCCGCGTGCGCGGCGATCGAGAGTCCGTAGGGGCCGGCGCCCACCACGACGAGGTCGTACATGGAATTTCCCTGCGCTTTCTGTGGGTGCGGTGCGGGGCGTGGGGCCCGTCCCCGGTCGGCCGGACCGCCGGCTACCGGTTCGAGAGCGGGGACGGGTCCGGTGACCGGGCCGGGTCCGGCAGTGACACGCTCGCCGGGGGGAGCGCGGACGCCCGGCCCTGCGGGGGCGGGACCGCCGCCGGGCTCCCGTGCCGGGCCGGGGCGCCGGCCATGGCCTGCTCGTACACGGACAGCAGGGCCTCGGCGCTGCGGCTGATGTCGTAGCGCCGCACCACCGGCGGGACCGGCAGCCGGTCCGGCCCCCGGCGCCGCAGCTCCCGCAGGGCGGTGGCCAGTTCATGGACGTTCAGGCCGAAGTGGCGGGCGCCGGGGGCCTGGTCGGCGGGCAGCTCGTCGACGGCCGGGCAGCTGCCGTAGAGCACGTGCAGCCCGGACGCGAGTGCCTCCAGGACGGCCAGGCCGAACGCCTCGTCCGGGGAGGGCGAGACGAAGACGTCGATGGCCGAGAGCAGACCGGGGATGTCGGGCCCGGGGGCGCCCCGGCCGTCGGCGGCCCCGTCGACCGCGCCGTCGCGCTCGCCCAGCAGATGGATACGGTCGCCCGAGCCGAACTGCTGCGCCATCCGCCGCAGCATCTCCCGCTCCGGCCCCGCACCCGCCAACAGCAGGTGCACTCCGGGGAGTTGGGTCACGGCGCGGACCAGGACGTCGAACCGTTTGCCGGGTACCAGCCGCCCGGCGCCGCCGACCACGAAGGCGTCCAGCGGCAGCCCCAGCCGGGTCCGCACCAGCGCCCGCGCCGCCGGATCGAAGCCGAAGCGGTGCGCCTCGATGCCGTTGGGCACCACATGAATCCGCTCCTCCGGCACGCCCCAGCGGCGCAGCCGGGCGGCGACGGTGTCCGAGACGGCGACCGTGGACGTCCCCAGCCGTTCGGTGGCCCGGTAGAGCGTGCGGACGCCGCGGGTCAGCCGGCGGCCCTCGATGACCGCGTCGCCCAGGGAGTGCTCGGTGGCGACCACGGCCCGTACACCGGCCAGCCGGGCGGCGACCCGGCCGTAGACGCAGGCCCGGTAGAGGTGGGTGTGCACCAGGTCGTAGCCGCCGTCGCGGATCAGCCGGGTGAGGCGGGGGAGCGCGGTCAGGTCCCGGTTGCCGGTCATGCCGAGGTGGCCGACGGGGGTGCCGTCGGCCGCGATGCCCTCGGCGACCGGGCCCTGACCGGTCAGGCTGAGGACCTCGCAGGGCACGGGGAGCCGGCGCAGCAGCAGCCGCAGCTGCTGTTCGGCGCCGCCCACGTCGAGGTCTGTGATCACGTGCAGAACCTTCACCGGATGCCTCCAGAGGTAGCGGCCGGGGTCGTGGTCCGGTCGGGGGGCAGGGCACGGCGCCGCAGCGGGTGCCGGGCGCGGTCGGGCGGGCCCGGTGGCCTCCGGGCGTGGTCGCCGCCGGGACCGCCCGGCGGTACGGGCACCGCGGCGGTGCGGCCGTGGCGGCGGCCCGGCGGCGGCGCGCCGGTGCTCACCGGCCCTCCAGCCGCACCACGGAGACCACGGTGCGCAGCAGGATCAGCAGGTCCTGCCGCAGCGACCAGCTGTCGATGTAGAGGTTGTCGAAGCGGGCCCGGTCCTCGACGGAGGTGTCGCCGCGCAGCCGGTGCACCTGGGCCAGGCCGGTCATGCCGGGCCGCATGCGGTACCGGGCGCCGTACTCCGGGCAGGTCCGCAGGAACCGCTCGACGAAGAAGGGGCGTTCCGGCCGCGGCCCGACCAGGCTCATCTCCCCGCGCAGCACGTTCCACAGCTGCGGCAGCTCATCCAGCGAGCTGCGCCGCAGCAGCCGCCCGACCCGGCTCATCCGGGGCTCGTCCGCCAGGCTCCACCGCGTCGCCGCCTCGTGTGTGTCCCGCGGCTGCCAGGTGCGGAACTTCAGCAGGGTGAAGCCGCGGCCCCCCTGCCCGAGGCGTTCCTGACGGAAGAGCACGCCGGGCCCGACGGCGAGCCGCACCGCGAGGGCGCAGCCCAGCAGCACCGGGGCCAGGACCACCAGCGCCGAAGCGGCCAGCGTGAGGTCCAGCAGCCGCTTGCCGCCCCCGCCGTGCCGGGGCGGGGCGGTGTCCAGGCGCCGGAAGGCGAAGCCCCACAGATGGTCGGTGCCCGCCTGCGGTGACCGGCCCTCGCGGGCGGCCGCCGGGCCGGCCAGCCAGACGGCCGAGCCCTGGTCGACGAAGCGGCGCAGCAGCGCGGCGGTGTGCGGATCGCCGTACGGCGGCAGGGTGAACACCACGTCCCGCACGGTGTTGCGGATGACGGCCCGGGTGACGTCCTGCGCGGAGCGCAGCCGCGGCAGCGGCGGTCCGGCGGGGGCGGCGGTGGCACCGGGCCCGTCCGGGAGCGACGCCGGGACGACCACGCCGACCGGGCGCATCCCGAACCCGGGGCGGGCGTGCAGGACGGCGGCGAGCTGCCCGGCCACCGGGTCGCTGCCGACGATCAGCGTGGCGCGCGGGCGGCGCCGGGCGGCCAGCCGGCGGGCCCGGTGGACCGCGGCCCGGCCGCCGCAGAGCAGCGCGGTGTGCACCGCCACCGCACCCGCCGGCAGGCCCGGCGGCAGGGCCTGCCCCGGGTGGACGGCGGCGAGCACCCCGGCCGCCGCGCACCAGCAGACGGCGGACCGGGCCAGCAGCGTCGGCAGGACGGTCAGCACGCTGGGAGCGGGACCGGGACGGTAGAGACCGGCGTGCGCGTGCAGCAGCAGCGCTCCCGCGAGGAGCAGGCCGAGCACGGCCGGCGGCGTCGCGGTGCCGAGGACGAGCAGCGCGGTGGCCAGGGTGGCCAGCGCGTCGGCGGCCGGCAGCGGGGCGACGGCCCGCTGCCGTACGCCGCGGCCGGGCCGGGGCGGGGGAAGGGTGTCCCGCCCCGGCGCGCGGGGCGGCCGGACCGCGGCCGCCGGGCGGGGGACCGCCGGCGGGGAGGGGACCGGGGCGGGGCGGTGCGCGTCCGCGCTCTCCGTCGTCATCGGCTGATCCGCTCTCCGTCTCCGGGTACGGCGGGAATTCCGGGTGCGCCGCTCAGCGCCCGGTATCGGTCTGGACGAAGAGCGCGCCGAGCAGATATCCGGGTTTGCCGGTGGTGAAGCGGAAAGCGAGCCGGTCGCCGCCGGAGTGCAGCGCGGGCGTGATGTCGAATACGTCGGAATCGAATCCGAGGGTGTTCCGGTAAGCGGGCCACCGAAGCGTCGCCCGGCCGAAATCGGTGACCGTAGAGTTCATCACGTCGTTCGCCGGATTGGCCGCATCGCGCACCGTGTGCGCGCGGTGGAGACCGGCCCGGACGGAGAGCGTGTCCTTTCCGCTGCCCCGGTCCCCGTCGTATGCCACCACGCCCGCGCGGCCCCGGGAATTCACCGGAATGCCGTGCCCGGACAGCCGTACCGAAAGTTCTCTGCGGTCCGCGTCCAGCGACTGGAAGCCGTCCCAGAGCGCGATTCTGCGCAGCGGCTGTTTTGCGGTCTCGTACGCGGCCACCAATGTCCAGCCGCCCCAGAGACCGGCCGCCGAACGGCCCGTCGCCTGCTGTGTCCGCGCCACCGTGTAGGCGCCGCCGCCGCTGCTCCGCACCAGTTCGGTGACCTCGGCGGACGCCTGGAATCCGGCGGCGGCGGAGTGCGGGCGGTGCCCGGTCATGGTGTCGGCGCGCACCTCCCGATACCGGCCGCCCGGCCCGGCGATCAGCACCTTGCCGTGCTCCCCGGTGGTCCGCTGCCCGTTGCCCCGCAGACTGCCGCCCCAGTACAGCCGGGCGTAGCGCACCCGGGAACCGGCCGGGAGGTGCAGGGTGGCGCTGCTGGAGCTGTCGGTGCGGGCGTCGGAGTCGACGTCGATGGCGGCCATCCGGTACTGGCCGTTGCTGCCGGCGGCGCCCTGCTGGGCCGCCGCGCACGGAGTGGTGGTGCGGCCGGCCGCCGCTTTGCAGGTGACCGAGGAGTTGGCGGCGCGGGTGATACCGCCGTGCAGAGTGGCGTGATAGCGCTCGGCGAAGGGAATTCGTGCGGATTCGGCGGATTCAGTGGTCGCCGGTGCGGCCACCGCCGAAGACAGTGCGGCCGACAATGCCAAGGAGGCCAGTGTGCATACGACGCCGCGCCCGGTGCGGTCCAGCGACTTCCGCATGTCTTCCTCTCCGACTTCAATCAGTCAAACAGGAGAGCACTCTGACAGAAATCATCCCGGAAACCGCGACAGGCACGCCGGACCCCGGCCGGGGGCGGCCATTCGGTGGAATGCGGGAGTTTGTATTGCCCGGTGATTGCTGCCATAAGGGCTAAGGATTTCCCGGAAGAGGGAACGCCCGCATCCCTGCCTCATTTCGCTCGTTGTGACCGGTTGCCCCATTCGCGAACTGAAAGGAGAATGGGATGAAGCGGTTTGTTACGACCGCCGCGATGACTGCGGCCAGCTGTGCCATGGTTCTGGGTGGCGCAGGCATCGCATCTGCTGGGGACCACGGCCGTCACGATCGTGGCGACCACTACCGCCACGACCACCGCGGTTTGTACAACCACCGCAGTGGTGCCAACGCGGCGGGCTTTGCCGCGGGTTCCCCGGGCATCCTCAGCGGCAACAATGTCCAGGTTCCGATCAACATCCCGATCAACGTCTGCGGCAACAGCCTCAACGTCGCCGCGCTGCTGAACCCGGCGTTCGGGAACGTCTGCCTCAACCGGTGACCCGCCCGCCGGTCCGGAAGGCATCGGGCCGGCACGGGTCATGATGTGCAGTTGGCGGATCGCCCTGACCTCGGTCGGGTGGTCCGCCACTCTGCTCCGTACCCCCACCTCCCCGGCTCTCCGGGGCCCGCTATCGCGCTGACCAGCGGATACGGCATCCCGGGCACCGGCCATACTGGGGGCATGGCGAAGAGCAGACGCGGGCGCGGCGGTGCGGAGTCCGTCACCGGACCGGTGGACGGCGGGGTTGCCGAGCTACGGCCCGACCGGGACCGGCCGCGCGGCTGGACGCTGCTGATCGACGGTGCCCCGCAGTCCCATGTGGACCTCGACGACCCGGCGTTCCTGGACTTCCCCTATCAGCGGCGGCTCGGGCACGTCGCCGACCTGGCCGGACCGCCCGGCAAACCGCTGCGCGTCGTCCATCTCGGCGGCGGCGCCCTGACCCTGGCCCGCTATGTCGCGGCGACCCGCCCGCGGTCCACCCAGCAGGCCGTCGAGATCGACGCGGCCCTCGTCCAGCTCGTCCGCCGGCAGCTGCCGTGGGACAGCGGCTGGCGGATACGGGTGCGCGGCGGCGACGCCCGCGCCGGTCTGGCGAAGATCCCGGACGGCTGGGCGGACCTGGTCATCGCCGATGTCTTCGCCGGCGCCCGCACGCCCGCGCATCTGACCAGCACCGAGTTCGTGACGGAGATCCACCGGGCGCTGCGGCCCGGCGGGTTCTACGCGGCGAACCTCGCCGACGGGCCGCCGCTGCGGTTCCTGCGCGGCCAGATCGCCACCGTCGGCACGGTCTTCCCCGAGCTGTGTCTGACCGCCGACCCGGCGGTGCTGCGCGGCAGGCGCTTCGGCAACGCCGTGCTGCTGGCCGCCGACGGGGAGCTGCCGGTGGCCGAGCTGACCCGGCGGGCGGCGACCGATCCGCAGTCCGGCCGGGTCGAACACGGCCGCGCACTGCTGGACTTCACCGGCGGCGCGGCCCCGGTGACCGACGCCACGGCCACCGCCTCACCCGCCCCGCCGTCCGGCGCCTTCGACTGACGCCGTACGCCCGCCCGTTCGTGACCGGGCCCCGCGCGAGCGGCCTCAGGTCGCCTGGTTGCTGGTCTGCACGGTCGGCGGATGGCCGTTCCAGGTGCAGATCACGGACGTGTGGGCGCCGCCGCCGGTGAAGTCCACCCGCAGCCACCCGACCTGCTTCCACACCTGCATCTCCCAGCCGGGGTTCGGCGTCGCCGACACCAGCTGGGCGGACCGCTCGTCCATGTCGATGACCACCCGGCCGCCCGCCGTGGAGTAGCTCTTGACATGGCCGTCGGTGGGCGGGCCGGTGCCGTCCGGACGGTCGGTGGACGGGTTCCGGGGGTGGGCGGAGCCGGTGTGCGACGGCGTGGCCGGGGACGACGGTTCCCGGTCGGGGGGCGTGCCGCGGCCGGGGGAGGAGGACGGCTTGGGGCGGTGGGTGGAGGAGACGCGCGGGGTGGCGCGGTCGTCCGACTGCCGTTCCGAGGCGGCCACTTGCTCGGTCAGCGGCAGGGCGCGCGGCGCGTCGTACATCGTGCCGGACAGCACGGTGTGCACCCCGAACCACGACAGGGCGACCGCGGCGCCGGTCGCCAGCGTCCAGGCCGCCGCGTGAACCAGTCCTCGTTGCATTGGGCTCATACTGCACCACCGGGCCGCCCGCACGCAGCCCGGGCCGGAAGCCGCGGACCCCACCGCACCGCTGTCAACCCCGGGCCGGTCAGGTCGCTCGAATGGCGTACGGTGCCGCCCATGGCAAGTGTGCTCGTGGTCGAGGACGACCAGTTCGTACGCTCGGCCCTCATCCGGCATCTGACCGAGGCCTCCCATACGGTACGCAGCGTCGGTACCGCCCTGGAGGCGCTGCGCGAGGTGGCACACGTCGGCTTCGACGTCGTCATTCTCGACCTCGGGCTGCCCGATCTGGACGGGGGCGAGGCGCTCAAGATGCTTCGCGGAATCACCGATGTCCCAGTGATCATCGCCACAGCCCGGGACGACGAAGCGGACATCGTACGGCTGTTGAACGACGGCGCCGACGACTACCTCACCAAGCCGTTCTCCGTCGAGCACCTCTCGGCCCGGATGGCGGCCGTCCTGCGCCGCTCCCGGGCCGCCGCGGCCGGCGCGGAACCGCCCTCCCGGGTGATCCGGGTCGGCGGCCTGTCCATCGACCCGCTGCGCCGGCAGGCCGAACTCGACGGCGCCGCACTCGACTTGACCCGCCGCGAGTTCGACCTGCTGGCGTTCCTCGCCGGGCGGCCGGGCGTGGTCGTCCCCCGCAGGGAACTCCTCGCCGAGGTCTGGCAGCAGTCCTACGGCGACGACCAGACCATCGACGTCCATCTGTCCTGGCTGCGCCGCAAACTGGGCGAAACCGCGGCGAAGCCGCGTTATCTGCACACCCTGCGGGGCGTCGGGGTGAAGCTGGAGCCGCCACGGTGAGATGGGCACTGGTCAAGGTGGCGCTGGCGGTCACCACCATGGTCGTGGTCGCGTTCGCCGTCCCCCTCGGACTGGTCGTCAAGGAGCTGGCCCGCGACCGCGCCTACACCAACGCCGAGCGGCAGGCCGCCACCATCGGCCCGGTCCTCGCCATCACCACCGACCGCGGCCAGCTCGAACGCGCGGTGGCCAGCGCCGAGACCGGCTCCGGCGGCCGGATCGGCGTCCATGTCCCGGCGAACGGCAAGCACGACACCGCCGCCGAGATCGGCTCCCGGCGCGCCCCGCAGGCCGATGTCGCGGCCGCCGTCAAGCTGGGCCGGGCCTCCATCTCCCCGGTCCCGGGCGGCACCTCGCTGCTCCAGCCGACGGCGGTCGCCTCCGGTATCGCCGTCGTCGAGGTGTTCGTCCCCGACGAGGCGCTCACCCGCGGCGTCGACACCTCCTGGCTGGTGCTGGCCGGGGTCGGCCTGGCGCTGGTCATCGGCTCGGTCGCGGTCGCCGACCGGCTCGGCACCCGCATGGTGCGGCCCGCCGAACGGCTGGCGGGCGCCGCCCACGACCTCGGCAAGGGCAGGCTCGGCGTACGCGTCCCGGAGGACGGCCCCACGGAACTGCGCGACGCGGCCGCCGCGTTCAACTCCATGGCCGACCAGGTCGTCCAGCTGCTCGCCAACGAACGGGAGCTGGCCGCCGACCTCTCGCACCGGCTGCGCACCCCGCTGACCGTCCTCCGCCTCAACGCCGCCTCGCTCGGCGATACCCCGGCCGCCGAGCAGACCCGGTCCGCCGTCGAGCAGCTGGAGCGCGAGGTCGACCAGATCATCCGCACCGCCCGGGAGCAGAAGGCCCAGACCCAGCAGGCGGCCGCCGCGGCCGGCTGTGACGCCGCCGAGGTGATCCGCGAGCGGATGGAGTTCTGGTCGGCGCTCGCCGAGGACGAGGGCCGCACGGTACGCATCGCCGGCGCGGACCAGCCCGTCCGCATCCCCGTCGCCCGCCCCGACCTCGCCGCCGCCCTGGACGCGATGCTCGGCAACGTCTTCCGGCACACCCCCGAGGGCACCGCCTTCGCGGTCGACGTCCACAACGCCGAGGAGGCGGTGATCGTGCTGGTCTCGGACGCCGGGCCGGGCATCGCCGACCCGGACGCCGCGCTGCGCCGTGGCCACGGCGGGGGCGGGGCCGGCTCGACCGGACTCGGGCTGGACATCGTGCGCCGGCTGGCCGAGTCCACCGGCGGCGACGTACGCCTGGGCCGCTCGGTGCTCGGCGGCACCGAGGTACGCGTCTGGCTGGCGCTGGACGGCGGGGGCGCCCCGCGCGGCGGCCGGCGCGGCCACCGGCTGCGCCGCACCCTCCGTCCCCGGTGCGGGCGGCGCGCCACCCGCACCGGGGCCTGAACGGGGCACATGCCAGGGGCCCTTAACCGCTCCCTTTCGCCGCCTTAAGGCGGACATAATTCCGCCAACTGCCGCTCCGTTCCCGGCTTTTGTCCGTTTCGCTGTCGCTAGCGTGCGGGACGCACCACGGTGCAGCCCCCTCCCCCCTCATGACGACAGGCAGGCACGCGATGACTCCCTCGGTACACCGCCGGCGCAAGAGCCGCACCACCCAGCTGATCGTGACCGGCGCGGCCGCCGCGGTCGCGGCCGGCGGCGCCTTCGCCCTCGGCGGCTCCGCCCTGGCCGCCAAGGCGCCGCGGGCCGGGGGCACCCCCGCGAAGGCGGCGGCCGGCTTCGCCCCGTACGTCGACACCTCGCTCAGCCCGGCCTACGACCTGGCCGGCACCGCCAGGAAGACCGGGGTGAAGGAGTTCCACCTCGCCTTCGTCACCTCGGGCGGCGGCTGTGAGCCCAAGTGGGGCGGCGCGGGCGAACTGGGTGACAACCCGGTGGCCCGGCAGATCCCCGCGCTGCGCAAGGCCGGCGGCGACGTCCGGGTCTCCTTCGGCGGCGCCAACGGCTCCGAACTCGGTCTGGCCTGCGGTTCCGCGGACGAGCTGGCCGCCGCGTACGGCAAGGTCATCGACCGGTTCAAGCTCACCAAGGCCGACTTCGACATCGAGGGCGGCGCCCTGCCCGACACCGCCGCCAACACCCGCCGCGCCCAGGCCATCGCCCAGCTCCAGAAGAAGCACCCCAACCTGGACGTCTCCTTCACCCTGCCGGTCATGCCCGAGGGTCTGACCCAGGACGGGGTGAACCTGGTCGCCGACGCCAGGAAGAACGGCGTCAAGATCTCCGCCGTCAACATCATGGCGATGGACTACGGCACCTCCTACAGCGGCGACATGGGCACCTACGCCACCCAGGCCGCCACGGCCACCCAGGGCCAGCTGAAGAAGGCCCTCCGCCTGAGCGACGCGGCCGCCTGGAAGACCGTGGCCGTGACCCCGATGATCGGCGTCAACGACGTCCAGGGCGAGGTCTTCAAGGCCGCCGACGCGACCCAGCTGGTGAAGTTCGCCAAGGACAAGCACCTGGCCTGGCTGTCGATGTGGTCCTCGACCCGTGACCAGGCCTGCCCGGGCGGCGCCGCCACCTCCGCACAGCCGACCTGCAGCTCCGTCGAGCAGAAGCCGCTGGACTTCACCAAGGCCTTCGCCGCCTACAAGGGCTGACCCCCACCGGACGGTCCGGTCCCCCCTGCCCGGACCGTCCGCCCCCGGGCGGGGCACAGCGGGTTCCCCCCACCCGCCGTGCCCCGCCTTCCCGCGTGCACGGCTGGCCCGTGAGCGCGCTCACCCGAAGATCGCCGGCCCCCCCCGGGCCCGCCGGCCGCCGCTCACCACCGCACCCTCGCCTGACGGAAATGCCCCCTTGGTTCCCTTTGGTGTCCCCATTGGTTCCCCTGGCGTAAGGACATCTGCACATCGGCTGACGGGAAGCCGCGCTCCGCGAGCCGACGGCCGTCCCCGGCCCCTCGCGCCGACCTTCTCCGCGCCGGCCCTCACCCCGGCAAACGCCAAGGCCCCCGACCTGAGGTCGGGGGCCTTGAAGTGGGGTGAGTAACGGGACTTGAACCCGCGACATCCTGGACCACAACCAGGTGCTCTACCAGCTGAGCTATACCCACCATGACCGGTGCTGTGTGGTTCTTTTTCCCCACCGGCTGAGAAAAAGTGTACAGGGTCCGGAGGGGTGCTCGCGCCCAGGTTTTGTGTCCCGGGCCCGAGGGCGTGTCGTGCGGGTCACGGTCGGCCCGTGGGGGCCCGCACGACACACGCCCCGCGGGTCACTGCGGTGCGGACTGCGGTTCAGCAGGAAGGACGTGCTTGGCGGCGATGGCCTTCGCGGTGTCCGAGTCGGGGCCGGGCTGCGGCACGAAGACCGCCTCCCGGTAGTAGCGAAGCTCCGCGATGGACTCACGGATGTCCGCCAGCGCCCGGTGGTTGCCGTTCTTGTCCGGACTGTTGAAGTAGGCCCGCGGGAACCAGCGGCGGGCCAGTTCCTTCACGGACGAGACATCGACGATCCGGTAGTGGAGATAGCTCTCCAGGGTCGGCATGTCACGCAGCAGGAAGCCACGATCGGTGCCGACGGAGTTGCCGCACAGCGGCGCCTTCCCCGGCTCGGGCACATGCTCCTTGATGTAGGCGAGCACCTGCGCCTCGGCCGCCTCCAGCGTGGTGCCGCCGTCCAGCTCCGTCAGCAGCCCGGAGGCGGTGTGCATCTGCCGCACCACCTCCGGCATGGTGCCGAGTGCGTCGGCCGGGGGGCGGATCACCACATCCACCCCGTCGCCCAGCACATTCAGCTCCGAGTCGGTGACCAGGGCGGCCACCTCGATGAGCGCGTCATTCGCCAGCGAGAGACCGGTCATCTCGCAGTCGATCCACACCATGCGATCGTTCATACATCTCACCCTACGGGGCGCTCCCGCTGTCCGGGCAGCACGGGGCGGCCCGGACCCCGGCCGACCGGGGATTCCGGCATCCGGGAGGCGTACGCGTCCGACTGCGGTTTGCCCGCTTCGGCCGCTTCCGCGGTCGCGAGGCCGTGGCCGGCCAGCGCGGCGGCGTACCGCTCCCCGTTGCCGGCGCCCAGCATGGCCCGCTCGCGCTCCGGCCGCTCGGCACGCTCCGGTCTGAGCGCGGGCTCGGCCCCGTTCTGCGGCCGGCGCGCACGGTAGGCCGCCCGGTAGGCGGCGGGCGAGGCGCCCAGCTGCCGCCGGAAGTGGCCGCGCAGGGCGACCGGCGAACGGAACCCGCAGCGTCCGGCGACCTCGTCCACCGAATAGTCGGAGGTCTCCAGCAGCCGCTGGGCCTGCAGCACCCGCTGGGTGATCAGCCACTGCAGCGGAGCGCTCCCCGTCAGGGACCGGAAGCGCCGGTCGAAGGTGCGCCGGCTCATATAGGCGCGCGCGGCCAGCGTCTCCACTAGGCGCGCGCGGCCAGCGTCTCCACGTCGAACTGCTCGTGGAGGTGCTCCAGCGCCCAGGCGACGACCTCGGCGAGCGGGTCGGCGCCGATCTCTTCAGGTAATGACCTGTCCAGGTAGCGCTGGTGTCCCATGTCGGACGCGGTGCGGCGGGGCGGCACGACGAGCCGGCGGGCCAGCGCGTTCGCGGCGTCCGCGCCGTGGTCGGTGCGCACGATGTGCAGACACAGGTCGATACCGGCCGCCGTCCCCGCGGAGGTGAGCACGTCGCCGTCGTCGACGAAGAGCTCACGGGGGTCCACATGGACGGACGGGTAACGCTTGGCGAGCGTCGGTGCGTACATCCAATGGGTGGTGGCCGGGCGGCCGTCGAGCAGTCCGGCCGCGGCGAGGACGAACGCCCCCGTGCACAACCCGACGATTCTGGCGCCCTCTTCGTGCGCCCGGCGCAGCGCGTCGAGCGCGGCGGGCGGTGGGGCCTGGGTGATGGATCGCCAGGCCGGCACGACGACCGTCCCGGCACGGGAGATCGCCTCCAGCCCGTAGGGGGCCGACAGTTCGAGCCCCCCGGTCGTGCGCAAAGGTGCATCTTCGCCCGCGCACACAAGCAGCCGGTACCGCGGAACGCCGGCGTCCTGTCGGTCGATGCCGAAGACCGAGAGCGGAATGGAGCTCTCGAAAATGGGGCCGCCGCTGAAGAGGAGCACCGCGACTATTTCGCGGCGTCGTCGGGCGGCGAGCTTGCGTGCGGCATCTGGTACGGCAGCGGAGTCCTGGCTCATGGCACTTAAGCCCCCCTCGGTCGTCTCGCCCTCTCGGTCCTGCACAGTTCCCCCGCCATTGCTACCAAGATCGAATCTACTGTGTTCCGTGAGGATGGAGTGCCAAGTTCACCACCCGCTGGTATGTCGATATGGCAACTTGGCGCGAAGCATTCGATCACGAAGCGTTCCACTCGTCGGGCCTACATGGGAAGTACGCGTCTCGGCTCTGCCCGTTCGCAGTAGGGCACAACCATGCCCAGCGGTCCTTTCCTCCCTGCTCACACCAGGGTTGGGTGGTGCCGCGGGCAAGGTGGGGACCTCGGCCGGAAGTTGGCTGAAAACGGTCGCGCGCAGGGTTGCCGGTGCCTCAATCGACCGGCGTACGCCCTCCGGAATGCCTCCCGCCCCCATGCGCCGCCGCCCCTGAACGTCCGTTTCTGTCCCGGTGTCTCCCGACCTCACGCACCCGGACCCGCGCGGCGGTCCGTTCGGAGTGCCGCAACAGGGCGCGACAGGCGCAGGTCACCGTGGCCAGACCGGCGGCGGCCCCGGCGGCACCGGTCCAGGAGGCGCCGCTGAAGATCAGTACGAGCGGCACCAGGGCACAGCTGAACGTTCCCCAGCGCACCACATCGCTCACCGGGTCGGGTGATCTGTCGGACGGCAACGGCACCGCGCACTCCCCTCGGACGGGCTGCTACTACAACGGCGCCGGCGATCATGGGTCACCGGGAAGGGTACGTACGGGGGCAGGCCGGGGCATTGCCATCCGGGCCACGCTCCGGCATGCTCCGGGGAACGTTCGAGGCCCCACCCCACCTCGCGCGGGCGCCCCGCGTCCGTGGCGGGCTCTGGGCAGCGGGGGAGTGGCGCCGTACTCTTGGGGTATCGGGTTGGGAAGATGATTCCCAGTCGTATCGTTCCTCTTTGAACTATGGCTCCCGCACTTCGGACGAGCCAGCCCAGTCAACTGCCGGATCAAGTCAATCGCCGTCCCCCGTTCGCCCCTCCGCAAGAGGACGCCCTCGCCGAGACACCAATGGCCGGTCACGAAATCCCCGAACCCGCGGACCGCAAGCAGGTCGCCGATCCCATGGCGGACCTCGAAGCGGCGGAAAAGACACGCCATTCCTGCGACCCCGCCTTCCGGCACGGCGTCGTGGTCGGCTTCGACGGCTCCATGTCGAGCGAACGCGCATTGGCGTATGCAATCGGTATGGCCCGGCGCCTCGGCTCCGGTTTGATCATCGTCCATGTGGCCAACCGGCTGCCGACGACCGTCTGGGCCGGCTGTGAGCCCCCGGTCTTCGTGGACGTACCCGATCACCGCACCGAGGTGCTCGGCCTGGAGCTGGCCTGCGCCGACCACCTCACCGAGGTGCCCTGGATTCTCGTCGAGCGCGGCGGCGACATCTGCCACGAGCTGGAGGAGGTCGGCCGGGAGTACGAGGCCGACGCGATCGTGGTCGGCTCCACGCACGGCATCGTCGGCCGGATCTTCGGCTCGGTGGCCGGCCGGCTCGCCCGCCGGGCCCAGCGCCCGGTGATCGTGATTCCCTGACACGCCCACGGAAAGCGCGCGGGGCGCTCAACTGCCGTGCCGCGCCGCCTCCTTCACGCGATCTTTCTCCCCGTCACGTCCACAGTTGCGGGGGCGTCATGAGGATTGTGCGCAGGCGCACTTCCGCTCACCCGGCAAGGTGAAAGCGGCCCCCGCGGCGGGTAGAAAACAGGCACGTGGGCGCGCCGCGACACGGGCCCGGCGGCCGCGCACACGGCAACTGCGTGCTGCCGGCCGGGAAGTGACGGTTTCCGGGGCGGCGGCATCCCGCCGGCGTATGGGCGACGCCGGTACAGGGGAGGCGGCGGCTCCGCGTGCGTATGGTGGCACGCCGCGGAGTCGCCGCCTCCCCTTTGCGCCTAAACCGGCGCCGCTTTCGCGGAGGTGGCTGGGCGCCGTGGGGGGTGCTCAATTGTCGCTTCGGTGAGGGGGACCGGTTTGTATTTCCCCCGGAGGTGCTACTCGACCGTGACGGACTTGGCCAGGTTGCGGGGCTTGTCGATGTCGCGGCCGAGGGCCAGGGCCGTGTGGTAGGCGAGCAGTTGGAGCGGGATGCCCATGAGGATCGGGTCCAGCTCCGGCTCGTTCTTCGGGACGAGGATGGTGTGGTCGGCCTTCTCCTGCTCCTGGTGGGCGACGGCCAGGATGCGGCCGCTGCGGGCCTTGATCTCCTCCAGGGCGGCGCGGTTCTTCTCCAGCAGGTCGTCGTCGGGGACGATCGCGACGGTCGGCATGGCGGGCTCGATGAGGGCCAGCGGGCCGTGCTTCAGCTCCGAGGCGGGGTAGGCCTCGGCGTGGATGTAGGAGACCTCCTTGAGCTTCAGGGAGGCCTCGCGCGCCACCGGGTAGCCGCGCACCCGGCCGATGAACATCATCGACTTGGCGTCCGCGTACTGCGCCGACAGCGTCTTGATCTGCTCCTCGCCCTTGAGGATCTCGTCGATCTGGCCGGGCAGCTTGCGCAGGCCCTCGATGATCCGCTTGCCGTCCGCGACCGACAGGTCACGGATGCGGCCCAGGTGCAGGGCGAGCAGCGCGAAGGAGACCACCATGTTGGTGAAGCACTTGGTGGAGACCACACAGACCTCGGGTCCTGCGTGCACGTAGATGCCGCCGTCGGTCTCCCGGGCGATCGCCGAACCGACCACGTTCACCAGGCCCAGGACCCGGGCGCCCTTGCGCTTGAGCTCCTGGACGGCCGCCAGCACGTCGTAGGTCTCACCGGACTGGGAGACCGCCACGTACAGCGTGTCGGGGTCCACGACCGGGTTGCGGTAGCGGAACTCGGAGGCCGGCTCGGCGTCCGAGGGAATACGGGCCAGCTCCTCGATCATCTGCGCGCCGATCTGGCCCGCGTGGTACGAGGTGCCGCAGCCCAGGATCTTCACCCGGCGCACCCCGCGCGCCTCGCGGGCGTCGAGGTTCAGGCCGCCGAGGTGCACGGTGGAGAAGCGGTCGTCGATCCGGCCGCGCAGGGCGCGGTCCACCGCGTCCGCCTGCTCGGAGATCTCCTTGTGCATGTATGTGTCGTGGCCGCCCAGGTCGTAGGACTCGGCCGCGTACTCGACGGTCTCCGGGGCGGACGTGGTGCGCGAGCCCTCGGTGGTGTACGTGCGGTAGTCGTCGGCCTTGAGGGTGGCCATCTCGCCGTCGTCGAGGGTGACGACCTGGCGGGTGTGCGAGACCAGCGCGGCGACGTCGGAGGAGACGAACATCTCGTGCTCGCCGATGCCCAGGACGACCGGGGAGCCGTTGCGGGCCACCACGATGCGGTCGGGGAAGTCGGCGTGCAGCACGGCGATGCCGTAGGTGCCCTCGATGTGCCGCAGCGCCTCGCGGACCCGCTCCTCCAGCTTCTCGGCGCCGGAGCGCGCGATCAGGTGGGCCAGCACCTCGGTGTCGGTCTCCGAGGCGAAGGTGATGCCGTCGGCGGTGAGCCTGGCGCGCAGCTCGGCGGCGTTGTCGATGATGCCGTTGTGGACGACCGCGACCTTGCCCTCGGTGTCCAGGTGCGGGTGGGCGTTCTCGTCGGTCGGCGCGCCGTGGGTGGCCCAGCGGGTGTGCGCGATGCCCGTGGTGCCCGCGAAGCGCTTCGGCACGCGCGACTCCAGCTCACGGACCCGGCCCTTGGCCTTGGCCGTCTTCAGGCCGCCCGCGGCCTTGCCGGTGCCCTTGGCGTGGATGGCGATGCCCGCCGAGTCGTAGCCGCGGTACTCCAGGCGCTGCAGGCCCTCGAGGAGCAGCGGGGCGACATCACGTTTGCCGATGTACCCAACGATCCCGCACATACAGTGACCCTCCCAGAAAGCGTGGTGACGATGGTTCGTGCCCGGCCGCCCGGTGTGCCGGGTGTGGCCGTCAGCCGTAGATGAGGCGGCGCAGCTGGCGGGCCGAGAGATCGGGCGGGGCCACGGCGCGGTGCGGCAGCTCGTGGCGGAGCCGTTCGAAGATCTCCTCGTTGCGCAGTCCCTGGGACTGCAGCTCCCGATGGCGCCGGCGGACGAATTCCTCGATGGTCTCGTCGAAGTACGCCAGCACGTCGAGCACCACCCGGGCGGCCTCACCGCGCTGAAGCGGTGTGCTGCGCACCAGGTGGTCCACCAGGTCTTCGTGCGGCGCCTCAGCGCTGCGGTGACGGCGATCGAGCACCCGTCGATATTGCGGGGCGGCGCGCGGAATGGCAAGAAATCTGCCCGCTATCGGGCACGTCCCCGGTTTGGCGGCCTGAAACTGGTCCGAACCTTGACCGGAATCGAGGCTCGCGGTACGCATGGTCACCGTTCGGTCGCTCCATGCCATGTACCACGCCCTGCACGAGGTTCGCCGAAGGGACCGTCCATGAGACGACGCAGACTGCTGTTCTCGCTGCTGCTGGTCGCGGCCGCGGGGCTGGGGACCGCCGCCCTGCCACCGCAGGGCGCCGCCGGAGCCGCTCCCCGGGCCGCCACCCCGCTGGACCGGGTGATCCCCGCTCCGGCGTCCGTACGCGGCGGCGGGGAGGCGTACACGCTCGGGGCCGGCACTCGCATCCGGGTGCCCGGCGGCTCCGGTGAGGCCAAGCGGATCGCCGGCTATCTGGCGGGGCTGCTGCGGCCCGCCACCGGGCTCGCCCTCCCCGTGACGACCAAGGACGGCCGGGACGGCATCGTGCTGCGGCTCGGCGGCAGCGGCACCGGCGGCATGGGCGCCGAGGGCTACCGGCTGACCTCCGACGGCCGTGCCGTCACCCTCAGCGCCGCCCGTCCCGCCGGTCTCTTCCACGCCGTGCAGACCCTGCGCCAGCTGCTGCCCGCCGGCGCGGAGCGGGACCGGGCCGGACGCGGGCCCTGGCGGATCGCCGGGGGCACCATCGCCGACTCCCCGCGCTACGGCCACCGCGGCGCGATGCTCGACGTCTCCCGGCACTTCTTCACCGTCGCGCAGGTCAAGCGCTATATCGACCAGCTCGCGATGTACAAGATCAACCGGCTGCATCTGCATCTGTCCGACGACCAGGGCTGGCGGATCGCCCTCACGTCCTGGCCGCGGCTGGCGACCTACGGCGGCTCCACCCAGGTCGGCGGCGGCCCCGGCGGCTACTACACCAAGGACGACTACCGCGAGATCGTCCGCTACGCCGCGGCCCGCTATCTGACCGTCGTGCCCGAGATCGACATGCCGGGCCACACCAACGCCGCGCTGGCCTCCTACGCCGAGCTCAACTGCAACGGCCAGGCGCCGCCCCTCTACACCGGCACGAACGTCGGCTTCAGCTCCCTGTGCGTGCCGAAGAAGGTGACGTACGACTTCGTCGACGACGTGATCCGGGAGATCGCCGCGCTCACCCCGGGCCGCTACCTCCACATCGGCGGTGACGAGGCGCACTCCACCAGCCACGCGGACTATGTGGCCTTCATGGACAAGGTGCAGCCGGTGGTCGCCAAATACGGCAAGACCGTGGTCGGCTGGCACCAGCTGACCGGGGCGCACCCGGCCAGGGGCGCCGTCGCGCAGTACTGGGGCTACGACAAGACGGGCGCGGCGGAGCGCCGGCAGGTCGCCGACGCCGCCCGCAACGGCACCCGGCTGATCCTCTCGCCCGCCGACCGCGCCTACCTCGACATGAAGTACGACAAGGACACGCCGCTGGGCCTGTCCTGGGCGGGCTATGTCGACACCCGGCGCTCCTACGACTGGGACCCGGGCAGCTATCTGAAGGACGCGCCCGCGGACTCCGTCCTCGGCGTCGAGGCGCCCCTGTGGACCGAGACGCTGTCGACCTCGGCGCACCTCGAATACATGGCCTTCCCGCGGCTGCCCGGCATCGCGGAGCTGGGCTGGTCCCCGGCGAGCACCCACGACTGGGACGACTACAAGGTGCGGCTGGCCGCCCAGGCGCCCCGCTGGGACGCGCTGGGCATCAACTACCACCGCGCGCCGGAAGTGCCCTGGCCGGCGAAGTGAGCCCGCCGTGCCGGGCGTCGTCGGACGCCCGGCACGGCCACGTGGTCCTCAGACCCGCTCGGCGGCGATCAGCAGGTACTGGAAGCTGCCGTTGCGGTACGCGGTCAGGAAGGTGTCCTCGATCCCCGTCACCAGGTGGTCGGCCTCCCGGCGCAGCTCCCAGTACGGCAGCGCGGCCTCCGTCAGGTCCTCGACGTGCACGGGGACGAGCCGGTTGCGGGCCATCGCGCGGAAGTACTCCGACCGCGGGTGGATGTCGCAGATGTAGTGGGCGTTGATGAGGGACACCTCGCGGGAGGCGCGCCCGTAGGCGTCGTTGTAGCAGCCGGTGATCGTGACGTACCGTCCCCCGCGCCGCAGCAGCCTGGCGTGCTCCGCGAAGAGCAGGTCCAGCTCGACGTACATGGTCGACTCGTTGTTCCAGGACGCCGCGTAGGCGCCGGAGGTGAAGCCGGTGTCGAGCATGTTGCGGTGGTGGTAGCGCACCCGGTCGTCGATACCGCGCTGAAGGGCCTGGCCGTTGGCGAAGTCGGCCTGCTTGGCGGAGATCGTGGCCCCGTCGGCGTGGCAGCCGTAGCGCAGATGCGCGACCACGCTGCCGCCGCCGCGGCCGCACCCGGCGTCGAAGACGCGGTCGGCGGGAGAGAGGTCACCGAGGTGGGAGGCGAGGAGTTCGGCCTGGGCGTGCTCCAGCCGGTGCAGTTCGCCGGTGACCCGTTCGCGGCGCCGGGCGGGGTCCGGCTCCTTCAGCACCGACCGGTCGGCGTCCCCGATGCCGTAGTGGTGGTGGTAGAGGTCGTCGATCTTCCCCAGTTCGAGGTTGACCGGGTTCTCCTCGGCGTTCCAGTAGTCCGCGACCCGGGACTGGTACGTGGACTGGGTCGGCACCGGTGTGCGGTCGGTGTCGGCGTGAGCGGTGGTCAACGGTGACTCCTTGCTGTGGTGCGCGGATCGGTCTACCAGTAGTTGGGCAGCTGGTAGCGGTCGGTGTTGGTGGCGTGCCACTCGTGGTTGCCGGACACCCAGTCGGCCAGGCCGCGGACGTACCGTTCGAGGAGGGGCGAGGTGGCGGACAGCGGAGCCGACTCCGTCTCGAACGCCTCCATGATCTGGTTGTGGATCTCGACGCTCTTCAAGTAGGCCGCTTTCAGACCGCGTCGGTCGTTGGCGGCCACCACCTGGGGCAGGTTCAGATGGTCCGGGTCGCTCGCCAGCTCCCTGGTGAAGGAGTACAGGTCGTTGACGATGGTGGTGGCGTTGCAGGCCAGCGCGGTGACCCGCTGGACCTCGGGGCGGGCGTAGAGCGCCTCGGGGAGTTCGTAGCCGTCCACGGCGTCGACGATGGACAGACAGGGGCGGAAGTTGTTGAACTGCCGCATGACCAGGTACTCCCAGACCCGCGGCGCGTGCCGGGTCTCCGCCCAGGCGGCCTCCGCGAGATAGCCGAGGTGCAGCCGGGCGATGTCCTGGACGAACCGGTCGGTCTGGCTGGGGGTGGCGAGGGCCGCGTAGTCCTTCAGGGCCCAGTGGTAGGAGCGCAGCGGCCCGTCGGCCTGCACACCGTGGCGCCACTCCGCCTCCAGCTCGGGGGTGCCGTGCAGCGGGTCGAGGGCCGACTGGGCCAGGATCAGCCGGCCGCCGAGGCCGCGGTGGGCGCCGCCCTTGCCCTCGTCCTCCTCGCAGTAGCAGTTGTCGACGATGTTCTCGGCCAGCAGCAGCTTGCCCGCGACGGTGAGGCGTTCGAGGTCGGCCGCACCGGGATGCTGGAGGACGACGGCTCGGCCGAACTGGAACTCGGTGAAGTCCCCGGTCCACTGGGCGGGGAACAGGTCCAGTTCGCGGGCCCAGGCCTCCAGCCTGCGGTCGATCTCCCCGGCCTTCTCCGGGTCGGCGGGCGCGGCGGGCCGGTACCTCAGCCCGGGGACGGCTCCGCCGGGGCGCCGGTTGCGCAGGGTGCGGACGAGGTTCGGCGGGCCCGGCAGCGCGAACGCGGCGGCGGTGTTCGGGGGCGTGCTCATGGTTCGGGACTCCACCTGCTCAGTCGGCGCTCCGGCCGATCTGGACGTTCTCCAGGACTCCGACGGCGTCGGGCACGAGGATGGCCACCGAGTAGTAGGCGGTGACGAGGTAGTTGATGACGGCGGCCGCGTCGATGCCCATGAACCGGACGTTCAGGCCGGGCTCGTACTCCTCGGGGATGCCGGTCTGGTGCAGGCCGACGACTCCCTGGTCCGCCTCACCGGTACGCAGCGCGAGGATGCTGCTGGTGTGGGTGTCGCTGACCGGGATCTTGCCGCAGGGGAAGATCGGGACGCCGCGCCAGGCGGGCACCTCGTGCCCGTCGACGTTCGCCGTGCCCGGCACCAGACCGCGCTTGTTGCACTGCCGGAAGAAGGCGGCGATCGCCTTCGGGTGGGCCAGGAACAGCCGGGTCTTGCGGCGCATGGACAACAGCTCGTCCATGTCGTCCGGGGTGGGCGGGCCGGTGTAGGAGCTGATGCGCTGGCCGTGGTCGGCGTTGTGCAGCAGTCCGAACTCCCGGTTGTTGAGCAGCTCCCACTCCTGGCGCTCGCGGATCTCCTCGACGGTGAGCCGGAGCTGCTGCCGGGTCTGGTCCATGGGGTCGTTGTAGAGGTCGGCGACCCGGCTGTGGACCCGCAGCACGGTCTGGGTCAGGGAGAGTTCGTACTCGCGTGGGGCGAGGTCGTAGTCGACGAAGCCGCTGGACAGCGTGGGCTCGCCGGTGTGCCCCGCGCGCACCGGTACCTCCGCCTCGCCCTTGCGGTTCATGGGGCGCTGCTGCTGCTCCGCGTACGCCGTCAGATGGGCGGCCAGGGACGGCACCCGGTCGGTGAACTCCCGGACCACGTCCCAGGGCAGCACCATCACGACGCCCGGCGTCTCGGCCCGGACCGAGGTCAGCCACCGGGGGTCGGGCCGGCCGATCGCCTCGTCCCCCATCTGGTCGCCGTCCGTGACGACGCCGAGGACCTCCTCCTCGCCGTACTTGCCGGGCGCGGAGCGGGTGAACCGGCCGTGGACGACGAGGTAGGCCTCGGTGGTGGGCTGGCCGGCCTCGAAGAGGACCTGGCCGGCCCGGACCTCCCGCACCCGGAAGCGGCCGGCCAGCTCCTTGAGGACCTCGGTGTCGGAGTAGCCGCGCAGGGCGGGCAGTTCGGTGAGGGTCCGCGGGATCACCCGGATGTCGTCCGCGCCGTTCTGCTCGAACTGGACCCGGCCCCGGCCGACGCGGAGCTGGAGACGGCGGTTGACCCGGTAGGAGCCGCCCTTGACGTCCACCCAGGGCAGCGTCTTGAGCAGCCATCGCGAGGTGATGGCCTGCATCTGGGGCTCGGACTTGGTGGTGGTCGCCAGCCGGCGCGCGGCCTGTGTGCTGAGGCTGGTGAGCGCGCTGTCTGCGGGTGCAGCGGGCTCTTCGGCGGCGGCACCGGTGACGCTGTCCGGTACGGACACATTCCCCTCCCGGGACATGAACAGAAGTGAGCAAAACGGCCTGCTGTGAACGGAGTGGCCGTGTTCAGGAGCAAGCCAAACAGGAGGGAGAGCGCGCCGGTACGGCGTGAAAGGGGGCGAACTCGCATCCAGGAGTCATAAACCCCGAAGCGAGGCAGGCGGATCATGGTGGTGCGCCCGCGCGCCCTCGGGCCGCCGCATGCTCCCGGCACACCGGGGTACAGGAGCGGACGCGCACAGGGGCGCACACAAAGGCGGCGGCCCGGTCACCGAAGCGACCGGACCGCCTTCCTTCACCGCACCGGGGCCTGCCCCGGGAGACGCCCTACGAGACGCCCAACTCCCGGGCGATCAGCATCCGCTGGACCTCGCTGGTGCCCTCACCGATCTCCAGGATCTTGGAGTCCCGCCACATCCGGGCGACCGGGTACTCGTTCATGAAGCCGTAGCCACCGTGGATCTGGGTGGCCTCGCGGGCGTTGTCCACCGCGATCTCGGACGAGTAGAGCTTGGCGAGCGCGGCCTCCTTCTTGAAGGACTCGCCGTGCACCAGCCGGGACGCGGCGTCGCGCCAGGCCAGCCGGGAGGTGTGGGCGCGCAGTTCCATGTCGGCCAGCTTGAACTGGATGGCCTGGTTGCTGCCGATCGCCCGGCCGAAGGCCCGCCGCTCCTTGGCGTAGCGCACCGACTCGTCCACACAGCCCTGCGCCAGGCCGGTGGCCAGCGCCGCGATGGCGATCCGGCCCTCGTCGAGGATGCGCAGGAACTGGGCGTAGCCGCGGCCCTCCTCGCCGAGCAGGTTGGCGGCCGGGACCCGGACGTCGGAGAACGACAGCTCGCGGGTGTCCGAGGCGTTCCAGCCGACCTTGGAGTACGGGGCGCCGACCGTGAAGCCGGGCGTGCCGGAGGGCACGATGATCGAGGAGATCAGCGGGGAGCCGTCGTCCTTGCGGCCGGTGACGGCGGTGACCGTGACCAGTCCGGTGATGTCCGTACCGGAGTTGGTGATGAAGCACTTGCTGCCGTTGATCACCCAGTCCCCGCCGTCGCGCACCGCAGTCGTCCGCGTGGCGCCCGCGTCCGAGCCGCCGTCCGGCTCGGTCAGGCCGAAGGCGCCGAGCATCTCACCGCTGCACAGCTTGGGCAGCCATGCGCGCTTCTGCTCCTCCGTGCCGAAGTGGTAGACGGGCATGGCGCCGAGGGAGACGCCCGCTTCCAGGGTGATGGCCACCGAGGAGTCGACCCGGGCCAGCTCCTCCAGGGCGATGCCGAGGGCGAGGTAGTCGCCGCCCATCCCGCCGTACTCCTCGGGGAAGGGCAGCCCGAACAGGCCCATCCGGCCCATCTCCTGCACGATCTCGTACGGGAACGCGTGCTGCTCGTAGTACTCGCCGATCTTCGGTGCGACGACGTCGTGCGCGAACGCCTCGACCGTGCGCCGGAGTTCTTCCAGCTCGGCGGGCAGACGGTGGTCCAGGGACATGGGGGTCACTCCTTGTGGGAGAGGGCACGGAGGGTACGGGAGGGGCTCGGCCGGCCAAGGGCCCCGGCCATCCACACGCTGGTGGCGGTCAGGCGGTCCAGGTCGACCCCGGTCTCGATGCCGAGGCCGTGCAGCATCCACACGAGGTCTTCGGTGGCGAGGTTTCCGGTGGCGCTCTTGGCGTACGGGCAGCCGCCGAGGCCGCCCGCCGACGCGTCGAGGGTGGTGACGCCGTGCTGGAGCGCGGCGAAGGTGTTGGCGAGGGCCTGCCCGTAGGTGTCGTGGAAGTGCACACCGATACGGGAGGTGGGCACCCCGGCCTCGTTGAGGGAGGCCAGCAGGGTCTGCACATGGCCGGGGGTGGCGACGCCGATGGTGTCGCCCAGGCTCAGTTCGTCGCAGCCCAGGTCGAGCAGCGCCCGGCAGACCCGGACGGTCTGCGCGACCGGCACCGGGCCCTCCCAGGGGTCGCCGAAGCACATCGAGAGGTAGCCGCGGACCTCCGCCCCGGCGTCCTTGGCGCGCGCCACGACCGGTGCGAACATCGCCAGCGCCTCGTCGACCGTGCGGTTGAGGTTGGCCTTGGCGAAGGACTCGGTGGCGCTGCCGAACACCGCGATCCGGCGGGCGCCCAGGGCGAGCGCCCGGTCCAGCCCGCGCTCGTTGGGGACCAGCACCGGGAGCCGGTGCGGGTCGAGATCGCCCAGCAGCGGGAACAACTGCTCGGCGTCGGCGAGCTGGGGCACCCACTTGGGGTGCACGAAGCTGGTGGCCTCGACGGTCGGCAGGCCCGCGGCGGCGAGGCGGTGGATGAACTCCGCCTTGATCTCCGTGGGCACCACGGTCTTCTCGTTCTGCAGGCCGTCGCGCGCGCCGACCTCATGGATGCGCACGCGGGTGGGCAGCCCCTCCGCGCGGATCTCCATCGGCAGTCCGGCCGCGGTCATGAGGCGCTCTCCTGCCCGCCCCCGGGGCCGCCCGCGGACGCGGCGGCCTCGTCGGGGCTCTCGTGCGGGGCGACCACGGCCAGGATCTGGTCCATGGCGACGGTCGAGCCCGCGGTGACGTCGAGTTCGGTGACGGTCCCGGCGTGCGGTGCGGAGATGACGTGCTCCATCTTCATCGCCTCCACCACCAGCAGGCCCTGGCCGGCGGCCACCTCGTCGCCGACGGCGACCTTGACGACGGTGACCGTGCCGGGCATCGGGGCGGCCAGGGTGTCCGCACCGTGTGCCCCGCCGGCCCCGCGCAGCGCGGCCGCCACCGGGTCGTGGCTCGTCACCTGCCAGGAGTCGCCGTCCCGGCCGAGCCAGTCGCCGCTGCGGTGGAAGCTGTGCAGCACGCCGTCGACGGTGATCCGCACGCGGTCCGGCGTGACCTGGGCGGCGGCCGCGTCCGGCCGTACGTCGCGGGCGACCGGGTCGTGTCCGGGAACCCGCAGCCAGTGGCGTACCGGTGCGGGCTCGCCGCCGAGGCGGAAGCCGTCCGGCGCGGCGAACGGGTCGCGCCAGCCGCCGTCGGCCACCGCCGGTTCCAGGGCGGCCTGGCGCACCGCGGCGGCCGCCGCGTACACCTCGTCCGGCACCGTGCCGTCGACCAGCCCGGCCGCCTCCCGCTCCACCAGACCGGTGTCCAGCTCACCGGAGACCACGTCCGGGTGGGCCAGCAGCCGCCGCAGGAAACCCGCGTTGGTGGTGACGCCGAGGGTGACCGTCCCGGCCAGCGCGGCGCGGAGCCGGCGCAGTGCGCTCGCCCGGTCCGGGCCGTAGGCGATCACCTTGGACAGCATCGGGTCGTAGCGGCTGCCGACCTCCCCGCCCTCGGAGAGCCCGGAGTCCGTGCGCACCCCGTCGCCCTGCGGTTCGTGGAGCGCGAGCACCGTGCCGCCGGTCGGCAGGAAGTCCCGTGCCGGGTCCTCGGCGCAGATCCGCGCCTCGATGGCGTGGCCGGTGAGGGTGAGGTCCTCCTGGGCGAACGGGAGCGGCTCACCGGCCGCGACCCGCAACTGCCACTCCACCAGGTCGAGGCCGGTGACCAGCTCGGTGACCGGGTGCTCGACCTGGAGGCGGGTGTTCATCTCCATGAAGTAGTAGGAGGACGGGTCCTTGCCGGGCACGATGAACTCGACGGTGCCGGCGCCGCGGTAGCCGCAGGAGCGGGCCGCCTGCACGGCCGCCTCGCCCATCGCGGCGCGGGTGGCCTCGTCCAGCAGGACCGAGGGGGCCTCCTCGATGACCTTCTGGTGGCGGCGCTGGAGGGAGCACTCGCGCTCGCCGAGGTGGATCACGTTGCCGTGGCCGTCCGCCAGCACCTGGATCTCGATGTGCCGGGGCCGGTCGATCCAGCGCTCGACGAGCAGGGTGTCGTCGCCGAAGGAGGAGCGGGCCTCCCGGCGGGCGGAAGCGATCTCGTCGGCCAGCAGCGCCTCGTCGCGCACCAGCCGCATTCCCTTGCCGCCGCCGCCCGCGGACGGCTTGAGCAGGACCGGTACGCCGATCTCCCGGGCGGCGGCGGCCAGTTGCCCGTCGCTCAGCCCGCTGCCCGAGGAGCCGGGCACGACCGGGACCCCGGCCTCCCGCACCGTCTCCTTGGCCCGGATCTTGTCGCCCATCAGCTCGATGGCGTCGGCGGAGGGGCCGATGAAGACCAGCCCGGCGTCCGTGACGGCGCGGGCGAAGGCGGCGTTCTCGGCGAGGAAGCCGTAGCCCGGGTGGACCGCCTGGGCGCCCGTACGGGCCGCCGCGTCCAGCAGCCGCTCCACGGACAGATAGCTCTCGGCGGCCGGGGCCGGGCCGATGCGTACGGCGGTGTCGGCCTCGCGGACATGGCGGGCGTCGGCGTCCGCGTCGCTGAAGACGGCGACCGAGCGGATGCCGAGGGCGCGCAGCGTACGGATGACGCGGACCGCGATCTCGCCGCGGTTGGCGATGAGGACGGTATCGATGGTGGTGGCCATTCCTGTGGACATCCCTCTCACATCCGGAAGACGCCGTAGCCGGGCGCGGTGCGGTCCTTCTCGGGCAGCGGGGCGTTGGCACAGGCCGTCAGCGCCAGCCCCAGCACCTGCCGGGTCTCCAGCGGGTCGATCACACCGTCGTCCCACAGCCGCGCGCTCGCGTAGTAGGCGTTGCCCTGGGTCTCGTACTGCTCGCGGACCGGCGCCTTGAAGGCGGCCTCGTCCTCGGCGCTCCACTCCTCGCCGTGCGCCTCCAGCTGGTCGCGCTTGACGGTCGCGAGGACGGAGGCGGCCTGTTCGCCGCCCATCACCGAGATCTTGGCGTTCGGCCACATCCACAGGAAGCGCGGCGAATAGGCCCGCCCGCACATGGAGTAGTTGCCCGCCCCGTAGGAGCCGCCGATGACGACCGTCAGCTTGGGCACGCGGGTGCAGGCCACCGCCGTCACCATCTTCGCGCCGTGCTTGGCGATCCCGCCGGCCTCGTACGAACGGCCCACCATGAAGCCGGAGATGTTCTGCAGGAACAGCAGCGGGATGCCGCGCTGGTCGCACAGCTCGATGAAGTGGGCGCCCTTCTGGGCGGATTCGGAGAACAGGATGCCGTTGTTGGCGACGATCCCGACCGGGTGGCCGTGGAGATGGGCGAAGCCGGTGACCAGCGTCGTGCCGTACTCCGCCTTGAACTCCGCGAACCGCGAGCCGTCCACGAGGCGCGCGATCACCTCGCGGACGTCATAGGGCGTGCGGGAGTCCGCGGGCACCGCCCCGTACAGCCCGGCCGGGTCCACCTTGGGCTCCTCGACGGTCCGCACGGTCCACGGAAGCGGCTCGCGCTCCCCGAGGGTGGAGACGATGGTGCGCACCAGGCGCAGCGCATGGGCGTCGTCCTCGGCGAGATGGTCGGTGACGCCGGAGGTCTTGGCGTGCACCTCGCCGCCGCCCAGCTCCTCGGCGGTGACGACCTCGCCGGTGGCGGCCTTCACCAGCGGCGGCCCGCCCAGGAAGATCGTGCCCTGGTTGCGGACGATCACGGCCTCGTCGCTCATCGCCGGGACGTACGCGCCGCCCGCCGTGCACGACCCCAGCACCGCCGCGATCTGCGGAATCCCCGCCCCCGACATCCGCGCCTGGTTGTAGAAGATCCGCCCGAAGTGCTCCCGGTCGGGGAAGACCTCGTCCTGCATCGGCAGGAAGGCACCGCCGGAGTCCACGAGGTAGAGACAGGGGAGACGGTTCTCCAGCGCGATCTCCTGAGCCCGCAGATGCTTCTTGACCGTCATCGGGTAGTACGTGCCGCCCTTGACCGTGGCGTCGTTGGCGACGATCACCGTCTCGCGGCCGGAGACCCGGCCGATGCCGGCGATCACGCCGGCGGCCGGCGCCGCCCCGCCGTACATCCCGTCCGCGGCCAGCGGCGCCAGCTCCAGGAACGGCGAGCCGGGGTCCAGCAGCGCGTCCACCCGGTCGCGCGGCAGCAGCTTGCCGCGCGCGGTGTGCCGCGCCCTGGCCTTCTCGCCGCCGCCCAGCCGGGCCGCCGCGAGCTTCTCGCGCAGCTCCGCGGCCAGCTCGCGGTGCGCGGCCTCGTTGGCACGCCAGGAGTCGGACGCCGGATCGGCGGTACTCCCCAGCACCGGTGCCTGCTCCATCACATTTCCCGGCAGGGGCCCCTTGGCTTCAGGTGAGGAGGGAATGCCGTTTCTCAAGTGCTTCGACCTCGGCTTTCGGCAGGGAGCTGCACTGTTGTCAGTGGTGGCCCGTAGGTTGGTTGCGGGAAGGGAGGTGGTGGACCGTGCGCCGTAGTTACAAGTTCCTGCTCCGGCCTACGGGGCGGCAGGCGGGTGCGCTGGCGGCGATGCTGACGGATCACCGTTCCCTCTACAACGGGGCTTTGCAAGAACGCCGGGACGCGTACGCTCACCCGTCGAAGACGAAGATCCGTTACGGTGCCCAGTCCGCCCAGCTGAGCGGCATCCGCAGCTTTGATCCGGAGCGTCAGGGCCGGTGGTCGTTCTCCTCCCAGCAGGCGACCCTGCGCAGGCTGAACAAGTCGTTCGAGGCGTTCTTCCGGCGCGTCAAGGCCGGCGAAAAAGCCGGCTATCCGCGCTTCAAGGGTGCCGGTCACTTCGACACTGTGGAGTTCCCGAAGGACGGAGACGGCTGCCGCTGGGACAGTGCGCCGCACGACCCGCAGACTCGGGTCCGATTCCAGGGCGTCGGTCATGTGCGTGTCCATCGGCACCGGCCGGTACAGGGCCGGGTCAAGACGGTAAGTGTCAAGCGTGAGGGAAAGCGCTGGTTCGTCGTTCTCTCCTGTGACGATGTGCCTGCTGAGCTCCTGCCGCCAACCGGTGCGGTCGCAGGAATCGACATGGGCATCGCCCACTTCGCCACTACCAGTGACGGCGAACATGTACCCAACCCACGCTGTGGGCGGAAGAACGCCGAGGCCCTCGCCCACGCACAGCGCGAACTTGACCGGTTCCCCAAGCGCCTGAAGGCCTGCACACGGACGAAGAAGCACCGCAGGGCGGCCGACAAGGTGGCGAAGCTGCACGCGAAGATCTCGCGGCAGCGTGTGGACCACGCGCACAAGACCGCCCTCGCGCTTGTGCGGTCCTTCGATGCCATTGCTTACGAGAAGCTCCGGATCACGAACATGGTTCGAGCCCCGAAGGCCAGACCTGCCCCAGGGCGGGAAGGCAGGTTTCTTACGAGCGGCGCCGCAGCGAAAGCCGCCTTGAACCGGAGTATCCACGATGCGGGTTGGGGGTGTTTTCTGGGCATCCTCGCGCACAAGGCTGAAAGAGCCGGTCGTGTCGTGATCCCGGTGAACCCCCGCAACACCTCCCGCACATGCCCCGAGTGCGGGCATGTGTCCGGGGAGAACCGCGTGACCCAAGCGACCTTCGAGTGTGTCTCCTGTGGTTTCGCCGCGAACGCGGACCACGTCGGCGCACTGAACATCCTTCACAGGGCCGGGCTGGCCCTCTGCGTCGCTACGTGACTGACGCCGCAGGAAGCCCGTGACTTCAGTCATGGGTGGAGTCACCAGTACGAGCCCCCTTGCTCGGTCTGCTGTCCCGGTGCCGCGGTCGGCGGCCGCCGGGCCATCCGGGTTAATGGGCGTTAACCACATGTGCCTTCAGGTTAACGAGCACTAACCCGGCTGTCTACAATCGACGGCATGAGCAATGCGCAGTCCTCCGCCCCGACCAGCCGCCGCGAGCAGATCCTCAAGGAGGCCGCCCGGCTCTTCGCGGAGCGCGGCTTCCACGGCGTCGGTGTGGACGAGATAGGGGCGGCCGTGGGCATCTCCGGCCCCGGCCTCTACCGGCACTTCGCCGGCAAGGACGCGATGCTCGCCGAGCTGCTGGTCGGGATCAGCGAGCGGCTGCTCGCGGGCGGCCGGATGCGGGTCGCGGAGGGCGGCGGGAGCCCCGAGGCGGTGCTGGACGCGCTGATCGACGGGCACATCGACTTCGCGCTGGACGACCGGCCGCTGATCACCCTGCACGACCGGGAGCTGGACCGGCTGCGGGAGGCCGACCGCAAGCGGGTCCGCCAGCTCCAGCGGCAGTACGTGGAGCTGTGGGTGGACGTCGTCCGCCGGGTCCACCCGGGGCCCTCCGAGTCCCGGGCCCGCGCCGCGGTGCACGCCGTCTTCGGCCTGCTCAACTCCACCCCGCACCTCGGCCGCCCGGGTTCCCTGCCGGGCCGTACGGACATGGCGGAGCTGCTGCACCGGCTCGCGCTGGGCGCGTTCGGCGCGGTGGCCGCGGAGGCGTCGGACGGGGAGCAGGCGGCGGGGGAGTCGGTCGCGGCGGGCGTGCCGGGGGCGTAGTGCGCACCGGGCGGGACGCGGCCTTCACGGGACGGGGCTGTGGTGCGCGGGGTGGGTGTGGCGTCGCCCACCGGGAGCCGTTCTCCTCTGGACAGCTTTAGTGACTGGCGGGTAGCTTTCGCTTCGTAGAGAAGCTGAGCAAGCGCTTAGCCAGACGCGGCGGTCTAAGGAGGCCATGGCATGCGCCGTACGGTGTTCAACGAGGATCACGAGGCGTTCCGGGAGACCCTGCGGGCCTTCATCGAGGCCGAGGTCGTGCCGGTGTACGACGAGTGGTTCGCCGCGGGCCAGGCGCCGCGCGACTTCTACTACAAGCTCGCCGAGCTGGGCATATTCGGTATCCGCGTGGACGAGGAGTTCGGCGGCGCGGGCATCGACTCGTACAAGTTCGAGGCCGTGATGTACGAGGAGACCGCCCGCGCGGGCGTCACCTTCGGCGGCTCCGGCGTGCATGTGCTGCTCGGCCTGCCGTACATCAAGATGCTCGCCACCGACGAGCAGAAGAAGCGCTTCCTGCCGAAGTTCGTCTCCGGTGAGGAGATGTGGGCCCTCGCGATGACCGAGCCGGGCACCGGCTCCGACCTCGCGGGCATGAAGACCACCGCGAAGCTCTCCGAGGACGGCACGCACTACGTCCTCAACGGCGCCAAGACCTTCATCACCGGTGGCGTGCACGCCGACCGCGTCATCGTCTGCGCCCGGACCGCCGCGCCGCGCGAGGACGACCGCCGCTTCGGCATCTCGCTCTTCGCCGTCGACACCAAGAGCGAGGGCTACTCCGTCGGCCGCAAGCTGGACAAGCTCGGCCTGAAGACCTCCGACACCGCCGAGCTCGCCTTCGTCGACGTCAAGGTCCCCGTCGAGGACCTGCTCGGCGAGGAGAACAAGGGCTTCTCCTACCTGGGCCTGAACCTCGCCTCGGAGCGCTGGGGCATCGCCTTCGGCGCCTACGCCCAGGCCGCGGCCGCCGTCCGGTTCGCCAAGGAGTACGTGCAGGAGCGCACGATCTTCGGCAAGACCGTCGCCTCCTTCCAGAACACCAAGTTCGAGCTGGCCGCCTGCCAGGCCGAGGTGGACGCCGCGCAGGCCGTCGCCGACCGCACCCTGGAGGCCCTGGACGCGGGCGAGCTGTCCCCGGCCGAGGCCGCGAGCGCCAAGCTGTTCTGCACCGAGGTCGCGCACCGTGTGATCGACAAGTGCCTCCAGCTGCACGGCGGCTACGGCTACATGAACGAGTACCCGATCGCCCGCCTCTACGCCGACAACCGCGTCAACCGCATCTACGGCGGCACCAGCGAGGTCATGAAGTCCATCATCGCCAAGTCCATGGGCCTCTAGGCCGTAAGGGCCCCGCGCACGTGAACGACGCACTGAGGTCGCTGCTCGGTCTGCTCTCCCTGGAGCGGATCGAGCAGGACATCTTCCGGGGCGAGAGCCGCGCCTCGGTCGTGCCCCGGGTCTTCGGCGGCCAGGTCGCCGCCCAGGCCCTGGTCGCGGCCGGGCGCACGGTCCCCGCCGACCGGCCGCCGCACTCCCTGCACGCGTACTTCCTGCGGCCCGGGGACCCGGGCGCGCCCATCGTCTACACCGTCGACCGCATCCGCGACGGCCGGTCCTTCACCACCCGCCGGGTCGTCGCCGTCCAGCACGGCCAGCCGATCTTCCACCTCTCGGCCTCCTTCCAGGAGGCCGAGGAGGGCCTGGAGCACCAGGAGCCGATGCCGCCGGCGCCGGACCCGCTGACCCTGCCCAGCCCCGCCGAGATCCTGCCGCGACACGCCGGCCGGTACCTCACCCCGGCCGTCGCCGACCGGCTGCTGGAGGCCCGGGCCGCGATCGACCTGCGCTACGTCGACGAGCCGCCCTACGCGACCGTCGGCGAGGTGCGCGAGCCCAGGTCCCAGGTCTGGTTCCGCACCCAGGGCAAGCTCGACGACGACGGCGAGATCCCCCGCCCCCTGCTGGACATCTGCCTGGTCACCTACGTCTCCGACATGACGCTGCTGGACTCCATCCTGCTCGCCCACGGCCGCGGCGGCTGGGCGGTCGGCGACGTGGTCGGCGCCAGCCTCGACCACGCGATGTGGTTCCACCGCCCCCTGCGCGCCGACGAATGGCTCCTCTACGACCAGGAGTCCCCCACCGCCCAGAGCGGCCGCGGCCTGGGCAAGGGCCGCATCTTCACCGCGGAGGGGCAGTTGGCGGCGTCGGTGATCCAGGAGGGGGTCATCCGGGTGCCGCGGGATTAGCCGCCGCGCACCCCAAGATCGGCCGGTGGGCCGGGCTCCCTGAATTCCGTGGCTCGGGGGGACCGGCCCATCGGCGTGTGCTCGCCGTGGTTCGTGCGGCGGCGTGGTGGCCCTCGCCGGGCCCGCCCGTCCAGGCCGGGCCCCTCAGTCCGGCCTGCCGCAACCAGCAGACAAGCGGTCAGCGGCTCGTCATGGGGCAGGCTGAGGACATGGGTCGTTCAAGGGGTTGCCGCCGGTAGCGTGCCTCACTCCGGTGCGAACTCGTATTGGATTTCATGGAGATGGCCCGCCTTGACCATGATCGTGACCTCGATGGGCCGTTCGCCGTCGCTGTAGACCGCTCGCAGGGTCCTGAGGACGGGCAGGTTGCTCGGAAGGCGGAGGGCCTCGTACTGCTCCTGAGTGGGGACGCGGGCGGAGACCCGGTCGACGCTGAGGCGGGGCGGGTAACCCAGTTCGGCCAGGAGAGTGGGCGTACCGCCCCTGATCCTGCGGCGTTCCGTCATCGCGGTACCGCGGGCGATGTCCAACGGGTAGTAGGACTTGACCAGTTCGACCGGTTCGTCGTCGATCAGGAGAATCTGGCGGCGAAGCAGCGCCATTCCGCCGTCCGGGAGATCCAGGGCCGCTGCGGCATCACTGGGCGGCGTGGTCTCGGTGACCTCCAGCAGCTCGCTGTGCGCCCGGCCTCCGCGCTTCGTCGTCTCGGTGAGCCAGCGGTACTGCTCGCCGGGGCCTGCGGGCGCCATGAAGGAGGCGGGCCGCATGGTCTGCTGCCGGTGTTCCCGTACCGTCACTGCCGCTCCGGCGCGTCCCACGACAAGGCGTTCGTCCTTGAGCAGTTGGAGCGCTTTCTGCACGGTGGCGCCGGAAGCATCGAACCGCGCCTTGAGGTGCGTCGTGGACGGCAGTTTCGCGCCCGGTTCCAGGTCACCGCTCATGACCTCGTCGCGCAGGTCGGCGGCGATCCGTTCGTGCAGGGAACGGCGGTCGTACGCGTCGTCTTCGGTTCTCGGCACAGTCATCCGATCTTGATCTCGTAGCGCAGCCGCTGAAGGCGTCCGGGCATCGCCATCCTGTCGGCCTGGATCGGCCGGTCGTGCGCGTCGAGTGTGAGCCGTGTCAGCTGGAGGACCGGTTCGTCGTCACCGGTCCGCAGTGCCTCGCGTTCCTCGCGGCCGGGCATCCGCGCGACGACGTCCTCCTGGACCCGGGCGCCGACGTATCCGAGGCCGGCGAGGAGCGAGATGGCGCCGCCGGGAATCTTGGCCGCCCCGGCCAGACGGGTCCCTCGCGCGATGTGGAGGGGGTAGTAGGTATCGGTCAGCTCGCAGGGCACGTCGTCGACGTACATCACGCGACGGCGTACGACGACGTTCTCGTCCGCGATTCCCAGGAGTTCCGCGATCTCGGGCGGTGCCACGATCTCCCCTGCGTGGACGATGCGTTGGCTGCCACGGCGGCCACGGGCGGCGGTCTCCGCGCCCCAGGCATCGGGCTGCCCCTTCTCGCGGGGCGTCAGATACGGCATCGAGGTGCTGACCCACTCGCTGGTACCCACACGTCCTCCTGGCGACAGGTGATCTCAACCCTTCGCCTACACGGTAAGCGACTCCTGCGGGGCGCCACCCCGAGGTCGCCTTGCTGCCTTTCGTGAATAGCGATACGGTCTGTGTGTTGGTGCAACCCAGGAGCAAGGCGGTGGTTCCCCGTGTCCGTAGGTCTTTCGCGGCAACGTCGATGTCCTCGTGTTCGCGTCCTGTGGGTGGAGGTGGCGTCGCGATGAGCGAGTCACGGACCACGCGCCTGCTGCCGTGGGTGAGTCCTGACGGGAAGACCTGCTTCCTCGTGAGCGACGGCGGAGGCGAGAGCGGCCTCTCCCGTGTCGCGGACCGTATCGAGGACATGCAACTCGACATGGCGGACGGGCTGCTCGATCACGCGGCCGACCTGCTCGGGGACGGTAGGGCGACGGATCGGCAACTCCGATTCCTCGGGGAGCAGTTGAGTGCTGCTTTGCGGGACGTGCGTCGCGTCGCGGAGGGCAGAGGTGGAATGCGCACGCGGAACATCGCCACTGCCGAGGGCGGGCAGCAAGGTGGAGAAGACGGCGGGGACGGGCACCCCGGTCAGCCCTGGACGCCCCCGCCTCCGCCGCCCCCGGACGGTGACATGCCGCCCGGCGACGGGACGCACCGCAAGTGAGCCTCAACTCTCAGCAGGGGCCTGGCGTCGAGGGCGGCTCCGGGCGGAACACATCGACCAGAAGCTGAACTATCTGTGCGATGTCCTGGACCACTGGCCGGCGCAGGTGCAACACCGCGCCTGAGCGGCCGCGTTCATGGGTCCCCCCCGCGATTCTCGTCGCGAGGGGCTCACCCATGAGCGCCGAGGTGCCCCTCATGGGGCAGCCGTTCAGCGCAACCCCGCCGCGTCCAGCAGATAAGCCGTCAGCGGGTCGTAGTGGCGCGGGCTGAGGACGTGGTCGTCCAGGGGGATCGTCACCTGGAGGGTGCCTTCGGACTCGGCGAGGAAGAGGGCCGGGTCGTTGCAGTCGGCGAAGCCCACCGCGTCGATGCCGCGTTGGCCCGCGCAGCCGGCCCAGCCGTGGTCGGCCATCACGAGGTCCGGCAGCGGGCGGCCCTCCCGTTCCAGGCCGTCCAGGACGGCGGCCATCGGCTCGGGGGAGTGGGTGTGCCAGAGCGTCGCACCGCGCTCCAGCATCGCCACGTCGCCGAACTGGAAGACCATGCCGTCATCCGCCCGCAGCCCGTCGGGGATGACGACGATCTCGCAGCCCGCCGCGCGCAGCGCCTCGGCGGTCGCCCGGTGGACGTCGAGCAGGCCGCCCGGGTGGCCCGTCGCGAACAGCACCCGGTGCTGCCCGGCGGCCGCCTTGCGCAGCACCGCGGCCGTCCGGTCCAGCGCGTCGACCGTCAGCTCCGGGTCGATGGTGTCCTGCCCCTGCCGGTGGTGCGGATCGTCGATGACGCCGCAGCGCTCCGCCATCACGGCCAGTACGTCCTGCTCGTCCGTCCAGCGGTCGCCGAACTCCAGGCCGAACCAGTAGTGGCGGTCGCCGTTGGCGAGCCTGCGGTAGTGGGCGAGGTTGTTCTCGCGGGGGGTGGCGACATCACCGGCGATCCGGGTGCGGACGAGATGGTCGACGAGTTCGGCGCGCGTGGGGGCTGCGGAGGCTATCGGCATAGCGCCCATTGTGCCCGCACACCTGTTCCGGGGCGGGGGAGTTCCGCAGCGCGGACACCCCGTGCGGGTGCCGGAGTGGCTGCCGGAGTGGCGGCACCCGCCCTGCGGACCCCGTCGTGCCTGCGTCGTGCCTGGTCATCGCCGTGCGGGGCCGCTGGACAAAATGTCGAACGGCCTCGGCCCCGGGTACGCACATGTCCATGGGCCCGGCGCCCGGCGCTCCCTAATCTCACCCTCATGACCACCGCAGCCAGCGCATCCAACGGGCCCGTGGGCCCCGTCGACTCCTCCCGCGTCCCCCGCTACGCCGGGCCCGCGACCTTCGCCCGCCTGCCCCGCCTCGACGAGGTCGGCGGCCGGGCCGACGTGGCCGTCGTCGGTGTCCCCTTCGACACCGGTGTCTCCTACCGCCCCGGCGCGCGCTTCGGCGGCAACGCCATCCGTGAGGCGTCCCGGCTGCTGCGTCCCTACAACCCGGCCCAGGACGCGTCCCCGTTCGCGCTCGCGCAGGTCGCCGACGCCGGTGACATCGCCGCGAACCCGTTCAACATCAACGAGGCCGTGGAGACGGTCGAGGCCGCGGCCGACGACCTGCTCGCCGGCGGCGCCCGGATGATGACCCTCGGCGGCGACCACACCATCGCGCTGCCGCTGCTCCGCTCCGTCGCCAAGAAGCACGGCCCGGTCGCGCTGCTGCACTTCGACGCCCACCTGGACACCTGGGACACCTACTTCGGCGCCGAGTACACCCACGGCACCCCGTTCCGCCGCGCCGTCGAGGAGGGCATCCTCGACACCTCCGCGCTCTCCCACGTCGGCACCCGCGGCCCGCTCTACGGCAAGAAGGACCTCGACGAGGACGAGAAGATGGGCTTCGGCATCGTCACCTCGGCGGATGTCATGCGCCGCGGCGTCGACGAGGTCGCCGACCAGCTGCGCCAGCGCATCGGCGACCGCCCGCTGTACATCTCCATCGACATCGACGTCCTCGACCCGGCGCACGCCCCCGGCACCGGCACGCCGGAGGCGGGCGGCATGACCTCCCGCGAGCTCCTGGAGATCCTGCGCGGGCTCGCGTCCTGCAACCTGGTCTCGGCGGACGTCGTCGAGGTCGCGCCCGCGTACGACCACGCGGAGATCACCGCCGTCGCGGCCTCGCACACGGCGTACGAGCTGACGACGATCATGTCCCGGCAGATCGCGGCGGGGCGGCAGGGGGAGTAGTCCCACCGGCGCGTGCCCGCGGGCCGCGCCCCGGTACCGGACCACCCCGGCCCGTCACGGAAGCGACCGTGGCGGGCCGGTGGCATGTCCGGGGCCGGGGCCACAACGGCCCGTCACCCTTCATATCCCCGCCGCGGCGCCCGTCAGGACGGTCCTGCGTCCCGGTCCAGTGAGCGGAGGGCGAACCACAGCTCCATCCGGGCGTCGGGGTCGTCCAGGTCGGTGTCGAGGAGGGCGGCGATGCGGGTGATGCGCTGGCGCACGGTGTTGCGGTGGATGCCGAGGGCGGTTGCGGTGCGGTCCCAACTGCCGTGCAGGGCGAGCCAGTTGTGGAGGGTGGCGAGGAGTGGTGGGGAGTCGGTCAGCGGGGCGAGGAGGGCCTGGGCGTGCCGTCGGGCGTCCCCGGGGGCGACGAGGGTGGTGACGCTGTGCGGGCCGGGGGTGCGGTGGCGTACCAGGGCGGCGCGGCCGGCGAGGGCGCGGCGCAGGGCGGAGGCGGCGTGCCGGTCGGCGGCCGGCAGGTCGGCGATGGCGGCGGGTTCGCTGACGCCGAGCGTCCAGCCGGGGTGCGCGGTGATCTCGTGGTCGGCGGGGATCAGGGCGCGCAGGGCCGGGGTGGCGCCGGGGGCGGTGGCCGCCTCGGTGCCGACCTCGGAGCGGGCCGCCGCCCCGCGGGCGTCACCGGGGTGCGCCCCTGAAGGGGCGGGGGATTCGGTGGCCGCACCCGGGGCGACGAGGGAGGTGCCCAGGGCGGCGGCCAGGGAGGCCGCCGACTCCGTGGTGTCGCGGCGGCGTTCGGCGTGGACGACGGTCCACAGGGGCGCGCCGAGGAGCGGGGCGACATCGGCCGGGCGGGCGCCGAGCAGCAGCCGGACCAGTGCCGCGGAGTGCGCGGCGGTGGCCGGGCCGTGGGCGGTGGCCGGGCCTGCGATCAGGGAGAGGAGGACGGCGGCGACGCCGGCGATGGCGTGCGCGGGCGGGTCGTGCGGGTCGGCGGCGACGACCAGCGCGGGCGCCCGGCGGTCGCCGCCGCGGCCCGTCAGGGCGTAGGCGGACAGGGAGGTGCCGGGGAGCGTGTCGGTGGCCGAGGACGGGCCGCCGGCGCCGATGACCTGGGCGAGCCGGCCGGCCGCGGCCCGGACGGCGGGGGCGGGACGGGGGCCGGCGGAGGCGTGTTCCGCGCCGTCCGCGGCGAGCAGCGCGGTCCAGCCGTGCACATGGCGGGCGAGGGCGCGCAGCACGGCGGTCGCCGGGTCGGGGCGGGCGGCGGCCGCGGCGAGGGCGCGCTGCGCCTCGCTGAGCCGGGTCAGCTCGCGGTGCCGGGCCTCCGTCACGGCCTGCCACACGGCGCTCTCCACGGCGGTGAACGGGGTGCCCGCCGGGACCTCGACGAGCGGCAGGCCGTGCCGGTCGCAGGCCGCCACCAGGGCGGGCGGCACGGTGTCGTGCACCGGCGCGATCCCGAAGCCGAGGGCGGCGGCACCGGCGGCGACGGTACGGGCGGCGTAGCCGTCGAGGTAGGCGTCAGGGCGGGTCACCTCCGCAAGATGCATCCCCGCCGTCAGCAGCATCTCGCCGCCCAGGAGGTACGGCACCGGGTCGGCCATCTCGGAGGTGTGCACCCAGTGGATCGCGACGCCCTCGCGCGGCCCGGCGACCTGGCGCAGGCCCAGATCCGTACGGGCGAGGAGGCCGGCCAGCGGCACGGGCGGGGTGGACGGCGGGGGCATCGGCTGCGGCATGTGCGGACCATCCACATCGGAGGGTGGTGAGTGGAGGAAACGTACACTTCAGCGTCGTCTTTCGGCCTCCTAGGGTCAACCTCCGGGACGCGGCGCCCGGACGGGACCCCCGCCCGCCGGGCGCCCGTCGTCCCCCCGCACCACCTCACCCCCTCACCCCCCCTCGCATTCGTTTCTCCCCCGTCTCCCCTCTCCCCTCGGCGCAGCTGGAAGGGATGGCTCATGGCTGTCGACTACGCGGTGATCGTGCTCTATCTGGCCGGAATGCTCGCCATGGGCTGGTGGGGGATGCGGCGCGCCAAATCGAAGAGCGAGTTCCTGGTCGCGGGCCGCCGCCTCGGCCCCGCGATGTACTCCGGAACGATGGCGGCGATCGTGCTCGGCGGCGCCTCCACCATCGGCGGTGTCGGGCTCGGCTACCAGTACGGCCTCTCCGGCGCCTGGATGGTCTTCACCATCGGCCTCGGGCTGCTCGCGCTGAGCGTCTTCTTCTCGGCCCGGATCGCCCGGCTGAAGGTCTACACGGTCTCCGAGATGCTGGACCTGCGCTACGGCGGCTCCGCCGGGATCATCTCCGGCGTCGTCATGTGGGCGTACACCCTGATGCTCGCGGTGACCTCGACCATCGCCTACGCGACCATCTTCGATGTGCTCTTCGGCCTGGACCGGTCGCTCTCGATCATCCTCGGCGGGGCCATCGTCGTCGCGTACTCGACGCTCGGCGGGATGTGGTCGATCACCCTCACCGACATGGTCCAGTTCGTCGTCAAGACGATCGGTGTGCTGCTGCTCCTGCTGCCCATCGCCGTCGTCAAGGCGGGCGGCTTCGCCGAGATGAAGGCCCAGCTGCCGGACGACTACTTCGCGCCCCTGGGCATCGGCGGGCAGACGGTCTTCACCTATGTGCTGATCTACTCGTTCGGCATGCTGATCGGGCAGGACATCTGGCAGCGGGTGTTCACCGCGCGCAGCGACCGGGTGGCGCGCCTGGGCGGCACCGCGGCCGGTACGTACTGTCTGGCCTACGCCCTGGCCGGGGCGGTCATCGGGACCGCGGCCAAGGTGCTCTACCCGCATCTGGGCAGCCCGGACGACGCGTTCGCCACGATCGTCAGGGACGCGCTGCCGGTGGGCGTGCGCGGGCTGGTGCTGGCGGCGGCGCTCTCCGCGGTGATGTCCACGTCCTCGGGCGCGCTGATCGCCTGTGCCACGGTCGCCCACAACGACATCTGGGCGCGGGTGAAGGGCATCGTTCCGGGGCGGCGGCGGGCGGCCGCGGGAGGCTCCGGTGACGCCGGTGACTCCGCTGATTCCGGCGCCACCCAGTCCGGGGCGCATGACGCGGCGCGTGACGAGGTGCGTGGCAACCGGGCCTTCATCCTCCTCATGGGCCTCGCGGTGATCGTCATCGCGCTGGCGCTCAACAACGTCGTCGAGGCGCTCACCCTCGCCTACAACGTCCTCGTCGGCGGGCTGCTGGTGCCCATCCTCGGCGGGCTGCTGTGGAAGCGGGGCACCGCCGCCGGGGCGCTGGCCTCGGTCGCGGTGGGCGGTCTGACCGTCATCGGCCTGATGGTCTCGCTCGGCGTCCTCGCCAACGAGCCGATCTACTACGGGCTGATCGCCTCCTTCGTGGCCTATGTGGCGGTCAGCCTGGCCACCCCGCCCACGGACCCGGCGGTCCTGGCCGCCTGGCGCGCACGGCTGGCCGGCCGTGCGGACGACGCCGACGAGGCCCCGGGCGACGGCCCGGAGGGCACCCCGGAAGGGGACACGGCCGGGGCGGTGGCCCTGGCGCTGCGGCCCCCCTCCACCGCCTGAGGGGCCTGCACCCGGCGCCTCGCCCTGCCCGTCCCCCTGTTCACGGTCCGCTGTCCACCCGCCCCGCACGGAAGGCTCCCCGCACCCATGAGCACCACCCACCCCACCGCCACGCGGCACCGGCGCACCGGCGGTGACCTGGTCGTCGAGTCGCTGGCCGCGCTCGGCGCGAGCACCGTCTTCGGGCTGCCGGGGCAGCACGCACTGGGGGTGTTCGACGCGCTGCGCCGTTCCAGCCTGCGCTATGTGGGGCTGCGGGTGGAGAACAACGCGGGCTTCGCCGCCGACGCGTACGCCCGTGCCACGCACGGGGTCGCGCCGCTGCTGGTCTCCACCGGGCCCGGTGCGCTGATGACGCTGGCCGCGCTCCAGGAGGCGGCGGCCGGATCGGCCGCCGTACTGGCCATCGGCAGTCAGGTGCCGCTGGCCGGGATGGGCGGCGGGCGCCACGGCTATCTGCATGAACTCACCGACCAGAGCGCCTCGTTCCGCGGGGTGGTCAAGTCCGTCCACACGGCCCGTACCGCGTCACAGATCCCCTCGGCGGTGGCCGCCGCCTGGGAATCGGCGCTGAGCGTCCCGCACGGGCCGGTGTGGCTGGAGATCCCGCAGGACGTGCTGCTGGGTGAGGTCGACGTCCCGCCGGTGGGTGAACTGCGCGCCGCCCCACGGGAGTTGCTGCCGCGTCCGGAGCTGATCGCGGCGGCGGCGGGCCGGCTGACGACGGCGCGACGGCCGGTGATCCTGGCCGGCGGCGGAGTGGTGCGGGCCGGGGCCGAGGCGGAGCTGCTGGCGCTCGCCGAGCAGTTGCGGGCGCCGGTGGCCACCACCTTCGGCGGCAAGGGCGCCTTCCCGTGGGAGCATCCGCTCTCCCTCCGCTCCTGGATGGAGGACCGCTACACCACCACCTTCCTGGAGGACGCGGACACCCTGCTGGTCGTCGGCTCGGGGCTGGGCGAACTCTCCTCGAACTACCACACGTTCCGGCCGCTGGGGCAGGTCGTGCAGATCGAGGCGGACCTCGGCAAGCTGGAGTCGAACCATGCCGCGCTGGGCATCCACGCGGACGCACGGGCGGCGCTGGCCGCCCTGGTCAAGGAGACCGGGGAGACGGATGAGGCCGGCGGGACCGGAGAGGCCGGGGAGCGCAGCCCCCGTGACACCGCCGCGGAACCGGCCGGAGCAGCCGGACCGCCCAACCCCGAGGCCGCCGTCGCCGACCTCCTGGCGCGCGTCCGTGACCGGATCGCCGGGCAGCAACTCGACCTGGAGCAGCGGATTCTGGGCTCGGTGCGGGACGCGCTGCCCGACGGCGCGGTCAGCTGCTGGGACATGACGATCCTCGCCTACTGGGCCTGGTCCGCCTTCGACCCGCGGCGGACCAACGCGCTGCACTCGGCGCAGGGCGCCGGCGGGCTGGGCTACGGCTTCCCGGCGGCGCTGGGCGTGGCCGCCGCCGATCCGGCGCGGCCGGTGCTGGCGGTCTCCGGTGACGGCGGCGCGATGTACTCGATCGCCGAGCTGGCCACCGCCCGGCAGCACGGCCTGCCGGTGACCTGGCTCATCGTGGACGACGGCGGCTACGGCATCCTGCGCGAGTACATGACCGACGCGTTCGGCGAGGCCACCGGCACCGAACTCGCCCGGCCGGACTTCGTGGCGCTGGCCGAGTCGTTCGGGGTGCCCGCGGTCCGTACGGACCCGGAGCGGCTCCGTACGGACCTGGCTGCGGCGCTGGCCGCGCCCGGGCCCTCGGTGGTGGTCCTCCCGGCCCGGCTGCGGATGTTCGCGCCCACCCACCTGAGTTCCTGAGGGCGGGCCGCCGGACTACGCCTGCGACGGGCCGCCGCCCGCCCCCACCCGTCCCTGCAGCAGCCGCGACAGGGCGGCGTGCACCTCCTCGACCGAGCGGTCCGGCTGGAAGGACTGCCAGTCCAGGGCGGCCACCAGGACCATGCCGAGGAGGGCGGAGGCGGTCAGCGGGATGTCCAGCTCGCCGGAGAGTTCCCCGTCCCGTACGGCGTCCCGCAGGACGTCCTCGACGACCGCCTGGGCGCGGCCGCGGACCGAGGTCAGGGTGGCGCGCCAGGTGCGGTTGGTGCGCCAGAGTTCGGCGACGTAGAGCTGGATGAGGGCGGGGGAGCAGGCGATGAAGTCCAGGCCGGCCCGGATCATCGCGTCCAGGGCGTCGACCCGGCTGCCGCCGCGGGCGGCCGTGGCGTCGGCGGCCCGGCGCAGGGAGTCGGCGAGCAGGTCGATGCCGTCCCGCAGCAGCTCCTCGTAGAGGACGTTCTTGCTCGCGAAGTTGTAGTAGACGGTGCCCTTGGCGACGCCGGCGCGGTCGGCGATCTCGTCGACGGTGGTGGCGGAGAAGCCCTGTTCGGCGATGAGGGTGACGGCGGCGTCGAAGAGCCGGCGGCGCGTCGACGTGCGGCGGGTGACGGGGGACGCCCCCGGGGCGGTGCCGTCGCCGGCACCGCCCCGGGACCCCTGGGGAACGCTCACAGGCTGAGTTCCGGGTGCAGGTCCTTCATCCGGACGACCTGCCGGCTGCGCGCCGCGAGGGCGGTCAGCGCCAGCGCGCCCAGGGTGAAGGCCGCCAGGACCACACAGCCCTGCTGGACGACGGCCAGGTCACCGCCGGTGATCAGCCGGCGCAGGCCGTCGACCACGTAACTCATCGGCAGGAACGGGTGGATGGCGGCGAAGAACCCGGGGCTGGTCTGCACCGGGTAGGTGCCGCCCGCCGAGGTCAGCTGGAGCATCAGGACGACCAGGGTCAGCACCCGGCCGGCCGGTCCGAAGAACGCGCCCAGCAGCTGGATGATGGCCGTGAAGCAGGCCGTGGACAGCAGCAGGAAGCCGACGGTGCCGGCCGTGCGGGCCATCTCCAGGCCGAGGCCCCAGTGGAGCACGGCCATCAGCGCCAGCACCTGGACGACGCCGATGGCGTAGGCCGGCAGCCAGGAGCCGAGGGCGATCCGCCAGCCCGGGGCGCCCGCGGCCAGGGCGCGCTTGCCCAGCGGCTGGAGCAGCATGAAGGCGACCATCGCGCCGACCCACAGGGACAGCGGGATGAAGTACGGCGCCAGGCCGGTGCCGTAGTTGGGCGCCTTGTGCATCGACTTGGCGGCCAGCTCGACGGGGTCGGCCATCACCTCGGTGCGGGTGTCCCGGTCCTTCTTGTCGTAGTCGGGGATCTTGGAGACGCCGCTGTGCAGCCCGTCGGCCAGCTGGTTGCTGCCGTCCTTGAGCTTGAACAGGCCGCCGGTGAGCTTGTGGGCGCCGTCCTTGGCGACGGTCAGGCCGCTGTGGAGCTTGCCCGCGCCGTCGGCGAGCGTGCCGATGCCGTCGGCGAACAGCCCGGCGCCCTCGGAGACCTTGTGGGCACCGGCGTTGAGCTGGTTGATCTGGCCGATCGCCTTGTCCGCGCGGCTCGCGATGCCCGGCGCCTGCTCGGCGACCTTCGTCGCACCCTGGTGCAGCCGGCGCACCTTCTCGCGCAGCTGCCCGAAGTCGGTGTGGGCGACGGTGTCGTTGACCTTCTCCGCGGCGTCGGCGGCGAGCGCGGTGCCGTCCGCGAGCGCCTTCAGCTTGGGGCAGTCGGGGTCGGCGTCGACGAGAGCGGAGCAGCGCTCCTTGTAGAGGTCAGCGGCGTTGTCGGCGTTCTCCCGCGCCTTCTCGGCGGCCTCGGCGGACTCGCCCGGCAGCCTGCCGAGGTCCTCGTCGAGCTGCCCGCTGAGGTCGGCGACGACCTGGGCCCACTGCCCGATCTCCTTGCCGTGCTCGCGGAGGTAGGGGAGGTCCTTGCGGGCGATGCCGTGGACCTTGTCGGCGAGCTGCTGGGTGCCGTCCGAGACCTGACGGGCGCCCAGGCTGAGCTTCCTGGCCTTCGTGGCGGCCTCCGCCGCGCCCTTGCTGATCTTGTCCGCGCCCTTGTCCAGCTTGCCGAGCCCGTTGGCCAGTTCGCCGGTCTTGTCCTTGGCGGTGCCCAGGCCGTCGTCCAGCTTCCCGGCCCCGTCGGCGGCCTCGGCCGTCTTGTCGTGCAGGTCGGAGAACGAGACGAAGATCTTGTCGAGCATGGCCCGCGACGAGGTGGCCGAGGTCTTGGCGCGGATCTCGGAGAACACCGTCTTGGAGATCGAGCCGACGACGTAGTTGTTGGCGTCGTTCGTCCGGACCTGGAGCGCGCCGGTCTGCGGGGTGTCCCCGGAGCTGGAGGCGATCCGCTTGCTGAAGTCCTCCGGGACGGTCAGCGAGAGGTAGTACGTGCCGTTCTCGACGCCCTTGGCGGCGTCCGCGGAGCTGACCTCCTCCCAGTCGAAGGTCTTGCTGTCCTTGACGCTCTCGGCCAGGTCGTCACCCGCGTGCAGGGTCTTGCCGTCGGCCTTGGTGCCCCGGTCGTCGTTGACCAGCGCCACCGGGATCTTGTCCAGGCGGCTGTAGGGGTCCCAGAACGAGCAGAGGTACAGGGCCCCGTAGAGCAGCGGGATCAGCGTCAGGGCCACCAGGCCCAGCCGGGGCAGCTTGCCCCTGCTGAACCGCTTGAGCTCAAGAGCGGCCAGCTTCGGCGAGCGCATGCGCTTCCTCCTCCTCGGGGGTGTCGGTGTCGTCCTGGACGGCGGCCGGAGCGGGGGCGGCGGCTTCGGCGTCCGTCCGTGCGGTGCTGACGGTCAGCGCTCCGGCCGGTGCGCCGTCGCCGGCGGCCACGACGGTGAGCCCCTCCCGGGTGAGGCCGTGCAGCAGTTCCCAGGCCTGGGCGCGTTCGGCGTCGGCGAGCTTGAGGTCCACGTCGTCGACGGCCAGCAGCTGCGGTCCGTGCATCAGCCCGAGCGCGACGGAGAGCCGCAGCGCCTCGATCCGCTCCAGGTCGCGCACGGTCGTCCGCAGGCCCTTGACGAGGGCGGCGGGGTCGAGTCCGGCGGCCGTGAGGGCGGCGTCGACCCGGGCGCGGGTGGCCTCCTTGTGGCGCTTGCCCCAGGGGAGCGACCCGGTGACGCGGTGGCCCAGCAGGGCCTGCTCCTTGAGGTGTTCGCCGACCGTGAGGGCCGGTTCGAGGTCGGCGACGCCCGGTACGTGCGCCAGGGCGGTACGGCTGCGGACCGTCCCCATCCGCTTGGGCAGCGGGAGTCCGGCGACCGTCGCCTCGCCCTCGGTGATCCGCATCCGGCCGGTGAGGGCCAGCAGCAGACACGTGCGGCCGGAGCCGGAAGGGCCCTGGACGGCGAGCAGCGTGCCCGGTTCCGCGGTGATGTCGACGCCGCGGAAGGCCCATCCCCGTGGGCCCTCCACTCCGATTCCCCTGGCGTTGACCGCCGCCCCCTGGCGGGTGGTGTTCACCGACACCCCTCCCCTTTTGATCTGACTGGTCAGTCTAAAAGTGTGCCCTACAACGGCCCCGTTGACCAATCGGGGTGCACCGGCGGGAACGGGACGGGATGTCACCCGGCGCCGCAGATCCCGTGACCTGAACGGGGGACTCGTCCTAGGGTGCAGGGCAGGCGGGGGCCTGATGATGTTCATGGTGAGTCCGTGCTGCGTGACGTGGCACGGACCGCGCACAAATGACGGAGAACCATGCACCCTTCGCCAGAGCACCCCGTGGACCGGCCGCCGCAGCGGTCCCCCCGTCCCGTGGCGCGGCGCTCCCGCAGGCTGGTCGCCCCCCTGCTCGCCACCGCACTGATCGCGGTCCTCGCCCCCGTCTCGGCCTCCGCCTCGGCGCCCGTCCGGGCGCCGCGACCGGCCGGCCCGGCACCGGAACCCTGCCTGAACGGCGACGACGGCTGGACCGCCACCGCCACCGGGATCGACCCCAAGGACAGCCACCACGCCTACGTCGGCAACGGCTACCTCGGACAGCGGGTACCGCCCAACGGCACGGGCTACGCGGCCCCCGGCGGCGAGACCGGCTGGCCGCTGAAGACCCCTGAGTACGACGGCTCGTTCGTCTCCGGGCTGTACGCCGAGGGGCCGAAGGACCTCAAGGGCCGGCAGGCCATCGCCGCGATCCCCACCTGGACCACCCTCGACGTCGCCACCGGCGGCGCGCACCCCGACACCTTCTCGTCCGCCACCGCGCCCGGCCGGATCTCGCACTACCGCCAGACGCTCTCGCTGCGCTGCGGATTCGTCCGTACGTCGCTGACCTGGACCGCCGCCGACGGCCGGGCCACCGACCTGGTCTACGACGTGCTCGCCGACCGCACCAGCGCCCACACCGGCGCCGTCCGCCTGCGGATGACGCCGCACTGGAACGGTGCGGCCACCGTCACCGACCGCCTCGACGGCCGCGGCGCCCGCCGGATGGCCCCGTCCCCGGACGGGGCCGCCACCGGGGGCAAGGAGAGCGGCGGCAAGGAATCCGGCGGCAAGGAGACCGGCGGGAAGGAACCCCGCGGCAAGGAAGCCGGCGGCGACACCGGCCGCACCATGGACGTCGGGTTCCGCACGGACGGGACGGACACCGAGGGCGCGGTGGCCTCCACCCTGCGCACCGGGCCCGGCGTACGCGCCGAACCCCCCGGCCCGGCCGCCCGGCAGGACAGGCTGAGCAACCACCAGCAGGTGTCCTTCCCGGTCCGCAGCGGCCGTTCGTACGAGCTGACCAAGTACGTCGGCGTGGACACCGCGCTCACCTCCCGCACCCCGCGCGCCGCCGCCGACGCGGCCTCCCGCCGGGCCGCCGACCGCGGCTGGGACGCCCTGTTCGCCGGGCACACCGCCGCCTGGCAGCGGCTGTGGCGCAGCGACATCGAGGTCAAGGGCCGGCGCGACCTCCAGTCCTGGGTCCGCTCGGCGCAGTACGGACTGCTGGCCAACACCCGCGCCGGCAGCCGCAACAGCATCGGCCCCACCGGCCTGACCAGCGACAACTACGCCGGTGAGATCTTCTGGGACGCCGAGACCTGGATGTACCCGGGCCTGCTCGCCGCCCACCCCGCACTCGCCAGGTCCATCGTCGACTACCGCTACAAGACGCGGGCCGGGGCCGCCGCCAACGCCCGCAAGCTCGGCTACGACGGGCTGTTCTACTCCTGGACCAGCGGCAGCAAGGGCGACCTGTGGAAGGAGTGCCACAGCTGGGACCCGCCGCACTGCAAGACCCAGAACCACCTGATGGGCGACATCTCCCTGGCCACCTGGCAGTACTACCTCGCCACCAAGGACACCGCCTGGCTCCGCTCCCGCGGCTGGCCCGTCCTCAAGGGCATCGCCGACTTCTGGGCCTCCCGGGCCACCCGTAACGCCGACGGCAGCTACTCCGTCAAGAACGTCGCCGGACCCGACGAGTACAGCAACGGCGTCGACGACGCGGTGTTCACCAACGCCGGGGCCGCCACCGCGCTGCGGCACGCCGCACGGGTCGCCGAGATCCTCGGCGAGAAGGCCCCCGCCTCCTGGAAGACCGTCGCCGACAAACTGCGCATCCCCTACGACAGCAAGAAGAAGATCTTCGAGCAGTACGCCGGGTACAAGGGCACGACCATCAAGCAGGCCGACACCGTGCTGCTGATGTACCCGCTGGAATGGCCGATGTCGCAGACGCAGGCGGCCCGCACGCTGGACTTCTACGCCGGGCACACCGACCCGGACGGCCCGGCCATGACGGACTCGGTGCACGCCATCGACGCCGCCGGCATCGGCGAGGCCGGCTGCTCCACGTACACCTACCTGGAGCGGTCCATCAAGCCGTTCGTCCGCGGGCCGTTCCACCAGTTCTCCGAGGCGCGCGGAGAGAAGGCCGGGGCCGAGGACCCGCACGCCGGCCAGCCCGCCCAGGACTTCCTCACCGGCAAGGGCGGCTTCCTGCAGACCTTCACCCACGGGCTGACGGGGCTGCGGCTGCGCGAGGACCGGGTCCGCCTCGACCCGATGCTGCCGCCGCAGCTCAAGGAGGGCGTCACCCTGCGCGGTCTGCACTGGCAGGGGCGGACCTACGACATCGAGATCGGCGCGCACCAGACCACTGTGCGGCTGACCGCCGGGGCGCCGATGCGGATCGAGTCGCCGGAGGGCGAGAAGATCGTCAGCCGGGGTGTGCCCGCCGTCCTCAAGACCCGCCGCCCGGACCTGGCGGCCACCTCGAACGCGGCCCGCTGCACCACGGCCACCGCGACCTCCGAGGAGCCCGGTCTCTACGCGGGCGCCGCGGTGGACGGCAACGCCACCACGGCCTGGGTGCCCGACGCCGCCACCGGCACCCTCACCGTCGACCTCGGCCGGACCACCCAGGTCGGCCAGATCACCCCGCACTGGAACGGCACCCCGCCCCAGTCCTCCAACGTCCAGGTCTCCCTGGACGGCAAGCACTGGACGGGCACCGGCTACGCGGGCCGCACCCCGGCCCGGTACGTCCGGGTCACGGTGACCGGCGACCGGACCCCGGGCGCCGACGGCAAGCCCAAGCCGCACCCCGGCATCGCGGAGCTGACGGTGGAGCGGGCGAAGGACCGTACGCCGACGCAGGGGAAGTGACCTGCCACCGCCCCTGAGGACGGCACAGCGACGGCCCCGTACCGGACGATCCGGAACGGGGCCGTCCGCCGTGCCGTTGCCTCCGCCGCCCCCGGCCCGGACGCCGTGCCGGGGCGGCACTCGCACGGAAGTTTGTGACGGCGGGATGAAATCCGCCCCGCGCGGTGTTGCCGCCCTCGAACAGTGTCGATGGGTGGGAGGCACCGGGTGGCGGGGACGGACAGGGCACGAGCGGGCTGGGCGCGGCGGCTGACCCGCGACTGCTGGCAGTACCGCAAGGACGTACTGCTGGCCCTCGGCTCCTCGCTCGCCGGGATGGCCGTACTGGCCCTGGTCCCGCTGGTACCGAAGCTGATCATCGACGATGTCATCATCGGGCACGAGCGCCCCCTCGCGCCCTGGGCCGCCCTGCTGGTCGTCGCCGCGGTCGCCGTCTACGTCCTCACCTACATCCGCCGCTTCTACGGCGGACGGCTCGCCCTCGACATCCAGCACGACCTGCGGACCCGGATGTTCGGCTCGATCGCCCGGCTCGACGGCCGGCGGCAGGACGAGCTGAGCACCGGCCAGGTCGTCGGCCGCGCCACCAGCGACCTCCAGCTGATCCAGAGCCTGCTGTTCATGCTCCCGATGATGATCGGGAACGTCCTGCTGTTCGCGATCTCACTGGCCGTGATGGCCGTGCTGTCGCCGCTGCTCACCGTCATCGCGCTGGCCGTCGCGCCCGCCCTGTGGTTCATCGCCAAGCACAGCCGCGCCCGCCTCTTCCCCGCCACCTGGTACGCCCAGGGGCAGGCGGCCGCGGTGGCCGGGGTCGTGGACGGCGCGGTCTCCGGCGTACGGGTCGTCAAGGGCTTCGGGCAGGAGGACCAGGAGACCGGGAAGCTCCGCGAGGTCAGCCGCCGGCTGTTCGCCGGGCGGCTGCGCACGGTCCGGCTCAACGCCCGCTACACCCCCGCCCTCCAGGCCGTACCCGCCCTCGGTCAGGTCGCGATGCTGGCCCTCGGCGGCTGGATGGCCACCCAGGGACAGGTCACCCTCGGCACCTTCGTCGCCTTCTCCACCTACCTGGCGCAGCTGGTCGGACCGGTCCGGATGCTGGCGATGATGCTGACCGTCGGCCAGCAGGCACGGGCCGGTGTCGAGCGGGTCTACGAGCTGATCGACACCGAGCCCTCGATCGCCGAGCGGCCGGACGCCCACGAGCTGCCCGCCGACGCCCCCGCCACCGTCGAGTTCGACCGGGTCACCTTCGGGTACGCCCCGCCGCACGAGGACCCGGACGGCACCCCGGCCGCCGTCCGCCCCGTACTGGAGGACTTCTCCCTGCGCATCGAGGCCGGGGAGACCGTCGCCGTGGTCGGCACGTCCGGCAGCGGCAAGTCCACGGTCTCGCTGCTGCTGCCGCGCTTCTACGACGTCACCGCGGGCCGCGTCCTGGTCGGCGGCCACGACGTGCGCGAGCTGACCCTCGACTCGCTGCGCGCCGCCATCGGCCTGGTCCCGGAGAGCAGCTTCCTGTTCTCCGACTCCGTCCGCGACAACATCGCCTACGGCCACCCGGACGCCACCGACGCACAGATACGCGCCGCGGCCCGCGCCGCCCAGGCCGACGGCTTCCTCTCCGAACTGCCCGAGGGCTACGACACCAAGGTCGGCGAGCAGGGCCTGACCCTGTCCGGTGGCCAGCGCCAGCGCGTCGCCCTGGCCCGCGCCATCCTCACCGACCCCCGGCTGCTGGTCCTCGACGACGCGACCTCGGCGGTCGACGCCCGGGTCGAGCACGAGATCCACGAGGCGCTGCGCGGCGTCATGGCGGGCCGTACCACCCTGCTCATCGCGCACCGCGCCTCCACCCTGGCGCTCGCCGACCGGGTCGCCGTCCTCGACGGCGGACGGCTGGTCGACCTCGGCACCCAGGAGGAGCTGGCGGACCGCTGTCCGCTCTACCGCAAGCTGCTGACCGACCCGGAGGAACTGGGCGGCGTCGAACGGGACCCGGCCGGCGAACTGGCCGGCGCCTTCGACGGCGAGTCCGCCGCCGGGCGGGTGGCACCGGACGCGGCGGCGGACACCGACGGGCCCGCCGGGCCGGGCCGGTCCGGGGCGGACGGCACGATCACCCCCGAACTCTGGGTCCGCCGCGAGCAGGAGGCCGAGGCGGGCGGAGCCGGGATGGCGGCCCGCGCGGCCGCCGCGGCCGGGCCCGGCATCGGCGCCGCGATGGCCGGACTCCCCGCCACCCCCGAACTCCTCGCCCAGGTCGCCGCGCTGCCGCCCGCCACGGACACCCCGGACGTCGACGAGGAGCGGGCGGTGCGCCCCGAGCGCTCCTACGGTCTGCGCCGGCTGCTGCACGGCTTCGGCGGGCCGCTGGCCTTCGCGCTGGCGCTGGTCGCGGTGGACGCGCTGGCCGGGCTGCTGCTGCCGGTGATGATCCGGCAGGGCATCGACGAGGGCGTCCGCCGCGGCGCGCTGATCGGCGTCTGGACGGCCGCCGCCATCGCCCTGGCCGTGGTCCTCGCCCAGTGGGCCGCCCAGATCGGCGGCAACCGCATGACCGGGCGCATCGGCGAACGGATTCTCTACTCCCTCCGCCTCAAGATCTTCGCGCAGCTCCAGCGCCTCGGGCTCGACTACTACGAGCGGGAACTGACCGGCAAGATCATGACCCGGATGACCACGGACGTGGACGCCCTGTCCACGTTCCTGCAGACCGGTCTGGTCACCGCCCTCGTCTCCATGCTGACCTTCCTCGGCATCTTCGTCGCGCTGCTGGCCCTCGACGTCCAGCTGGCCCTGGTCGTCTTCCTCACCCTCCCGCCGCTGATCATCGGCACGTACTTCTTCCGCAAGCAGAGCGTGCAGGCCTACGAGCTGGCCCGCGAGCGGATCAGCGTGGTCAACGGCGACCTCCAGGAGAGCGTCGCCGGGCTGCGGATCGTCCAGGCGTTCCGCCGCGAGCGGCAGGGCGCGGAGCGGTTCGCCGCCCGCAGCGACGACTACCGCCGGGCCCGGGTCCGCGGCCAGTTCCTGATATCCGTCTACTTCCCCTTCGTCCAGCTGCTGTCGTCCGTGGCGTCGGCGCTGGTGCTGATCGTCGGCGCCGGCCGGGTCGGCTCCGAGACCCTCACCGCCGGCGCGCTGGTCGCCTATCTGCTCTACATCGACCTGTTCTTCGCGCCCGTCCAGCAGCTCTCCCAGGTCTTCGACGGCTACCAGCAGGCGTCCGTCTCGCTCGGCCGGATACAGGAGCTGCTGCGCGAGCCGACCACGACCCCGGCCGTGGAGAAGCCCCGCGCGGTGCCCGCGCTGCGCGGCGCCATCACCTTCGACGAGGTGGACTTCCACTACGGCGGCGACGAGCCGGCGCTCGCCGGAATCGCGCTGACCATCCCGGCCGGCCAGACCGTGGCCTTCGTCGGCGAGACCGGCGCCGGGAAGTCCACCCTGGTCAAGCTGGTCGCGCGGTACTACGACCCGTCCTCGGGCGCCGTCCGGGTCGACGGCACCGACCTGCGCGAGCTGGACCTGACCGGCTACCGCCGCCGCCTCGGCGTGGTCCCCCAGGAGTCCTACCTCTTCGCCGGCACGGTCCGCGACGCCATCGCCTACGGCCGCCCGGACGCCACCGACGCCGAGGTGGAGGCCGCCGCGCGGGCCGTCGGCGCCCACGCGATGATCGCCACCCTCGACGGCGGCTACCTCCACGAGGTCGCCGAGCGCGGCCGCAACCTCTCGGCGGGCCAGCGCCAGCTGCTGGCCCTGGCCCGCGCCGAACTCGTCGACCCGGACGTGCTGTTGCTCGACGAGGCCACCGCGTCCCTGGACCTGGCCACCGAGGCCGTCGTCAACCAGGCCACCGACCGGCTCGTCGGACGCCGTACCACCCTGGTCGTCGCGCACCGGCTGACCACCGCGGCCCGCGCCGACCGGGTGGTGGTGCTCGACCAGGGCCGGATCGTCGAGGACGGCAGCCACGCCCAGCTCCTGGCCCGCGACGGCCGCTACGCGGAACTGTGGCGGACCTTCACGGGCGAGGAGGAGGAACTCGCGGCCTGAGGCGGCCGGGGCGGGCCCGTCCACCGAACGGCGCCAAGGGCTGGTGGCACCCCCGCCGCGCCGATAGGTTCAGCCCGACCTTTGCTATCCCAAGGGGAGGGTGCATGCGCAAGGCCACCAGATGGCTGCTGTCGCTCGCGGTGCTCATAGGCACGGCGGGAGCCGGCAGTGCTTCGGCAGGAGCGGCGACCGCCGCCGAGCCGAAGACCGAGGACATCAAGGACCGGATTCTCGCGATTCCGGGAATGAGCCTCACCGAGGAGAAGCCGGTCGACGGCTACCGCTACTTCGTACTGAACTACACCCAGCCGGTTGACCACCGGCACCCCTCCAAGGGGACCTTCCAGCAGCGGCTGACGCTGCTGCACAAGTCGGTGGACCGGCCGACGGTGTTCTTCACCTCCGGGTACAACGTGAACACCACACCGTCCCGCAGTGAACCGACCAAGATCATCGACGGTAACCAAGTGTCGATGGAGTACCGGTACTTCACCCCGTCGCGGCCCACGCCCACCGACTGGAAGAAGCTGGACATCCGGCAGGCCGCCAACGACCAGCACCGCATCTTCCGGGCGCTGCACCGCATCTACGGCAAGAACTGGATCGACACCGGCGGCAGCAAGGGCGGCATGACCGCCACCTACTACCGCCGCTTCTTCCCGCACGACATGGACGGCACCATCGCCTATGTCGCGCCCAACGACGTACGCAACGACGAGGACTCCGCGTACGACCGGTTCTTCCGCACCGTCGGCACCGCGAAGTGCCGCACCGCCCTCACCGCCATCGAGCGCGAGGCCCTGCTGCGCCGCGGAGAGATGGTCAAGCGCTTCCAGAAGTGGGCCGACAAGGAGAAGCAGACCTTCACCAAGGTCGGCAACGCCGACCGGGCCTACGAAGTCATGGTCACGGACCTGGTGTTCGGGTTCTGGCAGTACCAGCCCGCAGAGACCGCCTGCGCCGAGGTCCCCGACCCGACCGTCTCCACCGACGAGCTGTGGAAGTGGATGGACAACGTCGGAGGCTTCTCCAGCTACACCGACCAGGGCATGGAGACCTACACGCCGTACTACTACCAGGCGGGCACCCAGCTCGGTGAGCCCGGCTACGGCTACCCGCAGCTGGCCGGGCTGCTGAAGTACCCCGGCATCAACAACTCCCGCTCGTTCGTGCCGAAGGACATCCCGATGCGCTTCGACCGGCGCGCGATGCCCGACATCGACCGCTGGGTGCGCCACCACGCAGAGCGGATGATGTTCGTCAACGGCGAGTACGACCCGTGGAGTTCGGAACACTTCACGGTCGGCAAGGGCGCCCGGGACTCCTACGTCTTCACCGTCCCCGGCGGCAACCACGGCTCCAACATCGCGAAGCTGAAGGACGCCGACCGCGCCAAGGCCACCGCCGAGCTGCTCGACTGGGCCGGAGTCCGGGCCCCGGGCGGCAAGGCCACCCCGCTCGCCCCGGACAACAAGAAGCTGGACAAGCAGGAGATCCGGCGGATGCCGCTGCTGCGGCCCTGACCGCACGCGGCCGCCGGGCCGGAGCGCCCGGCGGCCGCGGTGCGAGGACCGCCACGGCGCGCTCCCCGGGGACAGGGGGGAGCGCGCCGGGTCGTCCGGCGCTCAGTACGTCAGCCCGTGGCCGATCTGGTAGAGCGCCCTGGTCGGGGCGTCGGCGCGCATTATCGGGACGGGCAGCCGGCCCGCCGGGTCCCGTCGGCCGGTGATCACCCGGGCCGCCGCCCGCAGCTCCACATCCGTCCACGAGTAGCTCGCCAGCGCCGCCCGGACACCGCCCAACTGGGCGATGTCGTACGGGTTGCGGACCGCCAGCTGCACCACCGGCTTGCCCGTGGCGAGCAGCGCGTCGACCAGCTTCCGCTGGGCCGAGCCCGCCGTCACGTTGTAGGTGGCCACCACCACCGCGTCCCGCTCGCCGAGCGCCGCCACCGCCTCGTCGATCCGCTGCTGTGCCGGCGTCATGCCCGTGGACAGGGCGGTGGCCGTGAAGCCCAGCTCGGTGAGGGCACGCGCCAGCACCGTGGTGGGCGGACCGCCGGTCCCGGACGGCGCCGCCGCGTCCACCCCCGCCACCAGCACCCTGCGCTCCCGGCGCCGGGACAGCGGCAGCAGGCCGGTGTCGTTGCGCAGCAGCGTGGTGGTGCGGTCCGCGATCCGGTCGGCCGCGGCGAGATGCGCGCGGGTGCCGACCGCCCGGTCCACGGCCTGACGGGTGGTGTACGGGTCCCTGAAGAGCCCGCGCCGCTCCTTGAGCAGCAGGATGCGCAGCAGCTTCGCGTCGAGGTCCCGCTCGGTCAGCTCGCCCTCCCTGAGCGCGGTGAGCACGGCACCGTGCGCGAGCGCGAGGTCCGGCGGGTTCAGCAGCTGGTCGACCCCGGCCTTCAGGGCGAGCACCGGCACCCGGGCGTCGCCGTACTTCGCGCGCACGCCCTCCATCCCGAGGGAGTCCGTCACCACCACCCCGTCGTAGCCGAGGCGTTCGCGCAGGATGCCGGTGAGGATCGGGCGGGAGAGGGTGGCCGGGTCCTCGCTCGGGTCGAAGGCGGGCACCACGATGTGCGCCGTCATGATCGAATCGATGCCGGCGGCGATCGCGGCCCGGAAGGGCGGCGCGTCCAGCCGCTCCCACTCCTCGGCGCTGTGACGGATGTACGGCAGTCCCACATGGCTGTCGGTGTCGGTGTCACCGTGCCCGGGGAAGTGCTTGGCGCAGGCGGCGATCCCGGCGCCCTGATAGCCCTTCACCTCGGCGGCGACCATACGGGCCACGGCCTGCGGGTCCGCCCCGAAGGAGCGCACGCCGATGACCGGGTTGGCCGGGTTGACATTGACATCGGCGTCCGGCGCGTAGTCCTGCCGGATGCCCATCGCGAACAGCTCCTCGCCCGCGATCCGGGCCGCCGTACGGGCGTCGTCGCGGGAGCCGCCCGCGCCGAGCGCCATCGCCCCGGGGAACAGCGTCGCGGGGGCGCCGACGCGGGCCACTATGCCGTGTTCCTGGTCCGTGGAGATCAGCACCGGGACGGGGACGCGCTGGGCTGCGGCGGCCTTCTGGATGCCGTTGGAGAGATCGGCGATCTGGTGCGGGTCCCGGGTGTTGTGCGCCCAGCCGAAGTAGATGATGCCGCCGACGTGGTACTTGGCGATCAGCTCGGCGGCGTTGGCGACCCCGATCTCCTTCTGGTTCGCGGCGGCGTCGGCCGGGTCGGGGTCGGTGGCGGAGTGGCCGTAGACCCGCATGACGAAGAGCTGGCCGGCCTTCTCCTCCGGAGTCATACGGGAGATGAGACGGCGCAGCCGGTCCCGGGTGGCGGCGGACGGGGCGGGGTCGGCGGGCTGATGTCCGGTGCCGGGCACGGTGCCGTGCGCGAGGCCGGCCCCCGCACCTGCGGCAGCGGCGGCCGCGGCGGCCGCGGCGGCCGCGGTGGTCAGGACGGTACGTCTGGAGTGCATCTGCGCTCCTTCCGGAGGGCTTCCTCGACTCATTGAAGGAAACTTCCAAGGAAACACGGATAGCCGGAAAACTATTGTCGGTCAATGACTCGGTCCACGGTGGCGCCCAGCTATTGCGCGACGGACGGGGGTGTGTGATGGGGCGTCGGGCGGGGGGGGGGGGGGGGCCCCCCCCCCCCCCCCCCCAACCCCCCCCCCCCCCCACCCCCCCCCCCCCCCCCCCCACAACCCCCCCCCCCCCCCACCAACCCCCCCACCCCCCCCCCCCAAAAACCCCCCCCCCCCCCCCCCCCCCCCCCCCCCCCCC
>NZ_JBICVV010000018.1:0-167115 GCF_043199295.1 Streptomyces sp. NPDC048612
TGGGGTGTGCCGGACGTAAAGCGAAGCAGTCCGGCACACCCCACCCGCGCAGGCCCGTCACCGCACCCGACAGCCCCGCGCAGCGGACCCGCCCGCCGCAGGCGCAACGGCGAGGCAGCAACAAACACCACCTCAACCCACGCCCCGCGCAGCGGAGCCGAAACAGCGCGAGCCACCACGGCGGGAAAGCCGAAAACGTGGGAAGAACCTAGGACCCCTCGGGTCCGATTCGGCTGCGGACGGCCGTCTGGACCTCGTCCTCCTCGGCGGGGTCGGCGGCGAGCCGACGGAGTTGTTCGACGACCCGGTCGTCGCCGGTGGCCGCGTGCCGAGCGGCTAGTTCGCGGGTGGTCTCCTCGCAGTCCCACAGGCACTCGACGGCGAAGCCGGCCGCGAACCCGGGGTCGGTGGCGGCGAGCGCCCCGGCGGCCCGGCCGCGGAGGTGGGAGGAGGAGGTCTCTCGGTAGATGTGCCGCAGGACGGGGGCGGCACAGGTGACGCCGAGGCGGCCGGTGCCGTCCACCAGCTCCCACAGGCCGTCCGCGTCCGGCCCCTCCTCGCGTACGGTCCTGCGCAGCGCGGCCAGCACCAGCTCGGTGTCGGCTCGCCCGCCGCGGCGGGCGAGCACCGCGGCGGCGGCCGCACCCAGCCGGTCGGCGCGCGCCGCCCAGAGGCGGGCCCGCCCGACCGCGGCCACACTGCGCATCCGCGTGAACGCGGCGAGCGCGGCGGAGACCAGCGGCTCGGAGGAGAAGGGGTCGGCCACCGCGGTCTCGATCAGGTCGAAGGCGTCCGGGTCGCCGCGCTCGGCGAGGTGGTGGAGCACGGCGGCGCGCGCCGTGTCCGGGCCGGTGCGCGCGGCACGCAGCAGCTCGGGGCGGTCCTCGGGGCCGACGACGGCGCCCAGGCAGCGGGCCGCGGCGTGGTGCCGCTGCTCCGCGGGCTCCTGCTGCGCCCACTCCAGGATCTCGGTCACGCTCCACCCGGGGCGCGGTCCGCTGGGCCGCAGCTGCCGCTGCCAGCGGTCGAAGGAGCCCTGTTCCCCGGCGGCGGCCAGGCGCGCGCCGTAGCGGGGGTCCTCGGCCCACAGCCGCCAGGGCCGGGGCTCGAAGGCGTCGCGGACGGCGGCGGCCAGCTCGGCCTCGCCGTGCTCGGTCTCGGGGAAGCGGGCCAGCACGGGGTGGGCGAGGGTCATCAGCCCGGCGTCGTCGTCACGCAGCGCGAGCTCGTCCAGGGCCCAGCGCCAGTTGCTGCCGGCCGCGGCGTAGCTGCGCAGCAGCAGCCGGGCGGCGTCCCTGCCGTACGCGGCGAGGTGACCGAGGACGGCGAGGGCGAGACCGGTGCGCTCCTCGCCCGTGTCGACGAGGTCGTCGGGGTGGAAGAGGTGGCGTTCGATCTGCTCGAGGCCGCCGTCGAGCTGCATGTAGAGGCGGGCGTAGTAGAGCGAGCGGTTCTCGACCTGCCAGTCGCGCCGGGGGTCGCGCAGCACGCTGTCGTTGAGTGCCGCGAGCGCCTCGGCCCGCGGCGCCGCGAGGGCATGCAGGGTCCCGTCGCCGCGGCCTCGCTGAAGGAGGCCGAGCAGGGTGCCACTGGGCGCTATGTCTGGATCGAACATGAGGTCAGCATCCGGTGCGGGGGGCAGGCTGGCAACGGGATTTCCGCTGACCGGCATTCTTGCCGGTGACCACGGGCCGTATGCCTCGTTCCCACCATGGATCGACGGGAACGCCTGCGTACGGCGGCCGAAGCCTAGCGCGGAAGCTGTTATTCCGCCGATTCGCCCCGGGGTTGCCCCAGCAGGGCCGGCGGCATATGCCGGGTGCACCACCGTATCGGGTAGTGCCAAATCCCTTACGGACCGTCGCCGCCTGTGCAACAGTCGTTACCGGCCCTTCAGCCCGGCGCCGCCTGATCACGGAGTACGTCATGCCGTCCCCTCTCTTCGCGGATCACTCAGCCGACCGGCCCCCCGAGCGTGAAACGGTCGAGGCACTCATCACGCAGGCCCGCCGCCTGCGCGGCGGCCTCGACGCGGTCCGCCGGGAGTCCTCGGTGGACACCGGCCTCGCCGCCGGCCCCCAGCTGCGCTGGCAGCGCGCCCTGTGCGATCTCGCGGTGCACCACCTCGACGACCTCGGCGGCCATCTCGACCAGCTGCGCGAGGGTCTGCCCACGGAGAGTGCGGACGAGCCGCCGGCCGCGCCGCCGGAGCCCGCGCCCCATGAGCGGGGCTCGCTGCTGCGCCGGGTGGGCAGCGCCGAGTGGAACCTCCTCACCGACGAGGTCAGCTGGTCCGACGAGCTGTTCGCGATGTTCGGCCGGGCCCCGTCCGACGGCCCCCTCACCCTCGACGAGCTGCCGTCCCTGGTGCACCCCGAGGACCAGGACGGGCTGGCCACGATGGTCACGGACTGCCTGGTGGACGGCCGGCCGATCGACGGCGAATTCCGCATCGTGCGCCCGGACGAGAGCCTGCGCACGGTGCACATGGTGGGCGAGCCGGTGCTCGACGCCGACGGCAGTACCGCCTGCATGTGGGCCGTGCTGCGGGACGTCAGCGAGCTGCGCCGCAGCCAGCAGGCGGTGCACGAGACCCGTGACTCGCTGCACCGCGAGCGGCAGATCGCGCAGACCGAGCACCGGCTTGCGGTCGAGCTGCAGGAGGCCGTGCTGCCGCCGTGGCGCGGCTCCCTGCGGTTCCCGCACGGCGGCCCGGTGGCCCTCGACCTCGCCGGGCGCTATCTGCCGGCCGGCACCCGCGACCTGATCGGCGGGGACTGGTACGACGCGCTGCAACTCCCGGACGGCAGCACCCTGTTGAGTGTCGGCGACCTCACCGGGCACGGCGTCACCGCCACGTCCGGGATGGCGATGGTGCTCGGCGCGCTGCGCGGGATGGCGGTCGCCGGACACCGGCCGGGCCCGCTGATGGGCTTCCTCAACCAACTGCTGGACACCGCGACCCAGCCGGCGCTGGGCAGCGCGGTGTGCGGCCGGTTCGACCCCACGGCGCGGACGCTGGAGTGGGCCCAGGCGGGGCACCCCGCACCGCTGCTGTTCCGCGGCGGCACGGGGCGCGCGCTGGACCCGCCCGAGGGCGTCCTCCTCGGCGCGACCTCGGGTGCGGCCTACACCCAGCACACCGAGCAGCTGGAACCCGGCGACCTCCTCGTCCTGCACACCGACGGCCTCGTCCCGCGGCGTGCGCAGGGCGCGGACACCGCCCATGAGGGTGCCGAGCGGCTCCTCGCCCTGGCGCCGCGGTTCGCCGCCGCACGCACCGCGCAGGACAGCGTCCGCATCGTCGTCGAGGAGTTCGGCACGGCCGAGCGCGAGGACGACGCCTGTGTGCTGGTCGCCCGGGTCGGCGGCTGACACACCTCCGGGGGCGTGTCGGGGCCGCTTGAGGCCGGACCGGTGCTGTGACGGCAACCCCGGTGACGTCCGTCGGCGGACCGTCGGTGGGCTGAGGCGGCCGGGCCGCGGAGGACGGTTCGCCCTCCGCGGAGACGGATGACGCACCGTCACCCTCCGCGTCGCCGCCCGCCTCAGGCCGAGAGGTTCGTTCCGACGCCCGCCCCGATACCGGGGCCCAGGCCCGAACCCTTCGACTTGGGCTTCGCCTTCGGCAGGACATGCTGGATCTCCTCCCGCAGGTCCTGGATCTTGGCGTAGTTCGCGTACTGCCCCGTGAGCCGGAACATCTCGCGGAGCCGGTCCCATGTCCGGTGCGAGGAGTTCTCCCCGATGGACACCAGCGCCAGCCGGGCGTAACGGTCGGCCTGTTCGGGGTCGTTGCCGATGAAGCAGGCCGAGGCCATCGAGATGTAGTCGAAGATCTGCGACCGCTGGCGGCCGTTCTCCCGCAGGGTCAGCGCCCGCTTGGCGTGGTGCTGGGCGACCCGGGCGGCCGAGGCGTCGTGGTCGGCAAGGGTACGGAACGCCAGCGCCTGCATGCCGTGCAGATCCGCCTCGTCGAACATCTGCATCCAGCTCGGCGGCGGCACATCTCCCTTGTCCGAGACGAAGAGGTCCTCCGCCTCGCCCAGGGTGCGGCGCATCGCCTGGCCGTGCCCCTTGGACGCCTGCGCCCAGGCCTCGATGGTGTGCAGCATGGCGCGGGTGCGCGGCAGGGTCTCCTCGCCGGAACCGGACTGGGCCAGCTTCATCAGATCGAGCGCATCGTCCGGGCGGCCCAGATGCACCATCTGACGGGCGGCACGGGAGAGCGCCTCGCCGGCACGGGGGCGGTCGCCGCCCTCGCGGGCCGCATGGGCGGCGATGATGAAGTACTTCTGGGCGGTGGGCTCCAGGCCCACGTCATGGGACATCCAGCCGGCCAGCACCGCCAGGTTGGCGGCCACTCCCCACAGCCTGCGCTGGAGATGGTCGGGGTGGCGGTAGGCGAGCATGCCGCCGACCTCGTTGAGCTGGCCCACCACGGCCTTGCGCTGGAGCCCGCCACCGCGGGCCGCGTCCCAGGCGCGGAAGACCTCGACCGAGCGCTCCAGGGCGTCGATCTCCTGCGACCCCACGGGGGCCGCCTCATAGCGGTCGAGGCCGATCTGGTCGAGTTCGTGGACGGAGTCGGAAGCGAACGGGTGGTCGTGGCGTGGGGCGCCGGCCGGTGTCGGGTCGGTGTGCAGCCAGTCGTACATGGCGCCGGTGAGTGCGGAACCCGCGGCGAGCGCAGCGCCCGCACCCACCAAGCCGCGTCGGTTGAGCATGAGGTCCATTCCCGTGAATTCCGTGAGGACCGCGGCGGTCCGTTCGGGAGCCCACGGCAGACCGTCCATGGCCTGCCGCTTCCCCGAGCGGCCTGTTCTCGCGAACCCGAGGTCCTCGATGGTTACGACACGGCCGAGGCGCTCGGTGAACAGGGAAGCCAGAACCGTCGGCACCGGATCGCGCGGGGTCTCCCCCATGTCGATCCAGCGCCGCACTCGTGAGGTGTCGGTCGCCAGCTGCGGATGGCCCATGGCCGCCGCCTGCCGGTTGACCAGTCTCGCCAGCTCTCCCTTGGACCAGCCGGCCAGGCCGAAAAGGTCCGCGAGACGGGTGTTCGGCTGCCTGTCCACGTCAAGCCCCCAGGTTCCTCGACTCATTTGACAGTAACGGCCCGTGACATGCGCTGTGTCCATTCGCCAGGGTTCGCCACCCTGCGCCAGATGGTCTGCCACCCGCAGCCACGTGTTCTGTAGACATGCCGCCCCCGGCCTGGTGGCGGGACCGCATTCCCCAGGGTGCGCGCCCTTCACAGGGACCCTGGATCGGCCTTCTGCACGGGGCCCGTTCACGGGTTCTCACCACCGGGCCGGGGAGCGCACGCAACTCGCCGGCGCACGAAGGGATCTGTCTCACCCATGTATGCAGCATCGTCCGCCGTGACCACCCCCACCCGGCCGCACCGCCCGCATCCGGCCGGAGGCGGGCCGTACCTCGACCCGTCACCGTCCACGGGCGCATCGGTCAGCGGTCTCCCCGGCGGCCGTACGCGACGGGTACAGGGGACGAGCGCCCAACCGCTCAGCGGCCGGCTCGACTTGTCCGGCCCCCAGGGCGCCCAGCTGCGCGCCGCCGTCGCCTCGGTGCACCGCATCTGCCCGGAGTTCAACCCGGTGCAGGTGCTGCGGCGCAGCGGCAGATCCGTCCTGCTCGTGGGGACGACGGGCCGGATGACCGCGGTCGCCAAGTGTTTACTGGACCAGTCCCCGGCCTGGGCTGAACGGTTCCGGCAGGAAATAAGTGCATACCGCGCATTCGTCCGGCATCGTCCGCCGGTTCGGGTGCCGCGGCTGGTGGCGGCCGACCCCGACAACTGCACGCTCGTGATGGAGCGGATGCCCGGCCGGGTCGCGGCCCTGACCCGGCACCCGTCCGAGGCCCCGCCCCGTGCGGATGTGCGGGCCGCGCTCAGCGCGATCTGCCGGATCAACCTCTGGCGTCCGCCGGCCGGTCTGTTCGACACCCCGCTGGACTACGCGGGCCGCATCGGCCGCTATCACGACCTGGGGCTGCTGACCGACCGGGACCTGGGCGATCTGCAGAAGCTGATGCACGGCCTGTCGCACACCCAGGGCCAGTTCTGTCACGGCGACGCGCTGCTGAACAACGTGCTGCTGTCCCCCGCCGGCCCGGTGCTGCTGGACTGGGACAGCGCGGGCTGGTATCTGCCGGGCTACGACCTGGCGACGCTGTGGTCGGTGCTCGGTGACGCGCCGGTGGCCCGCCGCCACATCAGCCAGCTCGCCCAGAACGCCGGACCGGCCTCCCGGGACGCCTTCCTGGTGAATCTGATGCTGGTGCTCACCCGCGAGATCCGGCGCTACGAGACCGCGGTCCAGCGGACCATGCGCGAGCCCACGCCGACGGGCGCACCGGTTCCGGGACAACCCGGTGTGCCGGCGGCGGGCGAGGAGCAGCGGCTGCTCCTGCGCCGACTGCACGACGACTGCCAGATGGCGCGGCGTGCGGTAAGGGCGGCGGTCGGCACCCGCTGACCGCCGAGGGGGGACTGTGAGCGGCGCGCCCGGGCACGGGGTGCGCCGCTCACCCATGTCCGCCGGTCCCTCACCGGCTCTTCTCCTCACCGTCCGCGGGAGCCGGGTCGTTGGTCCATTCCACTGACGCTTCGCGGGCCCGGCACCGCTGTGGGAAGGCTCCTCTGGAGACGCCCTGACATGCGGAATCCCGAACGGGCATGGTGTTTGACGGACTGTCGGCAGACGTATGGCTCTGGGCCGACAGGGGCTCTAGTCTCGGGTCCCGCCCGTGCGGCCGTTTGCGCACCCACCGTCACACCGTCCCGGCTCGGGCCGGCTCGAGGAGGTTGCTTTGCACGAATCCGCCCCGGAAGACGAGAAGAGAGTCCGCCGCCCCGCGCTGCGGAGATCCGCCACCGCCGTCGCTGCCGCGGTACTGCTGTTGCCGCTCTCGGGAGCGCCGTCCGCGCAGGCCGGGCAGCCCCGGACGGACGCGCTGCAACAGGCCTTCACCGACGCCGCCGCCCGCTTCCATGTGCCGCGCAGTGTGCTGCTCGGCGTCTCGTACCTGGAGTCGCGGTGGGACGCGCACGGCGGTGCGCCCAGTGTCTCGGGCGGCTACGGTCCGATGCATCTGACCGACGCCCGTACGGCCCTGACCCGGATGCCGGAGTTCAGCGAGGGCGACGAGGACGCGCGCGGCGACGCGGCACGGGGCCGTAAGCGGGTGCCGTCCGGCGCGGCGCAGCGGGCCGCGCTGCCCGCCGAACTCCCCGCGCGGCTGCGTACCTTGCCGACGGCCGCACGGCTGACCGGGATTCCGGCCGGGAAGCTGCGCACCGACCCGGCGGCGAACGTGCTCGGCGGTGCGGCGCTGCTCGCCGCCGAGCAGCGCAAGCTGGGCACGGCCGCCGTCGCCGACCCGGCGCGGTGGTACGCCGCGGTGGCGCGCTACGGCGGCCAGGACAGCGCGCGCAGCGGCCGGGCCTTCGCGGACGAGGTGTACGCGGTGATGCGGCAGGGCCAGGCGCGCACCACCGACGCGGGGCAGCGGGTCGCCCTGGCCGCCGCGCCGGGTCTTGCGCCGGACAGCGGGCAGCAGAAACGTCTCAGCGCGCCGGGCGCCCAGGCCCCGGCGGCCGCCGCCCGCCGGCCGGAGTGCCCGCGGAACGTGGCCTGCGAGTCGGTCCCGGCCCCGTACGAGGAGTTCGGGGACGGTGACTACGGCAACCACGACAAGGCGGACCGGCCCGCTGACCAGCGGGTCAGCGCCATCGTCATCCATGACACCGAGGGGTCCTGGGAGACCACGCTGAAGCTGATCAAGGACCCGGCCTATGTGTCCTGGCACTACACGATCCGCTCCGCGGACGGTCTGATCGCCCAGCACGTCCCCACCAAGGACGTCGCCTGGCACGCGGGCAACTGGTACATCAACTCGCACTCGGTCGGTATCGAGCACGAGGGCTTCCTGGCCGCGCCGGACGCCTGGTACACGGAGGCGATGTACCGCACCTCGGCCCGGCTGGTGAAGTATCTGAGCCGCAAGTACGACGTGCCGCTCGACCGGCAGCACATCCTGGGGCACGACAACGTGCCCGGCACGACGACGGCCACGATCCCGGGCATGCACACCGACCCCGGCCCGTACTGGGACTGGGCGCACTACTTCACCCTGCTGGGCAAGCCGTTCAAGGCCACCGCGGGCCAGCGGGGCGGACTGGTCACCATCCGCCCCGACTACGACGAGCACCAGCCGGTGTACACGGGCTGCACCAAGGCCGGTGACACCTGTGCGCCGCACGGCTCCACGGCGGTCCGGCTCTACAGCGCGCCGGACGAGGACGCGCCGCTGGTCAAGGACGTCGGACTGCACCCGGACGGCAGCGCCTCGACGACCGGGGTGAACGACACGGGCGCCCGCGCCACGACGGGGCAGCGGTTCGCGGTGGCGGGCCGGACCGGCGACTGGACGGCGATCTGGTACCTCGGGCAGAAGGCGTGGTTCCACAATCCGGCGGACGAGCCGGTGGCGGTGCACGCCAGGGGGCAGATCGCCACGCCGAAGGACGGCCGGCAGGAGATCCCGGTCTACGGCCGGGCGTACCCGGAGAAGGAGGCCTATCCGGCCGGGGTCCCGTACCAGGCGGTCTCCCCGCTGCCGTACAAGCTCACCGCCGGGCAGCAGTACGCGGTCGGGGGCCGGATGCGGGGCGAGTACTTCTACTCCCCGACCTTCGACGTCACCAAGCACGCGGTCGTGCGCGGCAAGGACGTCTACTACGAGATCCAGCTCGGGCACCGGGTCGGCTATGTGCGGGCGGCCGATGTCGAGGTGCGGAACTCGGGTTCGTAGGAGCCGGCGGGTGAGCGCGTCGCGCCCGGTGGACGGGGGAACCGTCCACCGGGCGCGACCGTGTCCGCTCCGGTGCCGAGCCGGGGTTCAGCCCTGCTGGAAGAGCTCCGCGGGCAGCGGCTTGAGCAGGGCGTAGAGGTCGTCGGTGATCGGCCGGTCCCAGCTCGCGATGGTGACCAGCACGCCGTCGCTGCGGTCGAACTGGGCGCAGGAGATCCGGCTCTCGGAGCACTTGACGCGCTTGACGATCAGCAGGTTGTCCTCGTGCATCACCGGGGTGTCCTCGGTGTCCACGACCGTCACCGGTTCGTCGTTGCCGAGCGCGGCGAGGAGTTGGGCGACCTCGAAGGGCACCTGGTCGTCGTCGAGCTCGCGGGCCGGGGAGCCTTCCGGCAGATTGCCGATGATCATCGCGGGACCGCGGCCGCCGAACAGGTCGTAGCGGAGGAAGACGCCCTGGCAGCTTCCGTCGGGCGCGGGCAGCAGCCCGGCTCCGAGGTTGCCCGGCCAGTCCCCGGGGTCCATGGCGAGGACGTCGAAGTCAGGCCCGGCGGGCGTGGCTGCGCTGCGGCGGCGGAGGAAGGACATGCCGCCATCGTACGTGGCCCGGCCGGGCGCGCCGCGCCGACGTCGGGGTCGGCGACACCCGGTGCGCGGCGCCGTCGGCCGCCCGGTGGCCGGTGGTCTCAGGCCTGGTCGGCGAGGGCGCGCAGCCGGCGCAGCGCCTCGTCGGCCGCGTCATACGGCACGAAGAGGTGATCGTGGTGGAAGCCCGCGACGACGTTGCAGCTGAGGCCGGCCTGGGCGAGTGCGGTGGCTACGGCCGCGGTGAGTCCGACGGCGTCCAGTGCGGAGTGCACCCGGAGGGTGATCCAGGCGGCGACGTAGTCGTAGGCCAGGCCGGCGCGGTCGGCCTCTTCCTGGTGGACGACGAGGGTGCGGCCCTCGGGCTCGGTGACGGTGACCACCGGCGTCAGTCCTTCGGGGACCGCGCCGGGGACGACGGCGAAGACGTAGCGGCCCTCGTTGCGTTCGGGACGCATCGCGCTCAGCAGGGTCCGGAGATCGCGTTCACCCGTCATGGCACCAGCCTACGGGGCACCCTCCCGGCCTTCCCTGCGGCGTTCGTGGTGGCGGGCGACCCGGGCGCGGTTGCCGCAGGAGGGGGTGCACCACTCCTGGCGGGCGTGGTCCTTGACGAAGTAGCGCACACAGCGCGGGGCGGGGCAGGCCCGCAGGAGAGCGCGGTCCGGGCCGTCGAGGAAGGCGAGGGCGGCGCGGGCGAGCGCGGCGACGATCCGGTCGGCGGGCGGCGGGGAGCCGGCCGGGTGCAGCCGGAGCGTGGGCCGGGCGTCCGGCCCCCAGCTGAGCCGGGGCACCGTGGGGACCAGGGCCGCGGCGGTGTTCAGCCGGACGAGCGCCTCCGCTTCCGGGAGGAGCCGGTGGGCGTCGGCGGAGCTGGGCGGTCCCGGCCGGACGGCGCGGGCGAACAGCGACCGGACCGCGGCCCGCACCTCCCGTACGGCGGTGTGCAGCGCCGCGTCCACGGTGACCGGCTGCTCGGCGCAGTCCAGCGGTGCGGCCCTCTCGCGCACCCAGGCCGCGAGCCCTTCCCGGTCGGCCAGGTCGTCGGCGACGCCTCCGTGTCCGTCGTGGCGGATGGTGACGGCGAGGTCGAGGGCGAGCCGTGGTGCGGTCATGGAGCTAATGGTAGCTTCCTCACACACCATTAGTCGGTGGAGGGGGCGGAGTGGCCGGCTTACGTCAACTGCCGTGCGTTCTCCGGGTGTTCGCGGGCGGGCGGCCCGGATGCGCGCCGCGCCCGGCGCCCGGTGAGATGCCTGGCCTCTCGGCGCCGGACGGGCGCGGCCCCGAGCCGCCCGACAGGACGAAGGAGCTGCGGTGACCACGACGGCGGAGTACGCGAAGACGGCCGAGGCGGTACGGGCCGGGATCGAGGCGGGGCAGGAGCGGCTGCGGGCCCTGCTGCCCGCGCTGACCGACGAGGCGGCGCGGGAGCCCAGCGAGCTGCCCGGCTGGTCCCGTGCCCATGTCCTGTCGCATATCGAGGGGGTCGGTCTGGCCCTGGCCCGGCAGGCCCGCTACGGACTGCGCGGTGAGCTGATCGAGCCGTACGACGGCGGCCGTCCGGCGCGCGCCGCCGCGATCGAGGCCGGAGCGCTGCGGGACGCGGCGGCGCTGCGGGAGGCCGTACGGGCCGCGCTGGCCGAGGCGTCCGCGGCCTGGGCGGCGGTCGGGCCGGCCGACTGGTCGCGGCCGGTGGCGCATCGCAACGGCGATCTGCGCGCCGCACTGCTGGCCTGGTGGCGGGAGTTGGAGATCCACACGGCGGACACGCGGATCGGCCACGGCCCGCGGGACTGGCCCCGGGAGCTGTGCCACCACCTCCTGGACCACCTGGCGCCCCGCGTCCCCGGGGACCTGCGCCTCGTCCTGACGGCCACGGACGGCACGCCGGCCCGGCGGTACGGTTCCGACGGAGCGCCGGAGGTCACCGTGCGCGGCCCGCTCACCGGTCTCGCGGCCTGGCTGGCCGGCCGCAGGCCGGACCACCCGCTCGACTGCCGCCGGTCGGGGGCGGTGGCCCCGCTGCCCGAGTTGCTCGACTGGCCGTAGCCGCCGGGCCCCGCCTTCCGGAAGGAATCCTGCCCATGCCGCACGACGAGCCCGGCCTGCCGCCCGTACTCGACCTCTGGAAGGCGGGTCTGCGGGCGGTACCGCCCGAGGTCTGGCGGCACACGGACTGGGAGGTGCTGATCCTCGCCGACAACGCGCTGACCGAGGTCCCGGCGGCGCTCGGACGGCTGTGGGCGCTGCACACCCTCGACCTCGGCCACAACGCACTGACCGCGCTCCCCGACGCACTCGGTGACCTCACCGGGCTGACCCGCTTCCTCTACCTGCACGACAACCGGCTCTCCGCGCTGCCGGAGAGCCTCGGCAGGCTGGACCGGCTCGGCTATCTCAACGTCGGCGAGAATCCGCTCGGGCGGTTGCCGGCGGCGCTCGGCGGGATGGGCGGGCTGGTCGAACTCCGGGCGCAGCGGGCGGAGTTGGGTGAGATTCCGGAGTCGCTGGGGCGGCTCGGGCGGCTGCGGGAGCTGTGGCTGGGCGGCAATGCGCTGACGGCGCTGCCCGGGAGCCTCGCGGGACTGGGTGCGCTGCGGGTGCTGGAACTGCGGGACAACGCGCTCCGTCATGTCCCCGAAGCGCTGTCCGGCCTGCCGCTGCTGCGCCGGATCGATCTGCGCGGCAACCGGATCACGGAGCTGCCGCCCTGGATCGCGGAGCTGCCGTCGCTGGAGAAGCTCGATCTGCGCTGGAACGCCGTGCCGGACGGGGCGGAACCGGTCCTGGCGCTCCGCGAGCGGGGGTGCGTGGTCCTCACCTGACCACCGCGGCGCCTCGTGTCCCCGTGTCACGGCGTGTCCTGCGCTCCGGTAGACACCGGGAGACACGCCCTGGGTGAGCGGGCGACATGCCCTATGTGAGGTCGAACTCGCCCTCGCGCGCGTCGAGGACGAAGGCGCGCCACTCGGCGGGCGTGAAGATCACCGGCGGGATCTCGGGGCTGCGGCGGTTGCGCATCGCGATATAGCCCTCGACGAAGGCGATCTGGACACCGCCCACCCCCTGCGGGCTCGACTGCCACTCGGCCTGCGCCAGGTCGAGATCGGGCCTGGGTCCACCCACGAGCCGCTGCTCCGTGATGCTGTCGGTCACCTGTCCCGCACCTCCCGGTTCGTCGTCCGCGGTCAGCCTAACCACTGTGTCCGGGGACGGACAGAGGACGTGGCGAGGCGGTGGAGTGGTGATCCGGGGGCGGGCGCGCCGGCCGGGCGCGTCCGCCCCCGGCCGTGGTCAGCCGCCGGGCGTGTCGGCACCCACCAGCCACATCGCGAAGAACTGCGAGCCGCCGCCGTAGGCGTGTCCCAACGCCGTGCGGGCGCCGTCGACTTGGTGCTCGCCGGCCCGGCCGCGTACCTGGAGGGCGGCCTCCGCGAAGCGGATCATGCCGGAGGCGCCGATGGGGTTGGTGGACAGCACCCCGCCGGAGGGGTTGACGGGGAGCGCGCCGTCGAGCTCGGTGACGCCGGACTCGGTGAGTTTCCAGCCCTCGCCCTCCTCGGCGAACCCCAGGTTCTCCAGCCACATCGGCTCGTACCAGCTGAAGGGGACGTACATCTCCACCGCGTCGATCTGCCGCCGGGGGTCGGTGATCCCGGCCTGCCGGTAGACGTCGGCGGCGCAGTCCTTGCCGGCCTGCGGGGAGACGAAGTCCTTGCCGGCGAAGAGGGTGGGTTCGCTGCGCATGGCGCCGCCGTGCACCCAGGCCGCCGGGTGCGGGGCGCGGGCGGCCCCGGCGCGGTCGGTGAGGACCATGGCGCAGGCACCGTCGGAGGACGGGCAGGTCTCGGAGTAGCGGATCGGGTCCCAGAGCATCGGTGAGGCCTGCACCTTCTCCAGGGTGAGGTCCTTCTCGTGGAGGTGGGCGTAGGGGTTCTTGAGGGCGTTGCGGCGGTCCTTGTAGGCGACGAGGGAGCCGATGCTGTCGGGGGCTCCGGTGCGCCTCATGTACGCGCGGACGTGCGGGGCGAAGAAGCCGCCGGCGCCGGCGAGCAGCGGCTGCTGGAAGGGGACCGGCAGGGACAGGCCCCACATGGCGTTGGACTCGGACTGCTTCTCGAAGGCGAGGGTCAGGACGGTGCGGTGGACGCGGGCGGCGACGAGGTTCGTGGCGACCAGGGCGGTGGAGCCGCCGACGGAGCCGGCGGTGTGCACCCGCAGCATGGGCTTGCCGACGGCGCCCAGGGCGTCGGCGAGGTACAGCTCGGGCATCATCACGCCCTCGAAGAAGTCGGGGGCCTTGCCGATCACCACGGCATCGATGTCCGCCCAGGTCAGCTCGGCGTCGTCCAGGGCGCGCCGGGCGGCCTCGCGGACGAGTCCGGCGAGCGAGACGTCGTGCCGGGCGGCGACGTGCCGGGTCTGTCCGATGCCGATGACGGCCACGGGCTCCTTGCTCATCACTCACCCTCCAGGACGGCGACCAGGTTCTGCTGCAGGCACGGCCCCGAGGTGGCGTGCGCGAGGGCGCGGTCGGACGCGCCGCTCTGGATGCGGGCGGCGGCCTCGCCCAGGCGGATCAGCCCGGTGGCCATGACGGGGTTGGCGGCGAGCGCGCCGCCGGACGGGTTGATCCGGACCGCGCTGTCCGGCGCGTCGAGCTTGAGCGCCCGGCGCAGCACGACCTCCTGGGAGGCGAACGGGGCGTGCAACTCGGCGGTGTCGACCGGCCCTTGGAAGGCTCCGGCGCGTTCGGCGGCGAGCCGGGTGGAGGGTGAGTCGGTGAGGTCGCGGACGCCCAGGCCGTGTGCCTCGATGCGGTGGTCGAGGCCGCGTATCCAGGCGGGGCGGTCGGTCAGCCGGCGGGCGGTGTCACCGGCGGCGAGTACGACGGCGGCCACGCCGTCGCCGATGGGCGGGCAGTGGCCGGCGCGCAGCGGGGCGACCAGCTGCTCGCCCGTGGGGACCGCGCCGCGCAGCTGGGCATGGGGGTTGTCGCCGGCGTCGGCGCGGCTGCGGGCGGCGATCGCGGTCAGCTCGCGCTCGTCGGTCAGTCCCGCGTCGATCAGCGCCTGGGCCTGGAGGGCGGCGAGCGCGACCGCGTCGGGCCACAGCGGCGCCACGTAGTAGGGGTCGAGCTGGCGGGTGAGGACCTCGCGGACGTCGCCCGGCGAGGACTTGCCGTACGCGTAGACCAGCGCGGTGTCCGCCTCGCCTGTGAGGAGCTTCACCCAGGCCTCGTACAGCGCCCAGGCGCCGTCCATCTCGACATGGGACTCGGAGATCGGCGGCCAGGCGCCGACGCCGTCCAGGGCCATGGTGAAGGAGAAGGCTCGGCCGGCGAGGTAGTCGGAGGAGCCGGAGCAGGTGAAGCCGATGTCCCGGGCCGCCAGGCCGGTCCGGTCCAGCACCTCGTGCAGGACCGGCATCAGCATCTCGACCTCGGAGGTCTCCGCGCTGTCGCGGACGTGATCGCTCTGCCCGAAGGCGACGATGGCGACCTCGCGCATCAGATCAGCTCCTTGTAGCGGTCGTAGTCGGCGTCGGGTTCGCCGGTGGGGCGGTAGTGGTCGGGGAAGCGGCCGTCGCCGGTCCATACGGGTTCCACCCGCAGCCCCATGCGGACCCGGTCGTACGGGATGCCGCCGATCCGGGCGTGCAGGGCCAGGTCGGCGCCGTCCAGGGCGATGTGGGCGTAGACGTAAGGGACCTCGATGTCGAGGTTCTTGGCCTTGATGTTGACGATGCAGAAGGTGGTGACGGTGCCGCGGGGGCCGACCTCGACCTGGGTGTCGGTGGCGAGGCCGCAGGTGGGGCAGGCGCCGCGGGGCGGGACGTAGACCTTGCGGCAGGAGGGGCAGCGTTCGCCGGTGATCCGGTGGTCCGCGAGGGCCTGGAGGTAGCGGGACTGGGCGCGGCCGGGTGCGTAGGTGTAGTCGAGCCGGGCGGGGGCGGTGATGCCGGTGACGGGATCGGCGAACTCCGCGCCGTGCGGGGCCGGTTCGCCGTCGGTGCCGGGCCGGTCGTCCGGTTCGAAGCAGGCGAGGTCGGTGATCGCGCCGGTGCGGTGGGCGGCCCAGCGGACGCGGACCCGCATGCCGGTGTGCACGGCGTCGGGGCCGGGGGCGTCCAGCGCATGCAGCAGCGCGGTGTCGGCGCCGTCGAGCCGGACCAGGACCCAGGCGAAGGGGGTGGTGAGCGGCTGGCCGCGGCGGGGGGACGGGTTCCAGGCCCAGGTGGTGACGGTGCCGCGGCTGCCCACCTCGACCAGTTCGCGGATCTCCTCGGCGGTGACCGGGTCGTACTCGGTGGGCGGCACGATCACCCGGCCGTCGCTCCCGGTGACACCGAGGACGGTGCGCTCGCGCAGCCCGGTGAGGAAGGCGCTCTGGACCGGGCCGAGCGAGCGGGTGAAGGGGAACTCCACGACGAGGGGGGCCGTGAGGGCCTCGGACATACGGGACTCCTAGGCTCAGGCCCGCCGGTAGACGGGCGGGCGCTTCTCCGCGAAGGCCCGGGAGCCCTCTTTGGCGTCGGCGGTGTCGAAGACCGGCCAACCGCGGGCGAGTTCGGCCGCCAGCCCGTCGGCCTCGGTCATCCCGGCGGTCTCGTAGACGGAGGCCTTGACGGCCTCGACGGCCAGCGGTCCGCAGCCGTTGATCAGTTCGGCGATCTCCAGGGCCTTGTCACGTGCGGTCCCCGCCGGCACCACCTGGCCGATGAGGCCGATGCGCGCGGCCTCGTCCGCGGTGTAGGGCCGGCCTGTGAGCAGCATCTCCAGGGCGTGGGTGCGGGGGATCTGGCGGGCCAGGCGGACGGTGGAACCGCCGATCGGGAACAGTCCGCGCCGGACCTCGAAGAGCCCGAAGGTGGCGCTCTCCCCGGCGACCCGGATGTCGGTGCCCTGGAGGATCTCCGTCCCGCCCGCGACGCAGTGCCCCTCGACGGCGGCGATCACGGGTTTGCGGGGGCGGTGGTGGCGCAGCATCGCCTTCCAGTGCAGGTCCGGGTCGGCGCGCAGCCGTTCGCGGTACCCCGCGCCGGCCATCCCGTCGCCCGCGAGGGCCTTGAGGTCCATCCCGGCGCAGAAGGTGCCGCCGGCGCCGGTGAGGACGATGGAGCGGATCGCGTCGTCCTCGTCGGCGGCGGTCCAGCCGTCGTACAGGCCCACCAGCATCGGCAGCGAGAGCGCGTTCTTCGCCTCCGGCCGGTTGAGGGTGAGCACCAGTGTCGCGCCGACGCGCTCCACCGAGAGATGTTCCGTACCACCCATGTTCCGTCCTCCCGTCTCGCGACGAGAACAGGTTGCAGTAGCCGCACGGCGACTTCAAGGCTTTTCTGACAGACAGTCAGATTTCTTGCCCGGGGCCCTTCCCTGCTCCTCGCGGCGGCGCTCTAATGACCGCCGAGGGGGCGCCTCGCAGGCCCACGGAGACCGGAGAGACGCCCCCAGCCGACGCCCGCCCGGTCTGGAGGAGACGTGGAGTACAACCTTGCCGACCTCTTCGAGTCGATCGTCGACACGGTCCCCGACCGCGAGGCCCTGGTGTACGCCGACCATCCCGGGACCGGCGCCGAGCGGCGGCTGACGTACGCGGAGCTGGACCGCGCCGCCAACCGCCTGGCCCATCACCTCGCCGATCACGGCATCGGCCCCGGCCGGCACGTCGGACTGCACCTCTACAACGGCATCGAGTACCTCCAGGCCGTCTACGCCTGCCTGAAGATCCGCGCCGTCCCGGTCAACGTCAACTACCGCTACGTGGAAGAGGAGTTGGCCTACCTCTACCGGGACGCGGACCTGGCGGCGCTGGTCTTCGACGCGGAGTTCACCGCGCGGGTGGCCGCCGCCCTCCCCCAGGCCCCCGGTTTACGGCACCTCGTCCGGGTCGGCACCCCGCCGGACAGCGCCCCCGAGCCGCGGATCGCGCCCGTCGCCCTCGCGGACGCCGAGGCCGCCGGCTCCCCCGCCCGCGGCTTCGGCCCGCGCTCCGCCGACGACCGGATCGTCATCTACACCGGCGGCACCACCGGTCTGCCCAAGGGCGTGATGTGGCGCCACGAGGACATCTTCTTCTCCGGGATGGGCGGCGGGGCGCCGACCGGCGAACCGGTCGGCCGGCCGGAGGAACTGGCCGAGCGGGTCGCGGCCGGGGGCGACGGCCTGGTCTTCTTCCCCACGCCCCCGCTGATGCACGGCACCTCCACCCTCACCGCGTTCATCGCCTTCCACTTCGGCCAGAAGGTGGTCATCCACCGCAAGTACGTGCCCGAGGAGGTGCTGCGGACCATCGAGCGGGAGCGCGTCACCAGCGTGTCCCTGGTCGGCGACGCGATGCTGCGGCCGCTCGTGGACGCGCTCGGCGGGCCGCTCAGGGACACCGACTGCTCCTCGCTGTTCAGCGTCAGCAGCTCCGGCGCGATCCTCTCGGAGACCGTACGCGCCCAGTTCAGCGCGCTGGTCCCGGACGTCATGCTGCTCAACAACTTCGGCTCCTCCGAGTCCGGCTTCAACGGCACCGCCACCGAGGACTCCGGCCCCGACAAGGGCTTCCGCCTCCAGGTCAACTCCCGTACCGCGGTGGTCGACCCGGCGACGTACGAGCCGGTCACGGTCGGCGAGGTGGGCCGGATCGCGCTGCGCGGACATGTCCCACTGGGCTATTACAACGACCCGAAGAAGACCGCCGAGACCTTCTTCGAGGCGCACGGCGACCGGTGGGTGCTGCTGGGCGACCTGGCCACCGTCGACGAGGGCGGCATCGTCACCGTCCTCGGCCGGGGCTCGCAGTGCATCAACTCCGGCGGCGAGAAGATCTATCCGGAGGAGGTCGAGCAGGCACTGAAGGCGCACCCGGACGTCTATGACGCGCTGGTGGCGGGCGTGCCGGACGAGCGGTGGGGCCAGCGGGTCGCCGCCGTGATCCAACTCCGGCCGGGATCGGCTGAGTTGGCCCTCCCGGAGATCCAGCTCCACTGCCGGACGCGGCTGGCCGGTTACAAGATCCCGCGGACCGTGGTCCTCACCGACCACATCCGTCGCTCCCCCAGCGGCAAGGCGGACTACCGCTGGGCGAAGGCGGTGGCGGCGGGCGAGCGGACGGGCTGAGCGGGCGGGGGCGGCCGGAGCGGCGGGCCGGACGGGCGGCGGGACCAGGCGGGCCGACCGGGCAGGCCGATCAGTGGGCCGACCGGCCGGAGTGCGTCGCCCCGGCCCTCAGCCCCCGTCGCAGACCGACCGCAGGGAGCGGGCCAGGGCGGCCGTGTGCAGGCCGTCCAGGTGCCGCGCATGGCGCACCCGCACGGCGGCCGTGGTCAGCAGCGGAGCGCAGTACGGCGCCGAACGGGCGGACGGGGAGGCGGCGATGGCCCGGACCAGCTCGCCGTTGACGCGGTTGATCTCCTTCCGCACCGCACCGAGGTCGGGCCGCTCGGTGGGCGCCCGGCCGGGGTCCGCCTCCCATAGGCGGTGCAGACCACGCTGCACGACCTTGCTCGCCTCGATCTGGTCCCGGAAGATCCGCACCGTGGCCGCCGGATCGGCGCCCAGCTCCCGGGCCTGTGCCGCCACCGACCGCAGCACCTCCCGCTCCCGGGCCGGGTCGTCGACCGGCGTGCCGGTGCCCCACTTCGCCGCGGCCACCAGATCACCGGTGGCCAGCCGCTCGGCGGACAGCGCGGCGAGCGGCCGGAGCCGGCCGTACGGGCCGTGCGCGGTGGCGATGGCCGGCGCGTCGGCGAAGGAAGACGGGGCGGCCGCGAACCGCGGGGCGTCCGGTGCCGCGACGGCCCCCGGGGCACCGGCGCAGAGGGCGGTCACGGCGACACCGGCGAGCAGGGCACTCCGTAGCGAGAGCGAGGGGGTCAGCTGCACGGTTGGCCTTTCTCGGACCTCAGGGCCCGAGGGGGCCGAGGGGAGGGCGTACGGCGGCGAGCACAGGGCACACCGGGCGGGCGGGCCCCACGCACCGCGCGGCAGGCTACGGACGCGGCGCGAGGAAGGAGTTGACCGCGGCGAGGAACTCCCCGGGGCGCTCCTCATGGACGAGGTGCCCGGCGCCCTCGACCGTGACCAGCCGGGCGTCGGGAATCCGCTCGGCCAGCTCGCCGAGGTGCCCCTGCGGGATGTGGCTGGTCTCGCCACCTCCGATGACCAGGGTCGGTGCGGTGATCTTCCCCAGCGCCTCCCACCACACGGGGTCGGGTGCGTTGCGGTCCGCCACCACCGCGACCTTGGCCTGCCAGTCGAACGGCTGCGGGCCGCGCGGCGGCTCCGGCACCTCCTGCGGCGGGTCGGCGGGCAGCGGCGGCGGCACCTCTTCCAGGACCAGCTGGGACACCAGCTCCGGGCGCTCCGCCGCCACCAGCAGGGCGGCCAGCGCGCCCAGCGAGTGTCCGATGAGGGCCACCCGCTCCAGGCCGAGCGCCTGGAGGAAGCCGATCACATCGTCCCGCCACTGTGCGACGCCGTAGTCGCCCGGCCAGTCGCTGCGGCCGTGGCCGCGCTGGTCGAGGGCGAACACCCGATGGGTGCCGGCGAGCCGTCCGACCACGCCGCGCCAGTCCTCGCCGTCCTCACCGAGGCAGTGCAGCAGCACCGCCGGGGGCGCCTCCTCCTCCCCCCAGACCCGGTATGCCAGCTGGACCGCACCGACCTGCACTTTCTGGACGTCACTCATGCGCTGGACGCTACCCGTGAGCCGGCTGCGCCACGCCCCTTGACGTGTTCGCCGCGCGCTGATTACTTGGATCAGCATGCGGCTACCGAATGATCGGTAGGGACACGAGGCGGTGAACTCCATGCCGGAAGCGACGACGGGCCATGAGACCTTCGACGAGGTGGAACGGCTCTCCGGGGACGCGTTGCGCGCGCTGCAACTGACCCGGCTGCGCGCCTCGTTGCAGCATGCCTATGACCACGTCCCGTTCTACCGGGAGTCCTTCGACCGGGCCGGGGTGCATCCGCAGGACTGCCGCTCGCTCGGCGATCTCGCCCGTTTCCCGTTCACCGTCAAGGACGATCTGCGCGCCCAGTACCCCTTCGGGATGTTCGCCGTCCCCAAGGAACAGGTGCGCCGGCTCCATGCCTCCAGCGGCACCACCGGCCGCCCGACGGTCGTGGGCTACACCGAACGCGATCTGGCGCACTGGGCGGAGGTGGTCGCCCGCTCCCTGCACGCGGCCGGCGGCCGGCCCGGCCACACCGTCCATATCGCTTACGGATACGGGCTGTTCACGGGTGGACTGGGCGCCCACTACGGCGCGGAGCGGCTCGGCTGTACGGTCGTTCCGGCCTCCGGCGGGATGACCGCCCGCCAGGTGCAGATCATCCAGGACTTCCGCCCCGAGATCATCATGGTCACGCCCTCGTACATGCTCACCCTGCTGGACGAGTTCGAGCGGCAGGGCGTCGACCCCCGTACGACCTCGCTCAGGGTGGGCGTCTTCGGCGCCGAACCCTGGACCCAGGAGATGCGCCGTGAGATCGAGGAGCGCTTCGCGATCGACGCCGTGGACATCTACGGCCTGTCGGAGGTCATGGGTCCTGGCGTCGCCCAGGAGTGTGTGGAGACCAAGGACGGGCTGCATGTGTGGGAGGACCACTTCTATCCGGAGGTGGTCGATCCGCTCACCGGTGAGGTGCTGCCGGACGGGGCGCACGGCGAGCTGGTCTTCACCTCGCTCACCAAGGAGGCGATGCCGGTGATCCGCTACCGCACCCGGGATCTGACCCGGCTGCTGCCGGGCACCGCCCGCCCCGCCTTCCGCCGGATGGAGAAGATCACCGGACGCTGCGACGACATGATCATTCTGCGCGGTGTCAATCTCTTCCCCGCGCAGATCGAGGAGATCGTGCTGCGCACCCCCGGCATCGCCCCGCACTTCCAGCTCAGGCTGGCCCGGGAGGGCCGGATGGACCAACTGACGGTGCGGGCCGAGGCCCGGGCGGAGGCGACCTCCGAGGAACGCGCGGCAGCCGTCGGGCTGATCGCGCGCAGCGTCAAGGAGGGCATCGGGGTCTCGGTCGCGGTGGAGATCGTCGACCCGGAGACCCTGGAGCGCTCGGTCGGCAAGATCAAGCGCATGGTGGACACCCGGCCGCGGGACACCGCCTGAGGGACAGCCCTTCAGGGACCCAGGAGGCCGGCGAGGTCGGCGAAGGCCGCCCGGACGGCTTCGGGGTTCTCGATCCAGGGGAAATGACCGGCCTCCCCGATCCGGCGGTGCAGGATGCGCTGACCGTGGAAGCCGGGCTCGTCCTGCCAGATCCGCTGGTCGACGACGCGGTCGCGGTCGCCGCTGACGATCAGGGTCAGCAGGCTCCGTGGTGTCCAGCGTGCGCGGTAGCCGTCGTCGAAGTGGGCGTCGGCCCAGGCCACCGCGTCATGACAGTAAGGGAGGTCCGCAAGGAGTGCCCGGCCGTCGGCGACCGCGGACGGGGTGAAGTTCCAGGGCGCGGCGGCCAGCGTCAGGGCACGCAGGGTCCGGTCGTCCGGCTGCCGGGCGTAGCGCTCGGCGGCGGTGTCGACGCCGGGGAGCGGGTGGTCCTGGGCGTATTGGGCGAAGGCGGGGCGCCAGCCGGCATGCGGCGCGCTGCTGATCAACGCCATGCCCCTGAGCTGCGCCGCCAGTTCCGGGACGGACAGCAGGAACATGCCGCCGGTGGAGTGACCGACCATCACGACCTCGTCCAGCGCCTGCGCGGCCTCCGTCAGCACGCCCGGCCAGCGGGCGTAGGGATCGACGGGAACCTCGGGACGGTGACGGTTGGAGCCGTCGCCGGGCAGGTCGACCAGCCAGGCGGTTCCGGGGACCCGCGCCGCCGCCACCAGGCCGTGCAGGGACTCGGAGCCCAGTCCCGGTCCGCCGGGCACGAAGAGCCAGTTTCCGTGCCCCGTACCGGAGGTGACCTGGCGGAGCCGGACTCCCGACGCCGTCCACCGCTCCTGCCGCTCCGCTCCCACCACGGCCGCACCCTTCCTTCCCGCCGTCGAACGGTCCACTGCCCGGGGACGATAGGCGCCGCGGACCGTCGCGCGCACGGTATTTGTGCGCACGGTGCCGGGGCACGCCGCACCGTGCGCGGCCTGCCGCAGGACGCGCGGGCCGGGCCGGGTCAGGTCATCGTCGGGTCGCCCTTGATCAGTGCGAACGGGGCGCCCGCCGGGTCCATGACCATGGCCAGGCGGCCGACTCCGGAGGCGTCGGTGGGCGGGATCAGGACCGTGGCGCCATGGCCGGTGGCCGCGGCGAAGGTGGCGTCACAGTCGGTCACGCCGAAGTACGGGTGCCACTCCGAGGTCGAGCCGGCCCGCAGGTTCTCCTCCGGCAGCTGCATGATGCCGCCCTGCCCCGAGTCGTCCCCCCGGCCGCCGCCCGGTGCGGACACCACGGAGTAGACGAGGTCGCCGCCCATCGGCATGTCCTGGCAGTCCCAGGAGAAGACGGAGCGGTAGAAGTCCTTCACCGCGGCCGCGTCGGTGGTGTACAGCTCCGTCCAGCACAGGGTGTTGGGCTCCATCACCCGCTCCAGGCCCTGGACATCACCCGGCTGCCACACCGCGAAGTCGCCGCCGGCCGGGTCGGTGAAGGCGGCCAGCCGGCCCGCGGTGAAGACGTCCATCGGCGGGACCCGCACCGCGCCGCCGGCCTGCTCCACCGCCTTGCCAGTGGCGTCCGCGTCGGGCGTGTGGAAATACACCGTCCAGGCGGAGCGGGCGCCCTCGTCCGTCAGCGGGCCGATGGCCGCCACCGTCCGGCCGTCCAGCTGGAAGAAGCCGTACCCGCCGGCGTCCGGGCCGGCCGACTGGAAGCTCCAGCCGAACACGGCGGAGTAGAAGGAGACGGCGGCGTCGATATCGGGGGCTCCCAGGTCGAGCCAGTTCGGGGTGCCCGGGACGTAGTCGGTGGTCAGCATGGCGGGGCCTCCGTTGCACGGATCACGGCGTGCACGGCGGTGTGCGCGCCGTTTCTCAGCATGGCAGGGGGCACTGACAGCCGCCCTTCACGCACGCCGCACCGGGCCCGGCTCAGGGCGCGCCGAACCGTGCCCGCAGCTCCCGCTTGAGGACCTTGCCGCTGGCGTTGCGCGGCAGCGCGTCCACGAACACCACCCGTTTGGGCGCCTTGAACGGTGCCAGGCGGGCGCGGGCCGCGTCGATCAGCTCCCGCTCCCCCACCGCGTCGCCGTCCGCGCCGTCCACGCGCCGTACGACCACCGCCGTCACCGCCTCGATCCAGCGCTCGTCCGGCAGCCCGATGACCGCGACCTCGGCCACCTGCGGATGCTCGTAGAGCACGTCCTCCACCTGGCGCGAGGCGACCAGGACGCCACCGGAGTTGATGACGTCCTTGACCCGGTCGACCACGGTGAAATAGCCGTCCGCGTCACGGACAGCGAGGTCCCCGGAGTGGAACCAGCCGTCCCGGAACGCCTCGGCGGTCTCCTCCGGCTTGTCCCAGTAGCCGGTGCACAGCTGGGGGGACCGGTAGACGACCTCACCGCGGGTGCCGTCGGGCACCTCCCGGCCGGCCTCGTCCACCACGCGTGCCTCGACGAACAGCACCGGACGCCCGCAGGAGTCCATCCGGCCCTCGTGTTCCGCGGGGCCGAGCACGGTGGCCAGCGGCCCGATCTCGCTCTGCCCGAAGCAGTTGTAGAAGGCGAGGCCGGGCAGCCGGGCGCGGAGCCGTTCCAGGACCGGCACCGGCATGATCGAGGCCCCGTAGTAGGCCTTGCGCAGTCCGCTCAGCTCCCGGGTGGTGAAGCCGGGGTGGTGCGAGAGCGCGATCCACACGGTCGGCGGCGCGAACAGGCTGTCGGCCAGGCCCGCTTCCACCAGGTCGAAGATCCGCTCCGGGTCGGGCCCGTCCAGGATGGTGTTCTCCGCGCCCACCGCCAGATACGGCAGCAGGAACACATGCATCTGCGCGGAGTGGTAGAGCGGCAGCGAGTGCACCGGCCGGTCCGTCTCCTTGAGGTCGAGGGCGACGACGGCGCTGGTGTACTCGTGCACCAGGGCGCGGTGCGTCATCATCGCGCCCTTGGGCAGCGCGGTGGTGCCGGAGGTGTAGAGGAGCTGGACGAGGGCGTCGTCGGGCACCCCGGCCACCGGGTCCGCGGCATCGGGCCCCGCCTCCACCGGCCCGCCGTCCGCCGGCTCCTGCCGGGCCGCGAGCCGCTCCAGCAGTCCGCCGGGCGCGCCGTGGAAGGGCATGGCGCGTACGGAGTCCGGCAGCCGGTGCGCGAGCGCGGCGTCGGTGAGCACGAGTGCGCTGCCCGACTGGTCCAGGAGGTAGCGCAGATCCTCGCCGGTCAGACCGTGGTTGACCGGTACGTGCACCAGTCCGGCGCGGGCACAGGCCAGGAAGCCGATCAGATAGGCGTCGGAGTTGTGCCCGTAGGAGGCGACCCGGTCGCCGGGCCGCAGGCCGTCCGCCAGCAGTACCCGGGCCGCGGCGGTCACCGCGTCGTCCAGCTCGCGATAGGTCCAGCACCGGTCCGCGTACCGCACCGCGGTCCGTCCGGGCACCCGGCGGGCGCTGCGTCGCAGGACTCCGTCGACCGTGTTGCTCCGCGCTTGCGTCATGGCGCGATCCTGGGCCGGACCCCCCGCCGGGTCAAGGCACCCGGCGGGGCGTCCGGCATCCGCGGCCGTACGGGCGCGCGGGGTGCGCCGGTTACAGGGCGCGCTCCCTGCCCTCCCAATACGGTTCACGCAGCCGCCGCTTGTAGAGCTTGCCGTTGGGGTCGCGCGGCATGGCGGCGGTGAAGTCGAGCGACTTGGGCCGCTTGTAGCCGGCCAGGTGGCGGGCGCAGTGGTCCAGGATCTCCGCCGCCAGTGCGGGCGACGGCGGATGGCCCTCGGCGGGTTCCACGACGGCCTTGACCTCCTCGCCCCAGTCGTCGTGCGGGATGCCGAAGGCGGCCGCGTCGGCGACCGCGGGGTGGCTGAGCAGGGCGGACTCGATCTCGGCGGGGTAGATGTTCACCCCGCCCGAGATGATCATGTCGATCTTGCGGTCGCGGAGGAAGAGATACCCGTCCTCGTCGAGGTAGCCGAGGTCACCGACGGTGAAGAAGTCACCGATCCGGTTCTTCCGGGTCTTGCCCTCGTCCTTGTGGTAGCGGAAGCCGCCGGTGGTCATCTTCATGTAGACGGTGCCGAGTTCGCCCGCGGGCAGGCGGTTGCCGTCGTCGTCGAAGACGGCCAGTTCACTGATCGGCCAGGCCTTGCCGACGGTCCCGGGCTTCTTCAGCCAGTCCTCGGCGGTCGCGAAGGCGCCGCCGCCCTCGCTCGCCGCGTAGTACTCCTCGACGCAGGCGCCCCACCAGTCGATCATCGCGCGTTTGACGTGGTCGGGGCAGGGGGCCGCACCGTGGATGGCGTGCCGCATCGCGCTCACGTCGAACGCCGCCCGGGTCGCCTCCGGCAGCGCGAGCAGCCGGTGGAACTGGGTGGGCACCATATGGGTGTGGGTGCAGCGCCGCTCGTCCATCAGGGCCAGCATGCGCTGCGGTGTCCACTTGTCCATCAGGACGAGGCGGTGGCCGATGTGCAGGGAGGCGCCGGCGAATTGGAGCACGGCCGTGTGGTAGAGCGGCGAGCAGACCAGGTGGACGTTGTCGTCGAACGGGGTGATGCCGAAGATGCCGAGGAAGCCGCCGAGGTGGGAGTCCTCGGGCGGGGTGCCGGGCAGCGGGCGGCGGATGCCGCGCGGGCGTCCGGTGGTGCCCGAGGTGTAGTTCATGACCCAGCCCAGGGTGCGCTCGGCGGGCGCGGACTCCGGCTGCCCGCCGAGGAGTTCGCCGTACGGCCGGAAGCCGTCGGCCGTCCCCACGGCGTAGCGGTGGGAGGCGGGCAGCCCCGCCTCGTCCGCGGCGTCCCGGGCCGCCTGCGCGAACCGCTCGTGCGCGATCAGCACCTTCGCGCCGGAGTCGGCCACGATCCAGGCGATCTCCGGGCCGACCAAGTGGTGGTTGACGGGGACGAGATAGAAACCGGCCTGGGACGCGGCGAGGTACGCGGTGAAGAACTCGACGCCGTTGGGGAGGACCACGGCGAAGGCGTCGCCGCGTTCCAGGCCCGCCGCGCGCAGCCCGTGGACCAGCTGGTTGCACGCGGCGTGCAGCCGGCCCGCGGTCCACTCCTCGCCGTCCGGGGCGATCAGGACCGTACGGTCCGGGTCGGCGGCGGCCTGCGCCCAGAAGCCGTTGGGCGGTGGGGAGTCGGTGCTCATTCCGCTGTCCTCCTCGGGTTCACGCGCGTCCGGCGATGCGGTTGATCCGGTCGATGGCCCGCTCGAAGCCGCGGGTCAGCTCGTCGAAGACGGCCTGTACGCTGCGCTCGCTGTTCATCCGGCCGACGATCTGGCCGACCGGGGTGCCCAGCAGCGGTTCGACCTCGTGCCGCTGGATACGGGAGTTGGCCTCGGCGACCAGCAGGCCCTGCAGCGGCATGGGCAGGGCTCCCGGCCCGCTCGGGTCGTCCCAGGCGTCGGTCCATTCGGTGCGCAGCTGACGGGCGGGTTTGCCGGTCAGGGCGCGGGAGCGGACGGTGTCACCGGGGCCCGCGGCGAGCAGTTTCGCGGTCAGCCGCCGGGAGTGCAGCTGGGCCTCCTCGGTCGTCAGCCAGAGCGAGCCCAGCCAGACGCCCTGCGCACCGAGGGCGAGTCCGGCGGCGATCTGCTCCCCGGTGCCGATGCCGCCCGCGGCGAGCACCGGCAGCGGGTCCACGGCGGCCACCACCTCCGGGGTGAGCACCATCGTGGCGATCTCCCCGGTGTGCCCGCCCGCCTCGTAGCCCTGGGCGACGACGATGTCGATGCCGGCGTCCCGGTGGTGCCGGGCGTGCCGGGGGCTGCCGGCCAGCGCGGCGACGAGGACGCCGTGCTCGTGGGCGCGCCGTACGACATCGGCCGGCGGTGAGCCGAGGGCGTTGGCCAGCAGCTTGATCGGGTAGTCGAAGGCCACGTCGAGCTGGGTGCGGGCGACCTCCTCCATCCAGCCGGTGATCCGCCAGCCGGACGCCTCGCCCGCCGCGAGCCCCGGTACCCGGTGCTTGTCCAGCAGATCGGCGACGAAGCGGCGGTGCCCCTCCGGGATCATCGCCTCGACCTCGGCCTCGCTGACTCCGGCCACCTTCTTGGCGGGCATCACCACGTCGAGCCCGTACGGCAGCCCGTCGGTGTGCTCCTGCATCCAGTCGAGGTCGCGCGCCAGTTCGTCCGGCGCGGTGTAGCGGACCGCCCCGAGCACCCCGAACCCGCCGGCCCGGGTGATCGCCGCGGCGACCGCGGGAAAGGGCGTGAACCCGAAGACGGCGTGCTCGGCTCCCAGCGTGTTGCTCAGCTCCGTCTGCATGGGCGCAGGATGCCGCAGCGGGCCGTACGAGGGAAGAGATTTTCTGATGCAGCGTCAGAAACTCGTCACAGGCAGCGACTTGACCGGTTCTGGCGAGCACCGTTGACCTCAACCGCACTTGAGTTCCTACCGTGCGGAGGACCGGGCCACGGGCCGAAGACCTCCGCACAGGGAAGCAACGTCGGCGCGCCTGGACGGCGGGGTGGACTCCCCGCCGTCCACCCCGCGGACATCGCCGCGGTGGCCCACGCGGCGCTCACCGCGCCGGGCCCGCCGCTCACCCCTCCTCCAGCACCGCCATCGCCGCGTTGTGGCCCGGGATGCCGCTCACTCCGCCGCCGCGCGGCGCGCCCGCGCCGCACAGGAGGACGGTGGGGTGGGCGGTCGCCACGCCCCAGCGGGCCGGGGCGGTGTCCTCGGCGGAGGGCTCGGCCTCCGCGTACGGGAAGGCCAGGTCGCGGTGGAAGATGTTGCCGCCGGGCAGGCCCAGCTCACGGTCCAGGTCGAGGGGGGATCTGGCCTCGATGCAGGGGCGGCCGTCGGCGTCGTGGGCCAGGCAGTCGGCGAGGGGTTCGGCGAGGTGGGTGTCGAGTTCGGCGAGGGTGGCCGCCAGGAGGCGGTCGCGGGTGGTGTCGTTGTCGGCGGTGAACAGTCGCGCGGGGGCGTGCAGACCGAAGAGGGTGAGCGTCTGGTAGCCCTGGCGGACCAGGTCGGGGCCGAGGATGGAGGGGTCGGTGAGGGAGTGGCAGTAGATCTCGGAGGGCGGGGCGGTGGGCAGGGCGCCGGACGCGGCCTGCTGGTAGGCGTCCTCCAGCTGGCGGTAGCCCTCGGCGATGTGGAAGGTGCCGGAGAAGGCCTCCCTCGGGTCCACCTCGGTGTCCCGTAGCCGCGGCAGCCGGGTGAGCAGCATGTTGACCTTGAGCTGGGCGCCCTCGGCGGGCGGCGGCGGGGCCTCGTCCAGGAGGCGGGCCAGCTCCCGCGGGGAGGCGTTGACCAGGACCCGGCGGGCGCCGACGGTGCCCTGGTCGCAGGTCACCTCCGCGGTCCGGCCGTCCGTCGCGATGCCGGTCACCGCGCACTCGGTGACGATCTCGGCCCCCGCCCGGCGGGCGGCGTCGGCCAGCGCGTCGGTGAGGGCGCCCATGCCGCCGATGGGGACGTCCCAGTCCCCGGTGCCGCCACCGATGACGTGGTAGAGGAAACAGCGGTTCTGACGCAGCGACGGGTCGTGCGCGGTGGCGAAGGTGCCGATCAGAGCGTCGGTGAGCACCACCCCGCGGATCAGGTCGTCGCTGAAGGTCTCCTCGACCAGCTCACCCAGGGGACGTTCGAACAGCGCGTCCCAGAGGGCGTCGTCGTCGATACGGGCGCGCAGCGCGCCGCGCGCAGGGAGCGGCTCGGTCAGCGTGGGGAAGACCCGCTCGGCCAGCCGCTGCGTACGGCCGTAGAAGCCCTGCCAGGCGGTGAACTCGGCTTCGGAACCGGTGAGTTCGGCGAAGGCCTTACGGGTCCGGGCCTCGCCGCCGCCGACCAGGAGTCCGGTGGGGCAGCCGTCGCGTACGGCGGGGGTGTACGAGGAGACCGTGCGCTTGCGGACCGCGAACCGCAGCCCGAGGTCCTGCACGATCTTCGGCGGCAGCAGGCTGACGAGGTAGGAGTAGCGGGACAGCCGGGCGTCGACCCCGGCGAACGCCCGGGTCGACACGGCCGCACCACCGGTGTGGTCCAGCCGCTCCAGCAACAGCACGCTGCGCCCGGCGCGTGCGAGATAGGCGGCGGCCACCAGTCCGTTGTGCCCGCCACCGACGATGACCGCGTCGTACGAAGTCCGTTCCGGCATGCCCCTTGGTAGCACGCGGTGATCCCGGTCGCCAGGTGCAGGCGGCTGAAACCTCCGCCCGGGGCGGTGCGGCTTCTTGACCGGGCACGGAGCGGCTCCTAGCGTCACCGGCCGTGCTCCGCCCCGGCCACCGCTCCCGCCGTCCGCTCCGCGAGCCGTCCCGCCCACCCGTGAGGTGACCCGTGCCCCATCCGTCGGTACCCCGCATCGGCCGCACCGTCGCCGGACTGACCGCCGTCGCCGCCTGCTCGGCCGGGCTCCTCGCGGCCCCCGGACCCGCCTCCGCCACCCCCGACCCGGCCCGCGCCCCCGGCGCCCCGCGCAGCGGGACGTATCCGAACCTGGCCCCGCGCCCCCCGATGGGCTGGAACAACTGGTCGTACTACATGTGCGACCTCGACGAGAAGACCGTCCTCGACAACGCGCGGGCGCTGGTCCGTACGGGTCTGGCCGGCAAGGGCTACCGCACCGTCACCGTCGACGACTGCTGGATGAGCCGACAGCGCGGCGCCGAGGGGCAGCTGCTGGCGGACCGGACGAGGTTCCCGCACGGCATGGCGTACCTGGGGCGGCAGCTGCACCGGATGGGGCTGGAGTTCGGGATCTACACGGACGTCGGCACGCACACCTGCGAGAAGTTCCCCGGCAGCCTGGGGCACTTCCGGCAGGACGCGGAGCAGTTCGCCCGCTGGAAGGTGGACTACGTCAAGGCGGACGGCTGCAATGTGCCGGTCGCACCGGGACACACCAAGGAGGAGACCTTCCGGGACCTGTACGGGCGGATGAGCCGGGCGCTGCACGCCACCGGCCGCCCGATGACCTTCTCGGTGTCGGCTCCGGCCTATTTCCAGTTCGACGGGGACAGCGTCTGGCACCGGGTGATCGGCTGGTCGGCCGAGGTCGGCAACCTGTGGCGGGGCGGCCGCGATGTGGCCCTCCAGAAGAACACCCCGGCCGCGAAGTGGTCCTCCATCGTCTACAACTTCCGCTACAACTCCCGCCTGGCGGGCCTCCAGCGGCCCGGCCGCTGGAACGACCCGGACTTCCTGCTGGCCGGGGCGTCGGGCCTGACCCGGCAGGAGATGCAGAGCCAGATGTCGCTGTGGGCGGTGATGGCCGCCCCGCTGATCTCCAGTACGGATGTCGGCAATCTGCCCCCGGCGGCGCGCGAGGTGCTCGGCAACGAGCGGATCATCGCCGTCGACCAGGACGCGCTCGGCGTCCAGGGGCGCGTCGTCGCCCAGGACGACGGCTCCGCGGTGCTGTCCAAGCCGCTGAAGAACGGCGACCGGGCGGTCGCCCTGTTCAACGCGGGCGCCACCCCGCGCACGCTGTCCGTCACGGCCGGGAGGGCCGGGCTGCCGGAGGCCGGCTCCTACCGGCTGCACGACCTGGTCACCGGCCGCCGTACGCACGCCGAGCGGACCATCGAGGCGCGCGAGGTGCCGCCGCACGGCACCGTGCTCTACCGGGTCACCCCGGACTGATCCGGACCGCCCTCAGCTGCCGTCCCGCTTCCCCCGCCGGTGTGCCGCGCGCTCCTGGTGCAGCACCGCGGCCCGGCGGTGGAGCGCGGCCGCCTCGTCGCCGCGGCCCAGCTGTTCCAGGCACTGGGCGAGGTCGCCCTGACTGGCCAGCGCGTCGAGGTGCGCGGCGCCCAGGACCCGTGCGCGGGCGCCGGCGACCTGGCGGTAGAGGTCCAGCGCCTCGCTCCAGCGGCCGAGCCAGCCGAGCGCCACCGCGGTCTCCCGGCGGCTGACCAGGGTGTCGGGGTGCTCGGGGCCGAGCACCCGGGCGCGGGCCGCGGCGACCTCACGGGCCTCCATCAGCGCCTCCTGCCAGCGGTGCTGCCGCCCGAGGTTGACGCCCAGACCGTGCCGGGCGCGCAGGGTCTCGGGATCGTCGGCGCCCTGGGCGCGGGTACGGTCCGCGACCAGGCCGCGGTAGAGGGCCAGGGCGTCCGCGCTGCGCCCGAGCCGGCCGAGGCCGATGCCGACCTCGTAACGGGCGGCCAGGGTGTCCTCGTGGCCGGGTCCGAGCGTGGCGGTACGGGCCGCCACGACTTCCTGGTAGGTGTACAGCGCCTCCGCCCACATGCCCAACCTGCCCAACACATGGGCGAGTTCACAGCAGGTGGCCAGGGTGTCGGGGTGCTGGGCGCCGAGCACCCGGGCCCGGGCGGCGGCCACCTCCTGGGACAGGGCGCGGCAGTCCTCCAGCCGTCCCAGCAGGCCCAGGTTGCGGGCGACGTGGTGGCGGCAGCTCAGCGCGTCGGGGTGGTCCGGGCCCAGCGCGCGCTCGCGGCCCGCCAGTACCTCGGCGTAGACCTGGTGTGCCTCGAAGTGCCGGCCGAGGCGGCCCAGCGCGTGGCCGGCTTCCAGGCGGCTGGTGAGGGTGTCGGGGTGGTCGGGGCCGAGCAGCCGCTCGCGTGCGGCGGCGAGCGCGTGGTGTGCCTCCCGCGCCTCCTCCCAGCGGCCCAGCCGCCCGAGGTCCAGCGCGGCGGTGTGCCGGCCGGCCAGCTCGGCGAGGGCGGCGCGGCGGTCGTCCGGGGGCGCCGGGCTGGCGATACCGGCGGCCGGGGACGCGCCGCCGTCCCGCGGGTCGGTGCCCCCGGTCCAGCTGCCGGTGAGGACCGTGGTGGCCGCGCCGGCCGGATACCGCTGCGGCCACCGGGTGGCTCCCGCACCAGAACCGGGCCGCATCCCGTGGGTCCAGGGCGGCAGCTCCCAGGCGGGGACCGTCGCCTCCTCGATGCCGGCGGCCGCGGTGGCCCCGGCGGAGTGCGGATGGCGGGCGTCGGCGAGGCGCTTGCCCAGCTCGGCGGCGTCCCGGGGGCGGTCGTCGGGGTCCTTGGCGAGGAGTTCGAGGATGATCCGCTCGTGGGCCTCGGGCAGGTCGGGGCGGAGCGTACGCGGCGGCTCCGGCGCCAGGTCACGGTGCCCGACGAGCACCGCCCAGGCGTCGCCCAGGTCGAACGGCGGCACACCGGTGGCGATCTCGTAGAGCACACAGCCCAGCGAGTAGAGGTCGCTGCGGTGGTCGACCCCGTGGGCGCCGATCTGCTCGGGCGACATGTAGTGCGGGCTGCCCATGGCGACACCGGTGCCGGTGAGGCGGGCGGTGAAGCCGATGTCATGGCCGAGCCGGGCGATGCCGAAGTCGCAGATCTTGACCGTGCCGTCGGCGGTCCGCACGATGTTCGCCGGTTTCAGGTCGCGGTGCACGACGGCCTGTTCATGGGTGTAGGCGAGTGCGGCGGTGACCTGTTCGGCGATCTCGATGACGTCCGGGACGGGCAGCGGCTGGCGGCGGTTGTCGTCCAGCAGCTGGCTGAGGTTGCGGCCGCTGAGCAGCTCCATCACGAGGAAGAGGGTGCCCTCGTCCTCGCCGAAGTCATGGACGACGGTGATGCCGCGGTGCTGGAGCGCGGCCGCGACCCGGGCCTCACGGCGGAAACGTTCGCGCAGAACCTGCAGGAACGAGGGCTCGTGCCGCGGGCCCAGCGGCTTGAGGCACTTGACCGCGACCTGCCGGCCCAGCGACTCGTCGCGGGCCCGCCACACCTCCCCCATCCCCCCGCGTCCGATGGTGCCGAGAAGCCGGTACCGCTGTTGAATCAGTCTGTTTTCCGCCACCGTGTATCGCCGCCCCCGTCCCCGTTTCCCCGCGGTCAGCCGCGCAGCTCCCCCTGCGTGCCCTCCTGCCCGTCCAGTATGGCGGCGGAGCGGCGGAGCTTGTAGGGCGCTGGGCGGCTGCCGGGACCGAGCCGTGCGACGGCGCGCGGGATGTGGCCGGGCGGGAGCCGCCAGCGGGCCGCGGGCGGAACGGCGCGCAGCAGACGGCCGGTGGCGCGCAGCCGGCGGGTGACGGCGTCCGGCGGGGGTGCGGGGCGCCCGTAGAGCTCGTGTGCGTACGCCGGGAGTGCGCCGTAGGCGAGCTGTGCCACCTGCCGCCAGATCACGGCGCGGGCCGGGACGAGCACGGCCGGGGTCGGTGGCCGGCGCAGGAACGCGTCCACCTCACGGGCCTCGGGGGTCGGTGCCAGGGCGGGCCGTACGCGGTCGAAGTAGGCGGCGAGCGCGGCCCGGCTGCCGGGCACCCCGTCGGGGTCGAGTCCGACGAGCCGGGCGCTCGCGCGCTGTTCGTCGAGGTAGGCGTCGGCCTGGGCGGCGCTGACGGGGTAGCCGGAGCGGCGCAGTACGTGCAGGTAGGAGTCCACCTCGGCGCAGTGCACCCACAGCAGCAGGTCCGGTGCGTCGACGCCGTAGCGCTCGCCGGTGGCCGGATCGGTGACGGACAGCCGGCGGTGGATACCGCGGACCGCGGCGCCGGCCCGTTCGGCGGCCTCGGTGGTGCCGTAGGTGAGCGTGCCGACGAAGTCCGCGGTCCGCATAAGCCGGCCCCAGGCGTCCCGTCTGCCCTGCCGGTTCATCTGAAAGGCGGCGGAGTTCTGGAACACGCCGCGCACCGCGCGCGGGTGCAGCGCCTGGAGGTACAGCGCCCGGACCCCGGCGATCCACATCATCGGGTCCGCGTGCATCTGCCAGGTCACGGAACGGGGCCCGAAGAGCCCCGGGTCGGCTGCGGTCACCGCACCTCCTGATGGCGGTTCAGCGCCGCACCCGCGGCATTCCCAGGCCGATCCACGAGATGATCTCGCGCTGGATCTCATTGTTGCCGCCGCCGAAGGTGAAGATGACGGCGGAGCGGTAGCCGCGTTCCAGCTCGCCGTGGAGGACGGCGCCGGCCGAGCCCTCCTTGAGCGGACCCGCGGCGCCGACGACCTCCATGAGCCAGGCGTAGGCGTCGCGTCGGGCCTCGGAGCCGTAGACCTTGACCGCCGAGGCGTCCTGCGGGGTGAGGGTGCCCTGCTGGAGGGCGTCGACCATCTGCCAGTTCAGCAGCTTCATGGCGTCCAGCCGGGTGTGGGTGCGGGCCAGCCGGCCGCGTACCCAGCCCAGGTCGATGACCCGGCGGCCGTCGGAGAGCGCGGTGTCGGCGGCCCAGCGCTGGACGTTGTGCAGGGCGCGGATGGCCATGGTGCCGTGGGCGGCGAGGGTGACCCGCTCGTGGTTGAGCTGGTTGGTGATGATCCGCCAGCCCTTGTTCTCCTGGCCGACGCGGCGGGAGGCGGGGACGGTGATGTTCTCGTAGTAGCTGGCGGTGGTGTCGTGCGAGGCGAGGGTGTTGATCACGGTGCAGGAGTAGCCGGGGTCGCTGGTGGGGACGAGGAGCATGGTGATGCCCTTGTGGGGCGGGGCGTCCGGGTCGGTGCGCACCGCGAGCCACACCCAGTCCGCGGTGTCACCGTTGGTCGTCCAGATCTTCTGCCCGTTGACGACGTAGTGACCGGTGTCCTCGTCGCCCTCCCGTACGGCGCGGGTCTTGAGGGCGGCCAGGTCGGTGCCGGCGTCCGGTTCGCTGTAGCCGATGGCGAAGTCGATCTCGCCGGAGAGGATGCGGGGCAGGAAGAAGGACTTCTGCTCGTCGGTGCCGAACTGCATGATCGTCGGGCCGACGGTGTTCAGCGCCATCAGCGGGAGCGGCACCCCCGCCTGTGCCGCCTCGTCGAAGAACAGGAACTGTTCCATCGGGGACAGGCCGCGGCCGCCGAACTCCTTGGGCCAGCCCACACCGAGCCAGCCGTCGGTCCCCAGCCGGCGCACCGTCTCACGGTAGAAGCGCTTCTGGGCGGCGGGGTCGGTGAGGGGTGCGCCCCGGGTGCCCTCGGGGTCCCGGGCGTAGGTGTTGTCCGGCACCAGCGCGGCGAAGTATGTGCGCAGCTCGGCGCGCAACTGCTGCTGCTCGGGGGTGTATTCGAGGTGCACGTCCCCTCCAGTTCGTCCGGTCCGGTCGTCCGGTTCCGGGGCGGCCGGTGAAACTGACGGGCCGTCGGCTGCCGGATCGAGGGCACAGTAGAACTTGTTCCAGTAATACGGAAGGGCGCCGGCCCCGCATGCGGCCGGAGGACGGGTGGCGGTCACGGCACCGCTCACGCGCACACACGAAGGCCCGGTCCGGTACCGCTGCGGCACCGGACCGGGCCTCCCCGGGGCTCCATCAGCCCACGGTGTGCTTTGTCGGGCGGTTCGTGGGGTGGTTCGTCGGGTGGTTCGGCTGCACCCGGGTGCGGCGGACGTCCTTGCAGTACTTGACGAGGCCGCTGTTGGTCACGTACTTCGCCGCGACCCAGGTCCCCCGCCCCTCGCGGGTCAGGTACCAGACGGAGTTGCCGCCCACGCTCTGGGTGCGCACCTTGCACACCAGGCCGACGTGCGAGCGGTGCCGGAGGTAGCCCCGCACGGAGGAGTCCGTGCTCGGGTACTGACGCTCACTCAGGCCCGCCTTGGCGGTGACCACGCCGTAGGGCTTGGCGGGGCCCTGTGTCGCCTGGGCCGGGGCCGCGGCGAACAGCGTCGCACCGAGGGCGGCGGCCGTGATCAGCGCGCCCGTCCCGGCTGCCAGCTGTCTGCCTCGCGCCGCGAGGATGTCGGTCGTGGACATAGGGGTCTCCTGTTCTTGACGCGCAGTACCACCCACTGGTGGGAAGTGGACATTACGCGCAAACCACCATGGGGATGTGGTGAAACGACGAACAGGCCGCCGATCGTGTGACGGGGCGGGCGCGCCCGGGTCACGGGCCGTCAGCTCTCGGTCCGTGTGCCGGTGACGGCCGGGTGTCAGCCCTCGGTGCCCCGGGTTTCAGCCCTCGGTGCCGACGCGGTGAATGCCGAACGAGCCGCCCTGCGGGTCCCGGATCACCGCGACCTTCGGGCCGTGCGGGACCTCCGTCGGGGGCACCAGCAGCATCCCGCCGGACTCGGCGGCCCGGGCGGCGGTCGCGTCGACGTCGGCGACCGCGAAGTACGGCAGCCAGTGCGCCCGGACGTCCTCCGGGTAGAACTCGTCCAGCGCGCTCAGGCCCCCGAAGTCGGCGCCGTCGACGCCCCACTGCGGATAGTCCGCGTGGGTGCCCACGGTCCAGCCGAAGACCCCCGTGTAGAACGCCTTGGCGGCCTCGGCGTCCCGGGTGGCCAGCTCGACCCAGCCGAGTGAGCCCGGCGCGTTGAACAGCGTGGCGCCGGCGAACGAGCGGGCCTGCCACACCGAGAAGACCGCGCCCTCCGGGTCGGCCAGTACGGCGAAGCGGCCCACGTCGAAGACGTCCATCGGCCCCGTCAGCCGCCGCCCGCCCGCCCCGGCGACCGCCGTGGCCGTCGCGTCGGCGTCCCGGACCGCGAACGACACGGTCCAGGCGGTGGGCTGGCCGGGGGCGTAGAGAGGGGTCAGCGCGGCGACCGGGTCGTCCCCCAGATACAGCATGGTGTAGCCGCCCGCCTCCGGGCGCGGGTCGGTCTCGGCGCGCCAGCCGAAGACCTGGCGGTAGTACACCGAGGCAGCGTCCACGTCCGAGGTGCCCAGCTCCACCCAGCAGGGCGCGCCGGTCGTGGGCTCAGTGATCTTCACGGTGTGTTCCGTCCCTCCACGCCGGGCGCCGGGCGGGCGGTGCGGCGCTCGTCTCCGTACGCCGCCGATCCGGTGTCCGTACGCTGCCGATCGTCCGCCGGGCACGGCGGGGCCGCAACCGGAGGGCGGACGCTCCTTGGCGGGTCACTCCCGGGCGGCGCGCAGAAAGCGCAGGGCGCTGTCCGGGGCGTCGGGGGCGAAGGCCGCGGCCAGTGCGCGGGCGGCGTATCCGGCGGCCTGGGCGGCGCGGGGCAGCATGGCCGCCTCGTAGGCGCGTACCGCCGCGTCCGGGTCGTCACCATCGGCCAGGGCGCGGGCGAGCGCCCAGCCGTCGAGCAGGGCGAGGCCGGCGCCCCCGCCGAAGAGCGGCGCCATCAGGTGCGCGGCGTCGCCGAGCAGGGTCAGGCCCGGGGTGTGGGTCCAGGCGTGCGGCACCGGGAGTGCGAACAGCGGCCGGCTGACGAACCCGCCGTCGCTCTCCTCCAGCAGCGCCCGCAGCCGGTCGCCCCACCCCGCGAACCCGTCGAGCAGGACGGCCCGGACGGCCTCGGTGTCCGTCATCCGCACCCCGGCCTCCAGGGCCCAGTCCTGGGAGCCGCGGAAACCGGCGTACACCTGGAGACGGCCGCGGCCGTGCCGGCGGGCGATCAGCCCCTTGCCTGCGGACAGCGCCAGCAGGCCGCCGTCGCCGGCCAGCTCCGCGAGGTGCGGGTGGCGGCGGCCGGCGTCCGCGACACCGGTCTCGACGAAGGTGACACCGGAGTAGTGGGGCGTGCCGTCGGAGAGCATCGGCCGCACCCGGGACCAGGCACCGTCGGCACCGATGACCAGGTCGAAGGTCTCGGTGTGGCCGTCGTCGAACTCGGCCCGGTGGCGGCCGTCGCCGCACGGATGCAGGGTGCGCAGATAGCTGCCCCAGCGCACGGTCCCTTCGGCGAGGGAGGACAGCAGCAGCCCGCGCAGTCCGGCCCGGTCGGCCTCGGCGCGGCCGGGCCCGCCGGAGGCATCGGGGGCCCCGGAGGCTCCGGGCACCCCGGGCGCCTCGGGGATGTCCTGGAGGAGCACCGTCGCGGTGTGGTCGAGCAGCCGCATGCCCTGGCCGACGGGGCGGGCGAGGTCGGTGAACTCCTCGTACAGGCCCGCCGCCCGGAGTGCGGGCCGAGCGGTCGTCATCCGCAGTTCCAGGACGGCGCCTTGGGGATCACCGGCGACCGACGCCTCATGGGCGAAGACGGTGACCGGGATGCCGCTGCGCTGGAGCACCCGGGCACAGAGCAGCCCGCCGGGTCCGGCGCCGATGATCGCGATACGCGGAGGGGTGGGGTGCATGACGCTCCTCGGCCGGGCGGGATCACAGCCTCTCCCCAGAAGACCACAGGGGTATATGAGGTGCAATCGAGACGTTTTCGGGCTGACTCAACCCAGAATGCTCGAAAGCTCTTGACGAACCGTCATACAGGGGGTCCGGCGCGTGGGCGAGCGGAGGAGCGGGTAGGCCACCCCAGGACCGGGGCGCTCCCTCGGGAGATCCGGGGAACGACGGGGTGCCGGTCGGCCGACAAATGGGACAGTTGACCGTTTACCGAACGCGCACTTGCAGGTTTAGGTATGCCTAACCTAATGTAACGACGCGTGTCGACGACCAAACCACCCGCCACTGCACCCCCTGTGCCCGACCCGCGTCCCGCCGCGAACGCCCTGCGGCGCGTCCCGCTGTTCGTGGCCGGGCTCGGTGCACTGGCGGTCTGTGCCGCTCTGAGCCTCGCCCTCGGTGCCCGCTCCGTACCGCTGTCCACCGTGTGGGAGGCGCTGACCGGTGCCGCCCACGGGCCGGATGCCCTGGTGGTGACGGGACTTCGGGTACCGCGGACCGTCGTGGCACTCGCGGTGGGCGCCGCGCTCGGGGTCGCCGGAGCGGTCGTCCAGGGCATCACCCGCAACCCGCTCGCCTCCCCGACGACGCTCGGCATCAACGCGGGCGCGGGTTTCGCGGTGGTCACCGCGATCTATGCCCTGCATCTGACCCGGCCCGTCCAGTACCTCTGGTTCGCGTTCGCGGGCGCCGCGGCCGCCGCGCTGTTCGCCCAGGCCCTGGCCCGGCGGGCCGGTGACCTCGACCCGGTACGCCTCGCGCTGGGCGGCACCGTGCTGCAACTCGTGCTGCTCTCCTGGACGTCGACGGTCATGCTGGCCAGCAAGCGGTCGCTGGACGAGGCCCGCTTCTGGCTGGCCGGTTCACTGGCCGAGCGCCCGCTGGAGGTGCTCTACCCGGTGCTGCCGACCCTGGTGATCGGCCTGGTCCTGGCGTTCGCCCTGGCTCCCTCCCTGAACGCCCTGGCGCTGGGCGACGATTCGGCGCAGGCGCTGGGGGTGCCGGTGTCCCGCATCCGCACCGTCGGCGGCCTGGCCGTCGTGCTGCTCGCCGCGTCCGCGGTGGCGGTGGCCGGTCCGCTCGCCTTCATCGGGCTGGCCGCGCCACACCTGGTCCGCCAGCTGCTGCGCACCTCCGACCACCGGGTGCTGGTGCCGGGCTGTCTGATCACCGGACCGCTGCTGCTGCTCACCGCCGACATCCTCGGACGGCTCGTCATCCGGCCGTCCGAGCTGCAGGTCGGCATCATCAGCGCGTTCCTCGGCGCGCCGCTGCTGGCGCTGCTGGCCCGGAAGGTGGCCCGGTGAACGACCTCCTACGCAACGCGACGCCGCTCGGCTCCCCGTCGGCGGCCCCGGGCACCGGGCGCCGGCCCGGACGCGGCCGGACCCCGCTGCTCGGCCTGGCCGGTCTGCTGGTGCTCGGCGCGCTGGTGACGGTGTCCGTGGCCAACGGCGAGATGCCGCTGCCGCCCCTCGACGCGGTCAAGGGCCTGTTCGGCGCCGGGGACGCCGGCACGGTGCTGATCGTCCAGGAGTTCCGGGCGCCGCGGATGGCCGCGGCGATCGTCGCGGGTGCGGGCCTGGCCGTGGGCGGCGCCCTGCTCCAGCGGCTGTTCCGCAACCCGCTCGCCTCCCCCGATGTGATGGGGGTGACCGGCGGGGCGTCGTTCGGCGCGGTGGCGATGCTGGCCGCCGGGGCCTCGCAGGCGCTGATGCCGCTGGCCGCGCTCGGCGGCGGGCTGCTCGCCGCGGTGCTGCTGGGGGTGTTCGGCTGGCGCTCCGGCACCAGCGTGACCCGCCTGGTGCTGGTCGGTCTCGCCGTACAGGCCGGACTGTCCGCCGCCGTGAGCTTCATGGTCGTCAGCTTCCCCACCGAGCTGGCCGGCTCGGCCCTCCAGTGGACCACGGGCTCGGTGTACGGGCGGACCTGGACCGAGGTGTGGTCGGCGGGCGGTGCGGTGGCCGTGGGCCTCACCCTCGCCTTCCTCCTGCACCGCCGGCTCGCCGTCCTCGACCTGGGCGACGACTCGGCCGGCACGCTCGGCCTGCGCACCCACACCGCCCGGCTGCAGATCCTGGTCGTCGCCATCGTGCTGGCCTCGCTGGCCGCGGCGCTGACCGGCCCGGTCGCCTTCGTGGCACTGGCCGTCCCGCACATGGTGCGGTTCCTCGCGGGGCCGCCGACCGCCGGGACGCTGGCGCTGTCCGCCCTGGGCGGTGCCGTACTGCTGCTCGCCTCCGATCTCGTCGCGCAGTATCTGCTGCCGGTCGGCGGCCTGCCGGTCGGGGTGGTCACCGCCACTCTGGGGGCGCCCTGGCTGCTGGTGCTGATGATCCGTCAGAGCAGTTCCGTGAACAGGAGTGTCCGATGACCGCCAACCAGCTCTCCACCCACGGACTCGACCTGCGCTACGGCGACCGGCTGATCGTCGGCGGCCTCGACCTGGTGCTGCCCGGCGGCGCCGTCACCGCTGTCGTCGGCCCCAACGCCTGTGGGAAGTCGACCCTGTTGCGCGGGCTGACCCGGCTGCTGGCGCCCGCGGCGGGCACCGTCGCGCTGGACGGCGCCGATATCCACCGGATGCCGGCCCGTGCGCTGGCCCTGCGGATGGGGCTGCTGCCCCAGCAGCCGGTCACCCCCGACGCGATCACCGTCGAGGCGCTGGTACGGCTCGGCCGCTACCCGCACCAGCGGCTGCTGAGCCCCTGGTCGACGGCGGACCAGCAGGCGGTGGAGGAGGCGTTGCGGCGCACCGGCACCGTGGAACTGCGCCACCAGCCCGTCGACCAGCTCTCCGGCGGCCAGCGGCAGCGCGCCTGGATCGCGCTCGCGCTGGCCCAGGACACCGATCTGCTGCTGCTCGACGAGCCCACCACCTTCCTGGATCTGCGGCACCAGCTCGATGTCCTCGACCTGGTCGCCGCGCTGCACGCCGAGGCGGGCCGCACCGTGGTGATGGTGCTGCACGACCTCGGGCAGGCCGCCCGTTACGCGGACCATCTCGTGGTCCTCAAGGACGGGCAGCTGGCGGCCTCCGGCGCACCGGCCGACGTCCTCGACGCGGAGCTGGTCAAGTCCGTGTTCGACGTGGACTGCCGGGTGATCCCCGACCCCGAGACCGGCACCCCGCTGGTCGTCCCCAAGGGCAGCGCGAAACGGCACACCGCCGTCGCCTGACCCGCACCGCTCTCCCCCACGAGCCCGTCCCTTTCCGCTCCCCTCTCCCCTCAAGGAAGTCGAACCCTCATGTTCACGAGATCTGTTCTCTCCGCCCGCCGGCTGCCGGCCGCCCTGCTCGCCGCCACCGTGGGTGCCGCGACCCTGACCGCGTGCGGCGGCGGCGCCGCCAAGGACGGCGACGACGCGGCGAAGGGCGGCGCCGGCTTCCCGCGCACCGTCAAGAGCGTCCAGGGCGGCGACGTGAAGATCCCCGCCAAGCCCAAGCGTGTAGTGGTCCTGGACACCGGTGAGCTGGACGACGTCACCACGCTCGGCATCAAGCCCGTCGGCGCGGTCTCCCCGCACATGAAGACCGAGGGCGGCTTCCCCAAGTACCTCAAGGACGAGATCGGCGGGGTCAAGGACGTCGGCCCGCTGCTGGAGCCGAACCTTGAGAAGATCGCGATGCTCAAGCCCGATCTGATCCTGTCCTCCAAGGTCCGGCACGAGAAGATCTACGACAAGCTCAAGGCCATCGCACCGACCGTCTTCACCGAGACCACCGGCGGCCCCTGGAAGGCCAACCTGAAGGTCCACGCCAAGGCCCTGGGTCTGGAGAAGGAAGCCGACCAGAAGCTCAAGGCGTACGAGAGCCGGGCCAAGGCGCTGGGCGAGGCCATCAAGAAGAAGAACCACGGCAAGATGCCCTCGGCGTCCGTGGTCCGCTTCGTGGCCGGTCCGACCCGCCTCTACCAGAAGTCGTCCTACAGCGGCGTGGTCCTGAACGACATCGGCCTGGCCCGGCCGAAGTCGCAGAGCTCCACCGACCCGGTCAAGACGATGCTCGACGTCAGCCCGGAGCAGATCGACAAGGCCGACGCCGACCTGGTGTTCGTGACCCTCGCGGACGACCCGGACAAGACCCAGCAGAAGGACGTCACGTCCAACCCGGTCTGGAAGGACCTGAAGGCCGTCAAGGACGACAAGGTCTTCGACGTGCCGGACGAGACCTGGATGTCCGGCATCGGTATCCAGGCCGCCGAGCACATGCTCGCCGACGTGGCGAAGGCCGCCGGCGTGCAGCTGCCGAAGAGCTGAACCACCCGGGGGTGGGCCGCCGTCCCCCGGCCCCCCCCCACGGCCCGGCCCCCGTCCGCCGGGCCGGCCAGTCCCCCCGCACCACCCTTGATCCCGAAGGGGTCCCGCTCATGCGGATGTACCTGCTCGCCCTCAACCCCACCGACTCGGTCACCGAGGGATTCCTCCCCGCCGCCGCCCGCCTCGGTCTCGACATCACGGTCCTGACGGACCAGCCCGAAGCGCACCGGAGAACCTCCCCCGGCACCGAGGTGCTGGAGTGCGACGTCCATGACTTCCGCGCCGTCATCACCCGAATAGCCACCCACCACCCGGCCGCCGCGGTCTTCACCAACAGCGACCATCTGCAGACCCAGGCGGCCCTGGCGGCCGACTACTTCGGGCTGCCCGGCAAGGACTGGCGGGCCGCGCTGCGCGCCAAGAACAAGGCCGAGATGCGCCGCCACCTCGCCGCGGCCGGCGCCGACACCGTGCGCTCCGCCGAGCTGGCGCCCGGCCAGGACCCGGCCGCGCTGACCGCCGCCGGGCTCCCCTACCCCTGCGTGGTCAAACCGCGTGAGGGCGTGGCCAGCGAGGACGTGATGCTGGCCAACACGCCGGACGAACTGATCGCGCGGGCCGCGGAGATCCAGGCGCGGCGCCCGCAGGCAGCGCTGGTCGCCGAGGAGTTCCTGGCCGGTGAGCTGTACACGCTGGAGACCCTGGGCGACGGCCGCCGGCGCCATGTCCTGGGCGGCTTCCACACCACGGTCTCCGCGCCGCCCGCCTTCATCGAGGAGCGGCACGACTTCGTCGCCGTCCCCCCGGAGCCCGTGGTCGCCCAGGTGCTGGCCCAGCTCGACGCGCTGGGCGTCGGGTTCGGCGCCTGCCACACCGAGTTCGTGGTGCACGAGGGCCGGGCGCGGCTCATCGAGGTGAACTACCGCGTCATCGGCGACCAGTGCGATCTGCTGCTGGCGCAGGTGCTGGGCATCGAGCTGTTCGAGCACATCCTCCGTACGCATCTGGGCGAGCCGCTGCCCGCCGATCTGGGCGCGCGGCAGGACGGTGCGGGCCGGGTCGAGTACGCCCTCGCCGACCGGGCCGGGACGCTCACCGCGGCGCCGGCCGCCACGGACCGCGAGGAGGACGGCGTGCGGCTGCGCTACCGGCCGATGCGCGCGACCGGCACCGAGCACCCGCTGTACCGCACCAACCGCGACTACCTGGGCGTGCTGCGGGCCACCGGCACCGACCGGCAGGCTCTGGACCGGGCCGCGGACGGCTTCTTCGCCACCGAGCGCTGGGAGATCACCTCGTGACCACCGCCCTCGACACCACCGCCGGCACCGCCGCGCAGGAGGCCGAGGAGTCCGAGCTGCTGCTGCGGGTGCTGAGCGCGCTGCTGCGGGAGGACGTCGTCGGGCTGCGCTCCCGCGGCACGCTGCTGGAGCGCCCGGACGGCCCCTGGCTGCGGCTGCCCGCCGGCCCGGACGCCGGTGCCCTGCTGCTGCCGCTGGGCCCGGACGGCTACCAGAGCACCCACGCGGCCCGGCTGCCGCTGCTGGTCCGCGAGGCCGACGGCGCCCGGCTGACCACGGCCGACGAGATCCTCGCCGCGCTGCGGGAGCGGGCCGACCCGGCCGACCGGCCCGGTTTCGACGCCTTCGCCGAGGAGTGCCGCCAGACCCTGGCGACGATGCGGCTGCACGCCCGTACCCGGGACGAGTTCGAGCAGGGACTGGCGGAGCGTCATGGCGCGGTGGACGGGGGCTGGCCGGGCCTGGACGGCGGGCTGGCGTACGACGCGCTGGCCGCCCGCCTCGACCACCCCGTGTACCCGACCGCGCGCGGCCGCTCCGGCCTCGACGAGGACCAACTACGGGCGTACGCACCGGAGTTCCGTCCGGACTTCGCGCTGCGCTGGCTGGCCGTGCCGCGGTCCGCGCTCACCGTGGCGGGCGGCGGCGAGGCGGCGCTGCCCGACTGCTGGCCGTCCCCGGCCGAGCTGGGCCTGCCGGACCTCGGCGGCAGCCATCTCGCGCTGCCCGTCCACCCGTTGACGCTCGGCGCGCCGCTGGACGAGGCGCTGCGGGAGACCGGTCTGGCGGGCGCGGCGGTGCTGTCCGGGCGGGCGCTGCTCGACACGGTGCCGACGCTGTCGATGCGGACGGTGGCGGTGACCGCCGATCCCCGGCTGCATCTCAAGCTGCCGCTGGCCACCGCGACGCTGGGGCTGCGCAACCGGCGCACCATCAAGCCCCGTACGCTCATCGACGGCGCCGAGGGCCAGCGGCTGCTGGAGCGGGTGATCGCCCGCGAGCCGCGGTTCGCCGAGTCGGTGCTGCAGGCCGACGAGACGGTCTACGCACACGCCGGGCACGAGCTGCTCGCCGTGCTGTGCCGCCGCTACCCGGCCGGTCTGGACGGCAGCGCGGTGGTGCCGCTGGCCGCGCTGCTGGGCCGGGCGCCCGGCGGACGGCTGGTGATCGACCGGCTCGCCGACCGTTTCTACGGCGGCGATCCGCTGGCGCTGCTGGACGCCCTGCTGACGCTGCTCTTCGACTGGCAGACCACGCTGTTCGGCTACGGCATCGGCCTGGAGTCGCACCAGCAGAACATCTCGCTGGTGCTGGACCGGGCCGCGGACGGCACCCGGCTGCGGCTGCTGTTCAAGGACAACGACGCGCCGCGGTTCCACACCGGGCGGCTGCGGGAGACGCTGGGCGCGGACGCCCCGGACCCCGCGGACTTCGCCGACCCGCGGATCTTCGCTGAGGACGACCGGCCGGTGCTGGACCTGTTCACCACCATCACCGTCCATCTGTGCGCGGGCTCCTACGCCTTCGGGCTGGCCCGGCACGGGCGCGCCCCGCTGGGCCGGCTGCTGGACCTGGTCCGCGACCGGCTCACCGAGGCCGTGGCACGCCTGGGCACCGCGCCGGGCGAGCCGGGCGCCGCGCTGCGCGCGCACGTCCTGGACGCCCCGGAGCTGCCGGTCAAGGCCATGGTCAGCGCCGGCAGCCTGCTGTCGAAGGAGCGTTCCGGCGCGGCCGACATCAACAAGCACTACACCACCGGCCCCAACTACCTGCTTCCGCTGGGGACTTCCTGATGCGCACCGCCACCTCCCACCGGATCGAACCCGCCGCCGTCGAGACCAAGGTCCGTCCGGGCCTCGCCCGCCGCCAGGTGTACGCGGTGGCCGGCTGCTACTTCGTGGCGTCGTTCGCCGCGCTGGGCCTGCCGCCGTACCTCACCGAGATCTTGCCCGAGCTGGGCGACGGCGCCGCCCGCTGGGCCGGTCTGCTGTACATCGTGCCCACCATCTTCGGCGCCATCGGCGCGCCGCTGTGGGGGCGGCTGGCCGACCGCTTCGGCCGCAAACGGCTGCTGCTGCGGGCGCAGTTGGGGCTCGCCGCGGCGTTCCTGCTGGCGGGCTGGGCCGACTCGCTCGCCACCTTCACCGCGGCGCTGGTGATCCAGGGCGTGCTGGGCGGCACCTTCGCCGCCTCGAACGGCTACCTGGGCGCGGCGCTGGAGGGCCATGCGCTCTCGCGTGCGCTGACGCTGATGCAGGGCGCCGCGCGGGCGGCCCTGGTGTGCGCGCCGATCGTCGTCGGCTCGCTGACGCCCTGGCTGTCGCCGCACCGCCAGTACGCCCTGCTGGCCGTGCTGCCGCTGACCGCCGCCGTGATGCTGGCGGCGCTCCCGGAGCCGCCGCGGCACCAGCCCACCGCGCCGCGGGCCGCGACCGCGGAGGCCGACACGGACGGGGCGTCGGCGGTCGAGGCGGCCGCGGCCGAGGCCGCCGGGGACGGGCCGTCCCGGCGCTCCCCGGACGCGTCGCTGCGGGCCCTGTACGCCCTGGAGTTCGCCTTCGTCTTCTCCACCGTCATCTCCTTCCCGTACCTGATCTCCCTCATCGAGGAGCGCATACCGGGCACCGGGCCGATGGTCTCCGGTGTGCTGTTCGCCCTGCCGCACCTGTGCTATCTGGTCGCGGCGATCGCGGTGCACTCCCTCTTCCAGCGCCGCCCCCGACTCGGCATATCCCTCGGCTTCGGCTGTATCGCGCTGGGCCTGGCCGGGCACGGTGTCGCCGACTCGCTCACCGCCTTCGTCGCGGTCCGGCTGGTCCTCGGCGCAGGCCTCACCCTGGGCCTGGTCTGTATGTCGGTGCTGGCCGCCGACTGCGCCAAGGGCCGTGCCCCGGGCGGGCTGTTCGGCTCCATCGAATTCTTCTCCAAGGCCGGTGCCGTCGCCGCCGGTGTGGCCGCCGCGGTCGGCAACGACTGGTTCGGTCCCACCGCGCCCGTCCTGACCGGTACCGCGATAGCGCTGGTCACCGTGCTCGCGACCGCAGTCCCCTGCCTTCCCCGTACTCTCCGCACCCGCAGGAGCCCCCGATGCCCTCGCTGACCAATTCCCCCGGCACCGCCGCGGCGGACGCCGCCCCCGCCGGTCTGCCCACCGCCGACCAGGCCGTGGCGCACACCCTCCTCAACTGCCTGCTGCGCGAGGTGTCCGGACCCGAGCACCAGACCGCCGCCGCCGACGGCCGGCTGCTGATCCGGCTGCCGCGCCGCGGGGTGCTGCTGCGGGTCGCGCTGCGCCGTACCTCGCTGCTGGGTGCGCACCGCTTCACCGGCCCGGTGTCCGAGCAGACCGCCGACGGCTGGGCCGAGGTCGGCTGGCGCCGGCTGGCCGAGTACGTGCATGCCGAGCTGTCGCTGCGGACCGGTGTGGACAACGAGGAGTTCCTGGCGCAGATCGCCTCCAGCCACCAGGCCGTCTCGGTGGCGCTGGCGGCCCGTACGGAGCACCGGCCGGCCGCCGGGGCCTACGGCGAGGAGGACTGGCAGAGCACCTATGTCCGCTCCGAGCAGTCGCTGATCCTCGGCCACCGCTTCCACCCGACGCCCAAGGCGCGTACCGGTGACCCGGCCGCCTGGGAGTCGTACGCGCCGGAGGCCGGGGCCGCCTTCCCGCTGCTGCTGCTCGCGGTGCGCGAGGAGCTGATCGCCGAGGAGGCGGCCGAGGACGGGGCCACGGCCCCGCTGGACGCACTGCACACCGAGGTCCCCGAGGGCTACCGGCTGCTGCCCGTCCACCCCTGGCAGTACGAGCTGCTGCGCGACCACGCCGGTCTGCAGGAGGCCCTGGACCGCGACGACATCCGGGTCCTGGGCACCGGCGGGACGCCGTTCGCGGCCACCGCCTCGGTGCGCACGCTCTACGACGGTGACGCGTTCCTCAAGTTCAGCCTGAATGTCCGGATCACCAACTGCCTCCGGAAGAACGCCAGTTACGAGCTGTCCGGGGCGGTGGCCCTGACCCGGCTGCTGGCGCCGGCGCTCGCCGATCTCGCCACCCGCTTCCCCGGCAGCGCGGTGCTCCGCGAGCCCGCCTACCGCAGCCTGGCGCTGCCCGGCGCCGACGGCCGGCCGGACACCGAGCTGCTCGAAGGGTTCGGCGTCATCGTCCGCGAGGGCCTGTCCCAGCGGCTGCTGCCCGGCACCACCCCGCTGCTGGCGGCCGCCGTCGCCGACGAGTACCCCACCGGCCCGGCCCATATCTCCCGCCTCCTGGACGGCGCCGGGCCGCAGGCCGCGCTGGACTGGTGGGCCGCCTACCTCAACCTGCTCCTCCCGCCGGTGCTCGCCGCCTACTTCGACCACGGCCTGGTGCTGGAGCCGCACCTGCAGAACGTGCTGGTCTGCGTCGACGGTGACGGAATGCCCGCCCAGGTCCTCTTCCGCGACCTGGAGGGCACCAAGCTGGTCCCCGAGCACCACGCCGAGCTGCTGGCCTCGCTGCCCGAGCAGGTCGCGGCGCCGATGACCTACGACGCCCAGCGCGGCTGGGACCGGGTCGTTTACTGCCTGCTGGTCAACCACGTCGCCGAGATGCTCGCCGCGCTCGCCGACCTGCACCCGGACACCGAGACGGAGCTGTGGGCGCAGGTCCGCCGCACCCTGCGGACCCACGCCGACCGGTACGGCTGCCCGCCCCGGCTGGCCGCCCTGCTCGCCGGTGTCCCGCTGCCCGCCAAGGCCAATCTGCTCACCCGCTGGGCGCGCAAGGCCGACCGCGAGGCCGGCTATGTCCTGCTGCCCTCGCCGCTGGCCGAGGCCGTCCTCTCCGGCGCCGGCGGCGCCGACGACACCACCCCCTGGAGCGCACGATGACCACCCCCGGCCTCGCCCCCACCCCCGCGGTCCGCGACCGCGTCCAGGGGCTCGCCCCCGAGGAACTGCCCGCCTACGTCTACGACCTGGCGGCGCTGCGCACCCACCTTGCCGGGGTCCGGGCCGCGCTGCCGGAGGGCATCGAGCTGTACTACGCGGCCAAGGCCAACCCCGAGCCGGAGCTGCTGGGCGCGCTGCGCCCGTACGTCGACGGCTACGAGGTCTCCTCGGGCGGCGAACTGGCGCACGTCGGCAAGGCCGTGCCCGGCGCCCCGCTCGCGTTCGGCGGGCCGGGCAAGACCCCGGCGGAGGTCGCCCAGGCGCTGGAGAGCGGGGTGGAGCGCTTCCACGTGGAGAGCGTGTACGAGATCCACCTGCTCGCGAGCCTGGCCGCCCGGCTCGCCCCGGAACGCCGGATCGCGGTGCTGGCCCGCTTCAACCTGCCGGTCGACGACGGTTCCCTGGACGGCAGTTCGCTCGCCATGGGCGGCCGTCCGACCCCGTTCGGACTGGACCCCGGCCAGGCCGCCGAGGTCGTCGCGCTCCTCACCGACGGCACCTGCCCGCAGCTCGAACTCCGCGGCATCCACGCCCACTTGGCGAGCGGACTGGAGGCGCCGGAGCAGCTGGCGGTGGCGGAGGCCATCGTGACCTGGGCCGCCGGACTGGCCGCTGAGCACCGGTTCCCCCTGTCCGAGGTCGTCGTCGGCGGCGGGATGGCCGTCGACTACGCCGCGCCGGAGCGCCGTTTCGACTGGCGCGCGTACGGCGCGGGCCTGGCCCGGCTCGCCGCGGCCCACCCCGGTCTCACCCTGCGGATCGAGCCGGGGCGCGCGCTCACCGCGTACTGCGGCTGGTACGCCACCGAGGTGCTGGACGTGAAGCACAGCCACGGCGAGGAGTTCGCCGTGGTGCGCGGCGGCACCCACCATCTGCGGACCCCCGCGACCAAGGGCCACGACCAGCCCTGCACGGTGCTGCCGTCCGACGCGCCCTGGCCGCACCCCTGGCCGCGGTCGGCGGCACAGGGCGAGCTGGTCACCGTCACGGGGCAGCTGTGCACCCCCAAGGACGTCCTCGCCCGCGACGTCCCGGCGCCGGGGCTGCGGGCCGGTGACCGGGTGGTGTTCGGGGTGGCCGGGGCGTACGCCTGGAACATCTCGCACCACGACTTCCTGATGCATCCGCGCCCCGGCTTCCACTTCCTCGGCGGTGCGGAGTCCGGCGCGGCAGGGGAGGCCTGAGGTGCTGCGCGCCAACGAGGTCCGGCGCAGGATCGGTGCGGGCGAGGAGGTGTACGGGCTGTTCAGCACGCTTCCCGAGCCCACGATGGTGGAGATGATCGGCTGCGCCGGGTACGACTTCGTCATCCTGGACACCGAGCACACCCTGGTGGACCCGCAGCGGCTGGAGAACCTCATCCGGGCCGCCGAGACGACCGGGCTCACCCCCTTCGTCCGGGTGCCCGAGGACGACCCCGGCGCCGTGCTGCGCGCCCTGGACGCCGGGGCGATGGGCATCGTCGTCCCGCACGTGCGGAGCCGCGCGGACATCGACGCCGCGATCCGGGCCGCCCGCTACGCCCCCGAGGGGATGCGGTCCCTCAACGGCGGGCGCGGCCCGGGGTTCGGCCGGATCGACCCGGCCGAGTACCTGCGCCGGGCCAACGCGGAGATCATGGTCATCGCGCTGCTGGAGGACGCCGAGGGCGTCGAGGCCATCGATGAGATCCTCGCCCCCGGCGGCGTCGACCTCGTGCTGCCCGGCCCCGGCGACCTCTCGCAGTCGTACGGGGTGCCGTGGGAGGTCCGCCACCCCCGTGTCCAGGAGGCGGTCCGTACCCTCCGCGCGGCCTGCGCCCGCCATGACGTCCCGTTCTGCGCCATGTCCACCACGCCGGAGCGCCGCGCGCAGTGGCGGGCCGACGGTGTCACGGCGTTCGTCGTGGGCGAGGACCGCGATCTGGCGGCGCGGGCGCTGCGCGGGCATCTGGCGCGGACCGCGGGCCGGGAGTGACGGCAACACCATCGGCGGTACCGGCCGGGGCCCCGGCCGGGAACGGATGACGGGATATCCGATCGTCCGAAGGAGCTGAGCGGGAGATGGACCGGAACACGGCATTCTTGATCGCGGGCGCGGGGCTGGCCGGTGCCAAAGCCGCGGAGACCCTGCGCGAGGAGGGCTTCGACGGCCCGCTGGTGCTGCTGGGCGACGAGCGCGAGCGGCCGTACGAGCGGCCGCCGCTGTCCAAGGGCTATCTGCTGGGCAGCGAGGAGCGGGAGTCGGTCTTCGTCCATCCGGCCGAGTGGTACGCCGAGCACGGGGTCGAGCTGCGGCTGGGCCAGGCCGTCACCGCCCTCGACCCGGCCGGTCACGAGGTGACCCTCGCGGACGGCAGCCGGCTCGGCTACGCCAAGCTGCTGCTGGCGACCGGCTCCAGTCCGCGCCCGCTGCCGGTGCCCGGCGCCGACCTCGGCGGTGTGCACTACCTGCGGCGGCTGGCGGACAGCGACCGTCTCAAGGAGGTCTTCGGGTCCGCGTCCCGGGTCGTGGTGATCGGCGCCGGCTGGATCGGGCTGGAGACCACCGCCGCCGCCCGCGCGGCCGGCGCCGAGGTGACCGTGCTGGAGGCCGCGGCGCTGCCCCTGCTGCGGGTCCTGGGCCCCGAGGTCGCCCGGGTCTTCGCCACCCTGCACACCGACCACGGGGTCGAGCTGCGCTGCGGGGTCCAGGTCGCGGAGATCACCGGCACGGGCGGCGCGGTGGATGGCGTCCGGCTGGCGGACGGCAGCCTCATCGGGGCCGACGCGGTGATCGTCGGCGTCGGGATCACCCCCAACAGCGAGCCGGCCGCCGCGGCGGGGCTCAAGGTGGACAACGGCGTCGTCGTGGACGAGCGGCTGTGCTCCTCCCACCCGGACGTCTTCGCCGCGGGCGATGTCGCCAACGCCTACCACCCGCTGCTGGGCCGGCATCTGCGCGTCGAGCACTGGGCCAACGCCCTGCACCAGCCGCGGACCGCCGCCCGCGCCATGCTGGGACAGGACGTCCGCTACGACCGGCTGCCCTACTTCTTCACCGACCAGTACGACCTGGGCATGGAGTACACCGGCTACGTCGAACCGGAGGGCTATGACCGGGTCGTCTTCCGCGGGGACCCCGGTACCCGTGAGTTCCTCGCCTTCTGGCTCGCCGAGGGGCGGGTGCTGGCCGGGATGAACGTGAACGTCTGGGACGTCACCGAGCCGATCCGGGCGCTGGTGACGAGCGGGCGGGCGGTGGACCCCGAGCGGCTGGCCGACCCGGCCGTTCCGCTGCCCGAACTGCTGCCCTGAGCTGCGGCGACCCGGTTCTCACGGAGCGCCCCGGGTGACTGTGTGGCCGCCGTAACGACGGGTGATCGCTTGCCGTGACACCCGGTTAACGGGCCGTTCGTAGGGTCGGAGCGAGCTTCCGACCACGAAGGGGACCGTCCGTGACCGCACCGGAACCGCTGACCGAGAGCATCACGCAGGTACGGACGGCGTGCTCGTACTGCGGGGTCGGCTGCGGGATCGTGCTGGATGTCGCGACGGACCCGGAGGGGCGGCGGACGGTCCGCCGGGCTGCCGGTGACAAGGCCCACCCGGCGAACGGCGGACGGCTGTGCACCAAGGGCGCGACCAGCGCCGAGCTGCTCGCCGCGCCGGGGCGGCTGTCGGCCGCCCTGGTGCGCGCGGAGCGCGGCGACGAACCCGCGGCCGAGCCGATGGCGGCGGCGGTCAGGCGGACCGCAGGGCGGCTGCGCGACATCGTCGACACCCACGGCCCGGACGCCCTCGCGCTGTATGTCTCCGGCCAGATGACGCTGGAGGCCCAATACTTGGCGAACAAGCTCGCCAAGGGCTTCGTCCGCACCCGGCACATCGAGTCCAACTCCCGGCTGTGCATGGCGAGCGCGGGAAGCGGCTACAAGCTGTCCCTGGGGGCGGACGGTCCGCCCGGCTCGTACCAGGACTTCGAGCACGCCGACGTCTTCCTCGTCATCGGCTCCAATATGGCCGACTGCCACCCGGTCCTCTTCCTGCGGATGATGGAGCGGGTGAAGGCGGGCGCCAAACTGATCGTGGTCGATCCCCGGCGCACCGCCACCGCGGCCAAGGCCGACCTCTTCCTGCAGATCGCGCCGGGCACGGATCTGGCGCTGCTGAACGGTCTGCTGCATCTGCTGGCCGAGGACGGCCGGATCGACACCGGGTTCATCGCCGAGCACACCGAGGGCTGGGAGGCGATGCCGGCCTTCCTCCAGGACTATCCGCCCGCGCGGGTCGCGGAGCTCACCGGGATACCGGAGGAGGACCTCCGCCGGGCCGCCGAATGGATCGGTGCCGCGGACGACTGGATGAGCTGCTGGACCATGGGCCTGAACCAGAGCACCCATGGCACCTGGAACACCAACGCGCTGGTCAACCTGCATCTGGCGACCGGTGCCATCTGCCGCCCCGGCAGCGGCCCGTTCTCGCTCACCGGCCAGCCCAACGCGATGGGCGGCCGCGAGATGGGCTACATGGGGCCGGGCCTGCCCGGCCAGCGGTCCACGCTGGTGGCCGAGGACCGGGCCTTCGTGGAGGAGCTGTGGGGCCTCGGTCCGGGCACACTGCGGGCGGACGAGCCCGGCCGGGGCACCGTCGAGATGTTCCGGCGGATGGCGGACGGCGACATCAAGGCGTGCTGGATCATCTGCACCAACCCCGTCGCCTCGGTCGCCAACCGGCGGACGGTCATCGAGGGGCTGGAGGCGGCGCAGTTCGTGGTCGCGCAGGACGTCTTCGCGGAGACCGAGACCAACGCGTACGCCGATGTCGTGCTGCCCGCCGCCATGTGGGGCGAGTCCGAGGGCGTGATGGTCAACTCGGAGCGCAGTCTGACGCTCGTACGGCAGGCCGCCGACGCGCCGGGCGAGGCCTGGCCGGACTGGCGGATCATCGCCCGGGTCGCCTGCGAGATGGGCTACGAGGACGCCTTCAGCTATGACAGCGCGGAGGAGATATTCGAGGAGATCAAACGCGCCTGGAACCCGCGGACCGGCTATGACCTGCGCGGAGTGACCTACGAGCGGCTGCGGGAGACCCCCGTGCAGTGGCCCAGCGCGGCCGTCGACGGACCGGACCGCAACCCGGTGCGCTACCTCAACGACGGCGTCAGCCAGACCCTGGACGAGCGCCCGGACGGCACCCGGCCCCGGCTCTCCTTCCCCACCGCGACCGGCCGGGCGGTGTTCTTCGCCCGTCCGCACCTCCCGGCTGCGGAGCTGCCCGACGACGACTACCCGTACGTGCTGAACACCGGCCGGCTGCCCCACCAGTGGCACACCCTCACCAAGACCGGCAAGGTCGGCAAGCTGACCAGGCTCAACCCCGGTCCGTTCGTGGAGCTGCATCCGCAGGACGCGGCGGCGCTGGGCCTGGCGGAGGGCGACACGGTGGAGGTGGCCTCGCGGCGCGGCCGGGCGGTGCTGCCCGCCGTGGTGACCGACCGGGTACGGCCGGGCGACTGCTTCGCGCCGTTCCACTGGAACGACCTGTTCGGGGAGTACCTCAGCGTCAACGCGGTGACCCATGACGCGGTCGACCCGGTCTCCTTCCAGCCCGAGTTCAAGGCCTGTGCGGTGTCACTGGCCCGGGTCGCGGCCGCGCCGGGGCGGCCGCAGGACGATCCGGGCGCCGGGCGGACGGACGACGCGGGCGGCGCCGCCTCCGGCCGGGACGGCGAAGCTGGAGGGGCGACGGCCGTGCTGGCCGGGGTGTTCGGGCTCGGCGAGACCGCCCCGCCGGTGCTGGCCGCGCACGAACGGCGCTATCTGTCCGGCTTTCTCACCGGGCTGGACTCGGGGCCCGCCGCCGGCACTCCGGTGCTGCCCGCGCACGCCCCGTTCAGTCCGGAGAGTGCTCTGTGGGTCAACGGCGTCCTGGCCGGGATGTTCTCCCGCGCTCCGGCCCCCCGGCAGGCGACGGCGCCGGACCCGGCGGAGGTTCCCGCCGGGGCGGCCGGCGCCGCGTCCGCCCGTACGGTCCTGGTCCTGTGGGCCTCCCAGACCGGCAACGCGGAGGAGGTCGCGGCCGACACGGCCCGCCGGCTGACCGGCAGCGGACGGACGGCGACGCTGCGGAGCATGGCCGACAGCGCACCGGCCGCCCTGCCGCGCGGCGCCGATCTGCTGATCGTCACCAGCACCTTCGGCGACGGCGACGCCCCCGACAACGGGACGGACTTCTGGGAGACCCTCAACGCACCGGACAGCCCGCGGCTGGACGGGGTGCGCTACTCCGTCCTCGCGCTGGGCGACTCGTCGTACGACGACTTCTGCGGCCACGGCCGCCGGCTCGACGCCCGGCTGGCGGAGCTGGGCGCGGAGCGGCTGGCGCCCCGTACGGACTGCGAACCGGACTACGAGCAGCCGGCCGGCCAGTGGCTCGACCAGGTCCTCACGGCCCTGGACGACGCCGGCCCGGAGCAGGACGGCGGTGCGCAGGAGGACACCGGCGGGGAGGCGGACGCCGTGGCCGGCGCGCCGGCGGCCGTCCCGGCTCCCGCGGCGCCGGACCGGGCACCGGGCACCGCCTCCCGGCCTTCCAAGGCCGCCCCCGCCACCGCCCGCCTCGTCGGCAACGACCTGCTGAGCCGGGCCGGGGCCACCAAGGAGGTGCGGCAGTTCACCCTCGACACCCGGGACGGCGACGGCACCCCACTGGAGTACGAGGTGGGGGACGCGCTCGGGGTGCTGCCCCGGAACTGCCCGGACCTCGTCGACGAGTGGCTGGCCGTCACCGGACTCGACCCCGCCACCGCCGTCGACCTCAAGGGTCCTGGCACGGTGCCGCTGGGCGAGGCCCTGCACCGCCATCTCGACCTCACGAGGATCACCCCGGCGCTCCTCCGGCTCGTCGCCGAACGCACCGGTGACCGGGTCCTCAGGAAGCTGCTGCGGCCCGACAACAAGGGCGAGCTGGCCCAGTGGGCCTGGAGCCGGCAGGCCGTCGACGTCCTGGCCGAGTACCCGGTCCGGGCCGGCGCTGCGGAGTGGGCCGGCCTGCTCCCCCGTCTGCAGCCCCGCCTGTACTCCCTCTCGTCGAGCCCGCTGACCGATCCCGGTCTGCTCCGGCTGACGGTGTCCGTGGTCCGCTACGAGAACCGGCAGGGCCGTCCGCGCAAGGGCGTGGCCTCCACCTTCCTGGCCGACGCCGGGCCCGGCAGCCCGGTCCCGGTCTTCGTCCAGCGCAGCGCCCACTTCCGTCCGCCGGCCGATCCGGCCACCCCGATGGTGATGGTGGGCCCCGGCACCGGCGTCGCGCCCTTCCTCGGCTTCCTGGAAGAGCGGCGCGCCCGCGGTCACCGCGCCCCCAACTGGCTGTTCTTCGGTGAGCAGCGGCGCGCCACGGACTTCTACTACGAGGACGCCCTGGACCGGCTGCGCCGCGACGGGCTGCTCACCCGGCTGGACACCGCCTTCTCCCGCGACCAGCGGGCCAAGGTCTACGTCCAGGACCGGATGCGCGAACACGGCGCCCAGCTGTGGTCCTGGCTCCAGGACGGCGCCCACTTCTATGTGTGCGGTGACGCGTCCCGGATGGCCAAGGACGTCGACCGTGCGCTGCGGGACATCGCCGTCGCACACGGCGGCCTGGCGGAGGAGGCTGCCGCCGGTTACGTCAAACAGCTCGCCGCCGACAAGCGCTACGTCCGCGACGTGTACTGAGGCGTCCGCGGGGCCCGCCCCCTCGTAACACTCCCTTCCGGCCGGGCCGTTCGCCCGCCCGGCGGTCTCCCCCGTACCGGCGCGCGGCTCCTGGGCCCGCCCCGCGCTGCTGTCCTGAACGGGCCGCCCCCGGGCATCGGACGGACGATGGGAAGGAAGGAGAGCGCTATGACCCTGATGACCGCTGACGCCATGACCACCGAGCCGGCGCCCGAGGGGCCGGGGCCGGTGCCGAGCGGCCCCGAACCGGTGCCGCACGACCCGGGCCCCGGCGAGCCGGTCCCCGCCGCGCCGGAACCGGACGAGCCGGCACCGGCACCGGAGGAGCCGCCCGGCGCGGAGCCGGGCGACCACCCGGCACCCGAGCCGCCCGACTGACACCGGGCACGGCCGTCCGGGCGCCCGGCCAGGGGAACGCCCCGGCCGGGTGCCCGGCCTCGGGGCGGGCACGGTCGCGGGCCTGGGCGGCTGACGGTGGCCGGCCGTGCCGCTGCCAAGTAGCCGGTACCCGCGGCCGGTTCAGGCCCCCGCGGCCTCCCGTACGTCCTCGACGACGGACCGGTCCAGCGCGGCGCGCACCAGCCCCGAGGCGAAGGCCGCCGTCTCGTCCGTGCCGACCAGCCGCGCCAGCTTCCCGCTGTCGCCCGGCAGACCCAGCCGCTCCGCGCCCTGGACCGCCTTGGCGTCGAGATACGGGGCGAGTTCGGGCCAGACGCCCTGGACCTCACGCAGGAAGATGTCGCAGCCCGCGGGGCCCAGGCCCGGCACCTCCCGCAGTGCGCGGCGCAGCGCACCGAGGTCACCGCCGGCCGCGTCCCGCATCCGCCGCAGATCTCCGCCGTACGCCTCCAGCAGCAGCGTGGCACCGTCCCCGAGCTGGGTGGCGGTGCGCTCGTCGTAGCGCCGGTAGCCGCCCTCGCCCAGGGCGTCGACCCGTTGCTGCCAGGTCGCCGCCGCCATCCGCCGGGGCGTGCGCAGCCCCGCCCCGAACAGCGTCCGCGCGGCCGCCACCGCCACGGAGGCGCGAATCCGGGCGCTGAGCAGCCCGGCCAGCACCAGCACCTGGTAGAGCGGCTGCGGGGTGTTCGCCATCCGGATGCCGCTCTGTGCGGCGAAGGTCTCCCCGTGCCGCTCCAGCAGGGCGCGCGCCAGTGCACTCGGCCCGCCGCGGGGGCTCATGGCGCGCCCCGGTACCGGCGGGCCGCCTCGTCAGGGGAAGTTCCGGCCACGCCCTGTCCTCCGTCCGTCCCGTAGGGGGTCCGCAGTCACCCTGCCTCCGGTCAGCGGGCCGGGCAACCACCACTGCTCCGTGGGGCGCAACGACGCCGCACCGCAGGCGCGGCCGGGCGCGATACGTCCGTTCGCCTCCCGTGTCGCCCGGGGGCCCGCGGCGCCGCACAGTGAGGGGGTGCCTCGCGGAGTCCGGGCGCCTCGGGCCGCATGGCCGGCGCGGGACCGGCAAGGAGAACAGCATGCCGCGCGGAACGGGCGCCAGGCGGCCGGCCGCGGAAGAGCGACGTGTGAGGAGCTCATGACGGTGCGACAGCAGCCAGGACCACCGGGCATCACCCCTCCGGACCCGGTCCCACCGACCCCGGGTCCGGGCCCCGGGCCACCAGGACCCACGCCGGGCCCGGGGCCCGGCCCGGTCCCCGCACCGGGCCCCGATCCGGTGCCCCCGTCGCCGCCGCGCCCCGAACCGGACCCGGTCCCGCCCACCCCGGCACCACCGACGCCGGGACCGGCGCCCGGCCCGGCACCCGATCCGCTCCCGGCCCCGGGCACCGCGGGGCGGTCCTGAGGCAGCCAGGAAGCACCCGCCACGGCACCGCCTCCCAGGGGCCGGTGTCACGCCCGCGGGGCCGTACCGGCAGCAGTCCGGTACGGCCCCGCGGGCGTCGGCGTCCCGGGGGACTCCCGCACCCGCTGACGAGGCATTACCGGCAATCCGGCGGCGGATCGCTACGCTCGGCGGGTGCGGAATTCCGAGGAGCGCGCCGAGGGTGCGGGACCGTTCGTCTCCCGGCTGACCTGGCGCCTCGAAGAGGGCGGCACCGCCGTCTGGGAGTCGCGGGCGGCCCGTAAACGCGGCACGCTCGACGTACGGCCCGCGGGGGCCGCCGAGAGCCGCGCGCGGCGGGCCGGCACCGTGGCGCTGGACCGGCTGCGCCGGCTCAACGACGTGGCCGCGGTCTCCTTCACGGTCGGCGGGACCCTCTTCGCCCTCGGTGCGGCGCTCGCCCAGTTCAGCGCGGAGCGCCCGCTCACGAGCGCCACGATCTACTTCACCGGCGGGGTGTTCTTCACCCTGGGCGGCTACGCCTCACTCGTTCAGAGCATCAACGCGCCGCGCCGGGAGGGCACGGCCGGTGCGCTGACCACGCACGGCTTCCGGTGGTGGAGCTACGAGCCGGGGCGCATCGACTGGGTCAGTACGTTCGTGCTGTTCGCGGGGACGCTGGTGTTCGGCGTCAACCTGCTCGACTCCTTCCTGCAGGGGCTCACGGCCCAGCAGCAGAACCGGCTGGTCTGGACGCCCGACATGGTCGGCTGTCTGCTCTTCCTGATCTCGGGTCATCTGGCGATCGCCGAGATCTGCCACGGCCCGCCCTGCCTCCGCCGGCGCAGCCTCGGCTGGTGGATCGTCGCGGTCAACCAGCTGGGGTCGGTGCTCTTCATGGTGTCCGCGGTGGCCGCGTTCACCCCTCCGGAGACCGGCAGCGAGGTCAGCGTCGGCGTCGCCAACTGGGGCACGCTGACGGGGGCTCTGTGCTTCGCGGTGGCCGGGGTGCTCCAGGTCTTCGAACGCCCTTGACATGCGGCTGACCGGGACGTGTGCCACGGTGAATGCACTGCATGGCCACCGGCAGGTCCGGCAAGGACGGCCAGGTTTCTCAAGTGAGGAGTGACCCATGGCCACTCAGAAGAACTATGTCAGCGGATGGACCGCATTCGCTGCAGTCCTGATGATCTTCGGTGGTGCGATGGCCTTCCTGGAAGGCATCTCCGCCATCGCCAAGGACGACGTCTTCGTCACCACGCGGAACTACGTCTTCTCGTTCGACCTCACGGGCTGGGGCTGGATTCACCTCATCCTGGGCATCGTCATCCTGCTCGCGGGTGTCGCACTGCTGTCGACCGGGGCCATGTGGGCCCGGATCATCGGTGTGATCCTGGCAGGCCTGGGTGCGCTGGCGAACTTCCTGTGGATTCCGCACTACCCCTTCTGGGCCATCGTGCTGATCGCCATCGACATCTTCATCATCTGGGCGCTGTGCACGGACAACCACCGGCACACCGCCACACGGTGAGCTGAGCCCCCGGACCGGCCATGGCCACCGGACCCACCGCGCAGGAACGCGCCGAACAGGGCAGGGCACTTCGCTCCGAAGTGCCCCGCTCCTGTCATGCCGACTTCGCGCCCGACGCCGGCCGCGCCGACCCGGTGGACCTCATCGAGCGGCAGTCAGCCGTCCGCGTACCGGAGTTGGTGCCGATCCGCTACGGGCGGATGCTGGAGTCGCCGTTCCGCTTCTATCGCGGCGCCGCCGCCATCATGGCGGCGGACCTGGCCACCACCCCGTCGACCGGACTGCGGACCCAGCTGTGCGGGGACGCCCATCTGCTGAACTTCCGGCTGCTGGCCTCCCCCGAGCGCCATCTGATGTTCGACATCAACGACTTCGACGAGACCCTGCCCGGCCCGTGGGAGTGGGACGTCAAACGGCTGGCGGCCAGCTTCGCCATCGCCGGCCGCGGCAACGGTTTCAGCGAACAGGTCCGGACCGGCATCGTCCGGGCCGCCTGCGCGTCCTACCGCGACCGGATGCGCGAGTACGCGGAGATGCGGACCCTGGAGGTCTGGTACGCCCGTGCCGACATGGCCGACATCCAGGCCGAGGAGGCGCAGGAGCTGGGCAGCAGGGGCCGCGCGGGGCTGTCCCGGGTCATCGCGGAAGCGCGGACGCACGACACCGTGCAGGCGTTCCGCAAGCTGACCCGGCAGCACGGCGGCCAAGTCCGGATCGCCGCCGATCCCCCGCTGATCGTGCCGCTGGACGATCTGCTGCCGGACATCGAGCGGGACCGGCTGCAGGAGCAGATCCGCGGGCTGATCCAGGGCTACGCCGGCACCCTGCGGTCGGATCACCGCCGGCTGCTGGAGCAGTACCGGGTGGTCGACGTGGCCCGCAAGGTGGTGGGCGTCGGCAGTGTGGGCACCCGCTGCTGGATCGTGCTGCTGCTCGGCAAGGACTCCGACGACCCGCTGCTGCTCCAGGCCAAGGAGGCCGACGAGTCGGCGCTCGCCGCGTACGCCGGAGCGGCCGCGGAGACCAACCAGGGCGCCCGCGTGGTGGCCGGCCAGCGGCTGATGCAGGCCGCCAGTGACATCTTCCTCGGCTGGGAACGGGTCACCGGGATCGACGGACGCCAACGCGACTTCTATGTGCGCCAGCTGCGCGACTGGAAGGGCATCATGCCCGCGGACATGATGGTGCCGGTGGGCATGCGGCGGTTTGCCGTCCGCTGCGGGGCCACCCTGGCCCGCGCGCACGCCCGGTCCGGCGACCGGATCGCGATCGCCGCCTACCTCGGGCGGGGCGCGGTCTTCGACGAGGCGCTGGCGCGGTTCGCGGAGCGCTACGCGGACCAGAACGAGCGTGATCACCAGGCGCTCGCCGAGGCGGTCCGGGAGGGCCGGGTCAGCGCCCGGCCGGGCTGACCCGACGGGGCGCCGCAACGCCCCGCTGAGCGGCGTCCGCGGCCGCCGCCACCCGATCGGCACATCCGTCGCCGCCCGGGGTGTACGGCCCGTCCGCCGCGCCTAGCATGGTGGCGAACGGCTCCGACGAAGGCGGCCCCCATGCGCCCCACGGCGAAGTTCTCCATCAGCTTCGGCCTGGTCACGATCCCGGTCGCCGCGTACAACGCCACGGACACCTCCGCGTCGGTCAGCTTCGTACGCATCCACACGGCGGACGGCGGGCGGGTGCGCAATCAGCCGGTGTGCTCCCTGGAGGGCGTCGAGATCCTGCCGGACGAGATCGGCCGGGGCTACAAGCCGGGGGACGGCGACACGGTCGTACCGCTGAGCGACGAGGACCTGGACGCGCTGCCGCTGCCCACCGCGAAGACCCTGACCATCCTGGCGTTCGTCGCCGGCGGCGACATCGACCCGCTGCAGATGGGCAAGGGCTACTACCTCGGCATCGACAGTCCGGCCGCGGCCAAGCCCTATGTGCTGCTGCGGGAGGCGATGGAGCGGCATCAGCGGGTCGGGCTCGGCAAGATCGCGCTGCACGGGCGGGAGACCCTGGCCATGATCCGCCCGATGGAGGGCGCGCTGGTCATGCAGGTGCTGCTGTGGCCGCACCAGATCCGTCCGATGGACGGGGTGCTGCCCGAGCGGCAGGCGGCGGTCGCCCGCAACGAGGTGTCGGCCGCCGAGGCCCTGATGGACTCCTTCGGCGCGCTGTCGGAGGACGATCTGCACGATCACTACCGTGAGGCGCTGGACGAGATCGTGGCGGCCAAGCTGGCGGACCGGGAGCCGGAGTTCCCGTCCGGCGAGGAGCAGCCCGCCGGCCAGGTGATGGACCTGATGGCGGCCCTCCAGGACAGCGTCCGGGCCGCAAAGCGGTCCCGCGGCGAGGACGAGGAGACCGCGCCCCGCTCCGGCCGTGCGGCGCAGCGGACCGCGGCGAAGAAGAGCACGGCGGAGAAGGCCACCACCACGGAGGCCACCTCGAAGGCCACCGCCAAGAAGACCGCCGCGAAGAAGGCCGCCGCGAAGTCCACGGCGAAGAAGACCGCGGGCAGGGGCGGACGGCGGGCCGGCTGAGCCTCCCCCCCCCCCGCGGGACGGGACCGCGGTGGCCCGCCCGCCCGTGCACATAAGGCGTCGGCCCCGGGGTACGCGAACCGTCAACAGGCTTTATCGCCCATACAGTTATGGAGGCTGACGCCATGGGTATCGGCGGATGCATCGGTCTGCTCGCAGTCGGGGCGATCCTCACCTTCGCGGTGGACTGGCACATGGCCGGAATCAACGTCGACCTGGTCGGCATCATCATGATGATCGTCGGCATCATCGGCCTCGCCACCTACGTGAGCATCCTCAAGCGGCGGCGCGTCCAGCCGCCGTCCCCCGGCGCCCCGGTCGTCGACGTCGAGGACACCCGCTACTACAAGTAGCCCCCGGCCATGCGGTCATGCGGCCTCCCCTCCGCGGTGCGCGCCGCCGTGCACCCCGCCCCCGGCCGCCGGGGCACGGCTCACCCGCAGGAGGTCCCGGCCTCCGGCAGCTCGCCGTTCAGCAGGAAGTCGTCGACATGGCGCTGCACGCAGAGGTCCCCGGTGGTGTACGCGGCGTGCCCCTCACCGTGGTAGGTCAGCACGACACTGGAATTGTCCAGCTCACGGGCCATGTTGAACGCGCCCTCGTACGGGGTCGCCGGGTCGTTGCTGGTCGCGACGAGCAGCAGTGGCGGGGCGTCGGGCGCCGCGACCTCCCGGGAGGAGTCGTCGCCGGCGACGGGCCAGCCGTAGCAGTCCAGCAGGAGCGGGGCGATGTCCGGGCCGAAGAGCGGGGAGGCCGCGGTGAGTTCGCGCTCCGCCCGCGGGTAGTCGCCGGCGTCGTAGCGTTCCGAGGTGTCCCGGCAGGCGATCGCCCGGAGGGCCAGCTGGTCCTGGGGCGGTAGCTCGTCCCGTCCCACCGGCGGTGCCGGGACGGCGCGGGTGGCACTGCCGCCGCCGCCCTCGCTCATGCGGAGAATCCCGGCGGCGTCCCCCCGGCGCAGCTGCGTCAGCGCCTGGCGCAGCGCCGGCCAGTCGCTTCTGCTGTAGAGCGCCTCCCGCAGGGCGTACACATAGGTGGTCTCGTCCACCGTCTCGCCCTTCACCTTCATCGGTCGTTCGCTCAACTCCTGGTACCAGTTGCGCAGTTGATCCTGCGCCTTGCTCTGGTCGGTGCCCAGCGGGCAGTCCGGGCCGCGCAGGCAGTCGGCGGCGAAGTCGTCCAGGGCCCGCTGGAAGCCCCGGGCCTGGGCCAGTGCGGTCTGCCAGGTGTTCTTGGTCGGGTCCTCGACGCTGTCCAGCACCATCCGGCCGACCTTGTCGGGGAACTCGTGGGCGTAGACCGCGCCCAGCTTGGTGCCGTAGGAGAAGCCCAGGTAGTTGAGCTTGTCGTCGTGGACCGCGGCGCGCAGGACGTCCATGTCGCGGGCCACGTCGGGGGTGCCGACCCAGCGCAGCAGCCCGCCGGAGTAGCGGCCGCAGGCCTCGTTGATGCGCTTCTCCTTCGCGGCGAGGCTCTCGTCGCCGCCCGAGGGGAGTTTGCTGCCGCAGGAGATGGGTTCGGTCTGACCGGTGCCGCGCGGGTCGAAGCTGACGATGTCGTAGCGCTGCCCGAGCCGGGCGAAGGCATTGCCGCTGTCGATCAGATAGTTGACGCCGGAAGCACCCGGCCCGCCGGGGTTGAGCACCAGGGAGCCCAGGCGCTTGCCGGGCCCGGTCGCCTTCAGCCGGATCAGCTGGACCTCCATGGTGCTGCGGGTGGGGTTGGCATAGTCCCGTGGCACCTCCATCCGGGCGCACTCCAGACGTTCCCGGAACCCGGGCGGCTGGGAGGCGTCGCTCTGCGCGCCGCTCTGCAGGTCCTGTCCGCAGGGCTCCCAGGACAGCGTCTGCTCGTAGAACGACGTCAGGTCCGGGTCACCGACGGCCGCCGCGGCCGGAGTTCCCACGAAGGCGCAGAGCAGCGCCACCACGGCCGCCAGCGCCGAGACCCGCAGGGCGGTCATGCGCCGGCGAACACACCGCGCTCCCCCTACTCCCACACGAGACGGTGCACGGCGTGTTCCCGGCATGTTTCGAGCCTAGGGCCGTTGCACAGCTCCCGCACACCTGCCGTGGAGCGGCCCGTGGAACCCCTGCCGCGCGGGCGGCGACCGACGGTCACGGTGTCCTGACCCGGCCACGCAGCGGGGCCGGGTCCTTCCGCAGCGTGTCCCGGGAACGGGGCCCGGTCCGCTCAAGATGCGGAGGCAGCGACTCCGATCACCCTGGAGATAGGGCCGAACGACGCCACCGTGTGGCGGCCCCTGCACAGACGCCTATCGGCTGCACGTCCGGGAAAAGGTGACGCACCCATGAACGACGGAACCAAGGTCCTGCTGGCAGCCGCCCTGGCCGGCGGCTATGTGCTGGGCCGCACCAAGAAGGGCCGGTTCGCGCTCACGATGGCTTCCTACATCGCCGGGCGTCAGCTCGGACTGGAGCCACGCCAGCTCGTGGCACAGGGGGTGCGCAAGCTCGGCGAGATCCCCCAGGTCGCGGAGCTGGGTGAACAGCTGCGCGGGGAAGTGCTGGACGTCGGCCGCAAGGCCCTGACGACCGCCGCCAACCGCCGTCTGGAGACGCTCGCCGACACCCTCCACGACCGTACGGCGGCGCTCGAATTCGGCCCGGAGGACGAAGAGGAAGAGGAAGGGGAGGAAGAGGAGGGGGAGTTCGAGTACGACGAGGAGGAGCCGGAGGAGGAGGAAGAAGAGGAAGAGGAAGAGCCCGAGGAGGAGTACGAGGAGGGGGAAGAGGAGCCCGAGGAGGAAGAAGAGGAGGAGCCCGAGGAGCGGCCGCGGCGGCGTGCGTCACGCGCCCCCGCACAGAAGCGGGGTGGGCAGCGTCCGCCCGCCGGGAGGACCGCCGCGAAGAAGGCTCCTGCGAAGAAGGCGGCGGCGAAGAAGGCCGCGCCCGCCAAGAAGGCGGCGGCCGGAAAGACGGCGGCGAAGAAGACCACGGCGCAGAAGACGGCCAAGAAGACGGCTGAGAAGGCACCCGCCAAGAAGGCGGCCCCGGCCAAGAAAGCCGCGGCCAAGAAGACCACCGCGAAGAAGACAGCGGCGAAGAAGACGGCAGGCAAGGCCGCCGCCAAGAAGGCTCCTGCGAAGAAGACCGCCGCACAGAAGAAGGCGGCTCCCGCGAAGAAGACAGCCAGGAAGACCGCCCAGAAGACATCATCGCGCGTCGAGCGCCGGAGGTAACCGGTCATGGCCAAGACGGGACAGGACAACGTGGACTCGGGCCTCGATCGGCTGCGAGAAGAGCTGGGGAACTACGCGACGCAATGGGTCGGGAACCTGGCCGAGCGGGCCGGCGACAAGCTGATGGATGTGACCGGACAGCTCACCGATGTCGCCGAGAACGGCGGCTCGCTCTCCAAGATCGCGTCCAATCTCCTGGGCGGTGACTCGCCCGTCAAGGCCGCCGTCAAGGGGACGGCGGAGAACGTCAAGGACACCGTCGCGGGGAAGGCCAAGGAACTCTTCGGCGGCGGAAAGCGCAAGTCGGGCGACAAGAAGGTCACCAACATCATCGAGGTGCTCGATGTCGGGGTGCCGCTGCGCACCGCCTACGACCACTGGACGCAGTACGAGAAGTTCAGCGGCTTCACCAAGGGCGTGCGCAATGTGTCGCTGCACGACGAGACGACCAGCGACTGGAAGGCCAAGGTCGGCCCGTCGACGCGCGGCTGGAAGGCGACCGTCCAGGAGCAGGTGCCGGACGAGCGCATCATCTGGACGTCCGAGGGCGCCAAGGGAACGACCCGCGGTGCCGTCAGCTTCCACGAACTGGCGCCCAATCTGACCCGCATCGTGCTGGTCGTCGAGTACTACGCCTCGGGATTCTTCGAGAAGACCGGCAATATCTGGCGCGTCCAAGGGCGGCGGCTGCGGCTGGACTTCAAGCATTTCCAGCGTTACGTCACCCTCACCGACGAGGAGCCCGAGGGCTGGCGCGGTGAGATCCGCGAGGGCGAGGTCGTACGCACCCACGAAGAGGCCATCGAGGACGAGGAAGCCGAGGAGCGCGAGGGCGAGGACGAGCGCGCGGACGAGGACGAGCGCGCGGACGAGGACGAGCGCGCGGACGAGGACGAGGACTACGACGAAGAGGGCGCTTACGAGGACGACGAGGACGAAGACGCGGAGTACGACGAGGACGCGGAAGAAGAGGAAGAGGAAGACGGCGAGTGGGACGAGGATGAGGAAGGCGCGGAGTACGAGGAGGACGAGGAGAGATGACGTCCGCACTCGTGAAAGCGCTTGACGCGCCCGCCCATTGGGAGCAGCTGGACACCGTGATCGGCCCGGTGCGGCGGGTGGTGCGCGGGCTGCCCCTGGGGCGTTTCCGTGACGTGCTGCACGGCCTGCCGATCGGCCATCCGCTGCACCCGGCGCTGGTGCAGCTTCCGATGGGCGCCTGGCTGTCCGCCGCGGTGCTGGACCTCGTCCCTGGTACCCGGCGCGGTGCCCGCCTGCTGGTGGGGGTGGGAGTGCTGACCGCGGTGCCGGCCGCATGGTCCGGCTGGGTGGACTGGGCCGAGCAGCACGAGGACCAGATGCGTACCGGTCTGGTGCATGCGGCGTCGATCGCCGTGGCCATCGGCCTGTACACGCGGTCCTGGGTACATCGCGGCCGGGGCGGCACCGTACGCGGCAAGGTGCTCGGGTTCGCCGGGCTGTCCGCGGCCGGTGCCGGTGCCATGCTCGGCGGGCACCTCGCCTTCCGGCAGGGCGCGGGCGCCAACAAGGCGGAGCCGGTGCCGCGCCTGGTGGACGAGGGCTGGCACCGCGTGGGCCGGGTGGAGGACTTCCCGGTCGGTGAGGCCGTGCGCCGGGAACTCGGTGAAGTGCCCCTGCTGGTGGTCCGGCAGACAGGTGGTGAGATCCATGTCCTGGCCGGACGGTGCAGCCATCTGTCCGGGCCTCTGACGGAGGGTGTCATCTCCGGTGGCTGTGTGACGTGTCCCTGGCACGGCAGCGTCTTCCGGCTGGCGGACGGCGCGAACGTCGCCGGCCCGGCGACCGCTCCCCAGCCGTCGTTCCGGGTGACCGTGGAGGGCGACGGCTCCGTGTACGTGCGGCTGCCCGGCGCGGGCTGAACCGCCGGGCGGGTACGGGTACGGGCGCGGCGGCGGCCGTCACCCGATCGGCCGAACGCCCCCGCACGGGTCCGCGTACCCGCGGCGGGCCTCCCCCGCCCTTGACCGCTCGGGCGTCCCCCCGTGCGGCGGCGCGAAAGCCCTGCTCAGCGGCGCGTGCGCCGGTCCGCCGGGGTCCGTCGCCCGCTACCGTCGAAGGCAGCAGGCGTGCGGCGTCCCGCGGGGCCGGGCCCCGTCCGCGCCGATCCGCGCCCAGTGGAAGGGCTCCTCATGCGTGTGCTGCCGGACGCTCCCCCGATCACGGGGCTCACCGCCGTCGTCACCGGCGGCTCACGGGGGCTCGGGCTGCTCATGGCCCGCCAGCTGCTGCGGCGCGGCTGCGATGTCGTGCTGCTGGCCCGGGACGAGGCCGAACTCGGCCGGGCCGTCGGCAAGCTGGGCCAGTGGGGCGGCGGGTCGGTGCGGGCCGTGGTGTGCGATGTGCGGGACCGGGCCGCGGTGCGGGACCGCCTCGCGGAGATCGTCAGGGACCACGGCGGGCTGGACATCGTCATCGCCAACGCCGGCATCATCCAGGTCGGCCCCGCGGACGCGCTGGGCTCCGACGGTTTCGAGGAGGCGATGGACTCCGTCTTCAACGGGGCCCTGAACACCGCGCTCGCCGCCCTCCCCCACCTGCGGCGCAGCCCGGCCGGCGGCCGGCTGGCCCTCGTCGGGTCCGTCGGCGGCCTGGTGGCGGTGCCGCATCTGCTGCCGTACTCCTGCGCCAAGTCCGCGGTGGCCGCGCTGGCGGAAGGGCTGCACGCGGAGGAGTCGCCGCACGGTGTCTCCGTGACCGCGGTCCACCCCGGTCTGATGCGCACCGGGTCGCATGTGCACGCCCTCTTCGGCGGGGACCGGCGCCGGGAGTACGCCTGGTTCTCGGCGCTGGCCGGGGCCCCGGTGCTGTCCATGAACGCCGAGCGGGCGGCGGAGCGCATCGTGACCGCGCTGCAGCGGCGGCGGCCCCGGATCGTGCTGACGCCGGCGGCCCGGCTCGGTGCCAGGGTGCACGGGCTGGCCCCGGTGACCACCACCCGGCTGGCGTCGGCGGTCGCCCGGGTGCTGCCCCGCAACGGCGCGCGCGGCACCGTCGACGGGTCGACGGTCGCCGCCGGGGAAGAGCCGCCGGCCCGGCGGCTGCGCGGTGTCCTCGGCGCCCTCAACGAACGGGCGGCCGACCGCTTCAACCAGCGGTAGCGGCCCGTACGGCCGGGCTCCGGACGGGCGGTCCGCTCATCGGGGGCGGTGCCGTACGGCGGTCAGTGCTTGAAGCTGTCCCGGCCCTTCTCCACCGCCTGCTTCATCTTCCCCATGGCCAGTTCCGCCCTGCCTCTCCTCTGGAGGCTCTTGTTGCCGAGCGCCTTCCCGGTCGTCGCCTTGGCTTTGCCCTCGACGATCTGGCCGATGTTCCTGGTCTTCTTCGCGATGCCCATGTCGTGCTCCCTTCAGGGCTCTTCGGCGGGTGGCAGCAGGGTTCCGAGCGGCCCGAGGTCCAGATTGAGGTCCTGCATCCTCAGCTCGTACCGGGCGCAGAGCTCCACCATCCGGTCGTGCAGGATCATCAGCGTCGCCCCCAGGCGTTCCTCCTGTTCCTCGGTGAGGTCTCCGGCGTCGACCCGTTGCAGGGCCTGGCGTTCCATGAGCTGGCGCAGCAGCTCGACCAGGGTCAGTACGAGCTTCATCAGGTCCCGCTCCACCGTGTCGGGGTCGGCGCTGATCCGGTGCGCGGGGCGGCTCGCCCGGCCGCCCGGCGGCGGGATGTCCTGGGGTGCCGCGGGCAGCATGCGGAAGGCCCGATGGGCCGCGTCGGCGACATCGTCGAAGCGGCTGCCGGGCCGGCGGTCCTCAGCCGTCATGGTCGTCCCGTACGGACGGTGCGAGAGCGGACCACGGGGAGGGGTTCTGCTCGCTGATGGAGACGATCAGCGCGCGCAGCGAGATGCGGACCAGGTCGATGTCGGCGATGGAGAGCACGACGTCACCGGTGATGACCACGCCGCCACTGAGCAGCCGGTCCAGCAGATCGATCAGCGCGATCTGCCGGTCGGGCAGTGGTTCGTCCGTCGTCGCCGGCGGACCGCCCGCCGGTCTCATGGTGCCGCGTCCGTCAGCGGTTCGGCCTCGGGCGGCGTGGCGAAGGAGTACGGGGCCCACGGCCCGGTGACCTGCACACGCACCCCGGGCAGGCCCTCGGCGGCCCGGGTGACGTCGGCCCGGAAGCTGTCGGCGTGCCCGAGCGGCACGAGGTAGGCGTCGTTGACGACGTTCTCGCCGGACCCGCCGGCGAGTTCGCCCTGCTGCACCCGGTGCTGGACCCGGTCGACGGCATGGCCGCGGGCGGCGGTCTCGATGCGGCGGGCGGCCTCCTGGGCCTCGCGGTAGGCGTCCTCCCGGGCGTGCCGCTGTGCCCTGCGGTGGCTGAGGTAGGCCCGTCCGGGGCTCACCTCCGCCTCCGCGGGCGGGGCGGCCGGACGGTCGGTGGGCGCGGGCGCCGCGACATAGATCTTGACGCCCCACTCCGTGTGCGCGGCCAGGTCGGCCAGCCGCGTGGCGAACGCTGCCCGGCGGTCGGCCAGCATCCGCCGCACCCGCTCGTCGTCGAGGTAGACCGTCGCGAGCCGGAGCGGCAGGACGGTGGTGCGGGCGGCCAGCGCCTCGATCACCCGGTGATGGGCCCGGGCCACCGACTCCAGCCAGTCCAGGTCCTCCAGGTTGGCGCGCAGCGCGGCCTCGTGGAAGTCCTGTTCGGGCACCGGGCTCACGGCGACCACCACCTCGTCGCGGTCGCCCGCGCGGACCAGGTGCACCGGTGCGTCGGCGACCCCCGGCAGTCCGGACAGCGCCTGCGCCAGCGAGCCGTCGTCGTCCCGGGCGACGGCGTACGCATAGCTGATGACCTCGGTCATGACGTGTCCCGCTTCTTGGTGCGGGAGCCGGACGCGGCCCGTTTGGCGCGGGCGCCACGGGCGGAGCGGCGCGCGGCACGGCGGCGCTCCGCCGCCCGGGCCTCGGCTTCGTCCTCCCCGTCGTCCTCCGCCGCGTCCTCGGCTTCGTACTCCACCTCGTCCTCGGCTTCGGCTTCCTCCTCGTCCTCCTCGTCCTCCTCGTCCTCGGCCGCCGGCAGTACGTCCTCGCGCAGGGCCTGGATCTCGGCGCGCAGCTGCTTGTTCTCGTCGCGGAGCGAGCGGTAGCCGTCGGACGCGTGGGACGAGAGCGAGGGGTCGTGCTCCCACCAGTCGATGCCCATCTCCTTGGCCTTGTCCACCGAGGCGACCAGCAGGCGCAGTTTGATGGTGAGGAGTTCGATGTCCAGCAGGTTGATCTGGATGTCGCCCGCAATGACGATGCCCTTGTCCAGGACCCGCTCCAAGATGTCGGCGAGGTTGGCCGAGGAGCCCTGGCCGCCGTAGGGGCCGGCCCGGGACGGGGAGTCGCCCATCCTCCTGGCGAGGGGTTCGTTCACGGCCGCTGCACCTCGATTCCCGGCGTTGCGACGGGAACGCGGGGCGGCGTTCCCGTTCCGCGGCGGCCACCGCGGTCAGATGTCGGTGCCCTGGGCATGGGCCCTGATCTCGTCCAACCGGTCCAGCAGCTCGTCCTCGCGGCGGTCGAAGGTCTCCTCGGAGATCTCTCCCGCCAGCAACGCGCGTTCGAGCTCGGCGAGTTCCCGCTCGACGGGTTCGGGGTCGTAGTACTCGTTCTCCGCGGCCTCCAGCGTGCGTTCCATGACCCAGGCCACGCCGCGCACCGGTGCCAGCGGAAGGGTGGCAAGTTGACTCAACAGTCCCATGGGGACTCCCTAGACGAAGCTGTAGGCGGGCAGCGGGCCGAGCAGCCGGAGGTCGAAGTCCTCCCCCAGCTCCTTGGCGAGGTCCCGCTCCGCACCGAGGAAGCTCTTCTCGTTGTCCTGGTCCACGAGGAAGGACACGCTCAGGAAGTCGTTGCCGGCCGGCGCGGAGATGCTCTCCTCCTGCGCGAATCCGCGCAGCGCGTCGAGGACTCCGGCGGCGAGCTGCTCCTGCCGTGCCTGTACCTCCTGGGAGACGAGTTCACCGAGGGCGAGCGGGAGTTCGGGGGAGGCGTTGCCGCTGCGGATCTGGTCGTTGAGCTCCCGCGCCTGGTCCGACTCGGTGAGGATCTGCCGCAGCAGGGAGTCCTCGTCCTGGGCGGCCTTCAGGTGGTATTCGGTGCAGCCCTCCAGCGCCTCCAGCCGCTCGGAGAACTCGTCGGCCCGCTCCTTCAGGACGGCCCGTACGGCCTCGTCGTCCGTGGTCGTGAAGCCGAACTGCAGGGGGAGGACCGTGCCGTCGGCCATCAGCCGTTCCTGGACGGCCTGATGTGCGCCGAGGTCCCGCCGTTTGGGCCGCAGCTCCTCCGGGGCGTCACTGACGACCGCGGACAGCTTCCGGCTCTGCACCGTGCGCAGGTCGGCCGGCGGGTTGCCCACCCCCTGGAGGCCCTCCAGGGCCTGCGGATGGCTGGTCGCGACGATGGAATAGACGTAGACCGACATCCCTCACTCCTTCCGGCGCCGGGCCGGCCGGCGAGCAGGCCGCTCGCGCCGCTCGGCGGGCTCCTTGTGCCTCGTTTCGCGCTCCTCGTCGTCATCGCCGCCGCCCTTGAGGGCGTCGGTCACCGCTTCCGCGGCGCCGGACAGCGCGCCCTTGGCCTTGCCGTGCGAGCCGCCCTCGGTCACCTCACCGACGAGGTCGGTCAGCTGGGAGGGGGCCTTGCGCCCCTCTTCCAGGTCGAGGCGGTTGCAGGCCTCGGCGAAGCGCAGGTAGGTGTCGACACTCGCGACGACGATCCGGGCGTCGATCTTGAGGATCTCGATACCCACCAGCGACACCCGCACGAAGACGTCGATGACCAGACCGCGGTCCAGGATCAGATCGAGGATGTCGTAGAGGTTTCCGGAGCCTCCGCCGCCACCTGCGGCGACGGGTCCTCCGCTTTGCGGCACCACAGACACGGTGCCTCCCTTCACCGGCTGGCTCCGGCCTTACGGAGCGGCCGTGTCGTTCGCCGGGCGAACGGTCCCGCCTGGTCTTCCGGGCCCTATCGGCGGTCGATCTGGCCCCGGGTGTAGCGGCGGGTGCGCTCGTACGCCACCAGTTCGCCTTCCTTGTCCAGCATCACCCGGTAGGTCGCCATGACGCTGGTGGTGCCGGGGACACGTTCCAGCTCCAGGACTTCCACCTCCGCCTGCCAGCCGTCCTCCGTCGGCTTCACCGAGGAGACGGACTCGGGGGCCCGCCCCAGCAGCTCCTTGAGCTGCTCCGCCGCGTACCGCATCGCACGTGGTGCGGAGACCCGGCGGCCCGCGGGCGGCGGTTCGCTCTCGCTCTCCCGGCGGCCGGCCCGGTCACTGCCGGCCCGTTCCGCGGTTTTCCTGACGGCTTTCCTGGCGGTCTTCTTGGCGGTCTTCTTACTGGAAGGACGCCGGACTCGTTCGGTCTCGTCCTCTTCGCCTGCGGCCATGTTCCTCTCCGGAATCGGAGGCGACATGCTGCCCGCGCCACTACAAAGAGGCGCCACTACATGATACGCGGCCGGGGCCGAGCGCATCTCGGGGCGGAAACGCCTGGTCCCGGGCACCGGACGGCCCGGCAGCGAGTGCCCCGGCCCGGTGGGCGGCGTAACGTCGGCACTGTCCCGGGAGAGACGTCACGAGGGTCTCGGCACGGGGAGGAAACGGCGGGCCGGAGTGGGTCTCGATGGCACGACGACAGCTGTGTGCAGGTGCGCGATGACCGGCGGGACCGGGTCCGGCCCGGTGGATGACCCGGTGGGCCGGGCCCTGTTGCGCGCGATGCGGGAGACCGGGGCGTCGGTCGGCGGGGTCTACGTGCGGGCGGCCGACGCGCCGGTCCTGGAGCTGACCGTCATGAGCGGGGTCCCGGCGCCGTTCCTGGCGCCGTGGGACCGGGTCGCGCTGTCGGCGCCCATCCCGGTCGCCGTCGCCACCCGCGAGCAGCGGCTGGTGTGGGCGGGCGGCCAGCAGCAGATGGCCCGCGACTTCCCCCGTACCGCGGTGGCGGTGCCGTACGACTTCTCGCTGGCCGCGGCCCCGGTCGGCGGCCGGGACCGCGGCGGGGGCGCCTTGCTGCTGCTGTGGCCGGCCGGCCATGCGCCCCAGCTGTCGGCGGCGGAGCGCGCGGCGGTGGAGGCCGCGTGCGAGCGGCTGGCGGCCCTGCTGGAGCGGCGCCCCCGGCCCGACGGCGGTCCGTCCGGGGCGCCGCGGGTGCTCGCCCCGCCGCCGGTGCGGGCCGTGCGCCCGGAGGAGGCCCTGGCGGCGGCCGACTACCTGGAACGGCTGCCCGGCGGCTGCTGCGCCCTCGACCTGGAGGGGCGTATCACGCTGGTCACGCAGGGCGCGCGGGAGCTGCTGGGCGAGGAGGACGGCCGGCTGCTCGGCGCGCGCCCCTGGGAGGTGCTGCCGTGGCTGCGCGACCCGGTCTTCGAGGACCGCTACCGCGCCGCCGTGATCAGCCGCCGGCCGACGTCGTTCACCGCCAGCCGGCCGCCGCACCACTGGCTCACCTTCCGGCTGTTCCCGGACAGCCGGGGCCTGAGTGTGTGGATCAGCCCGTCGGGCAAGGACTACGGCCCGGTGGCGTCCCCCGCGGAGGGCGAGGTGGTGCCCGTACGGGCCGGCCAGATCTACCACGTGCTGCATCTGGCGGCCGCCCTCACCGAGGCCGTGGGCACACAGGACGTGGTCGATCTCGTCGCCGACCAGATCGTGCCGGCGTTCGGCGCCCAGGGCATGCTCATGTACGTGGCGGAGGCGGGCCGGCTGCGGACGATCGGGCAGCGCGGGTACTCCGCCGAGGCGGTCGCCGCCTTCGAGGGGGTCGCCCTCGGCGCCGCCAACAGCCCCGCCGTGCGCGCCCTCGCCACCGGGGAGCCCACCTTCTTCAGCACCCCCGAGGAGATGGAGCACGACTACCCGGGACTGCCGCGGCTGACCGGCAAGGCGGCGCGGGCGGTGCTGCCGCTGATCGTGTCCGGCCGCCCGGTCGGCTGCTGCATCCTCGCGTACACCCGGCCCCGCAGTTTCCACCTGGAGGAGCGCCAGGTCCTCACCTCGCTGGCGGGGCTGATCGCCCAGGCGCTGGACCGGGCGCGTCTGTACGACGCCAAGCAGCAGCTGGCGCACGACCTCCAGGCCGGTCTGCTGCCGCATGTGCTGCCCTCCGTGCCGGGGTTCGCCGTCGCCGCCCGCTACCTGCCGTCGACCCGTGGCATGGACATCGGCGGCGACTTCTACGACCTGCTCCGCCTCGACGAGCACAGCGTCGCCGCCGTCATCGGCGACGTACAGGGCCACAACGCGGCGGCCGCCGCCCTCATGGGGCAGGTCCGCACCGCGGTCCGCGCCTACGCCACCGCAGGTGCCGCGCCGGGCGAGGTCCTGGCCCGCACCAACCGGCTGCTGACCGGCCTGGACCCGGGGCTGTTCACCAGCTGTCTGTACGTCCATATCGATCTGCGGACCCGCCGGGCGTGCCTGGCCGGCGCCGGCCATCCGCCGCCGCTGCTCCGCCACCCCGACCGGCACACCACGGTGCTGCGGGTGCCGCCGGGCCTGCTGCTGGGCATCGAGCCCGGGGCCCGGTACTCCACCACGGAGATCACCCTGCCGCCGCGGTCCGTGCTGGCGCTCTACACCGACGGCCTGATCGAAACGCCGGGGGTCGATCCGGACCGCTCCGTCGCCGACCTCGCCACCCGCCTCAGCGACGCGCCGCCCCTGGGCCCGGACCGCCTCGCCGACGCCCTCCTGCAGAACCGGCACGGCGACGCGGACCGGCAGGACGACGTGGCCCTGATGCTGCTGGCCGCGCTCCCGACGGCGCCGGTCTCGGCTGCCTGAACGGGAGCTGATTCAGCGTCACATCGCTTTCCTCGCCGGGGAGTTGCTCACACTCCACGGCCGAGGGACGAGCGGCCGGCCGACGGGCGCCGTGGTGCACCGCCACGGTGGAGGGTGCGCTGCGCCCGGCTCAGGGCGCCGCCCGGCGCGCGGGCGCGCAGCGCCGCGCGGGCCGCGTTGGCACCGGGCGCCCCGTGCACACCGCCGCCCGGATGGGCCCCGGCGGAGGCCAGATAGAGCCCCACCACGGGGGTCTCCGGGCGGGCGAGGCCCGGCAGCGGGCGGAACACCAGCTGCTGGTGGAGGGCCGCGGTACCGCCGTTGAGGGCGCCCCCGTGCAGATTGGCGTCCATCGCCTCGAAGGTGGGCGGGGCGAGCACGCGGCGCGCCTTGATGCGCGACCGGAAACCCGGTGCGAAGCGCTCGACCTGCTCCTCCAGCCGGTCCGCCATCGCTTCCCGGTCCCCCGGCCCCCAGGCTCCGCCGATGCCGTCCTCCCCGGCGTCCCCCGTGATCCGGTGCGGTACGTGGGTGTAGGCCCAGGCCGCCTCGGTGCCCGGCGGGGAGCGGGTGGCGTCCGCCGTGGTCATCTGGCCGAACAGGACGAAGGGCCGGTCGGGCACCTGCCCAGCGGCGATCTGGGCGGTGAAGCGGGTGAGTTCGTCCATGCCGTCGGCCAGATGCACGGTGCCCGCGCCGGCGGCGGCCGCGGCGGTCCACGGCACCGGGCCGCCGAGCGCCCAGTCCACCTTGAAGGTGGCGTGGTCCCACTGGAAGCGCCGCAGATCCGCCGGCAGCCGCGCCGGGAGGTGCCGGGCGTGGACCAGCCGGCCGTACAGGGCGGGCACGGACACATCGGCCAGCACGGCGCGGCGGCCCGGCACGGTCTCCCCGATCGCGGTACGCACCGCCACCGCACGCCCGGACCGTACGACGATCTCGTCGACCCGCTCCCCGCAGCGCAGCACCCCACCCCGGCGCTGCAACCGCCGTACCAGGGCCGAGGTGAGCGACTGAGCACCGCCGGCCGGCACCGGGAAGCCGTAGCGCTGGCCGAGCATCGACATCAGCCATCCGAAGCCGCCGCTGCCCGCGGCCTCGGGGGCGAGGTCGGCGTGCAGCGCGGTGCCCGCCAGCAGCAGCCGGCCCGCCTCGCCGGCGAACTCCTCCTCGCCCAGGCGCCGTACGGGCAGCAGCATCGTCCGCGCCAGCCGCAGCGCACCGGCACCACGGGCGCGGGCGGCGAGCCGAGCCACCGCGCGCAGTGGCGGGAAGGGCGTGAACAGCGCGTCGAGGAGGTCGCCGCCGACCCGGTCCCAGGTCTCGCACAGCCCCTCCCAGGCCGCGCCGTCACCGGTGCCGAAGGTCTCCAGCCCGGCGGCCGTGCCGGCGGTGGTGCGATCCAGCAGCGCACAGCGGCCGTCGGTCAGCGGATGGGCCAGCACCTGGGGCGCGTGGCTCCAGACCAGCCCCTCCTCGTACAGGTCCAGGGCGGCGAGGACCGGGGAGGCGGCGGCCAGCGGATAGAACGAACTGCACAGGTCGTTGACGAAGTCGGGGTGCACCGCACGGTCGCTGCGGACCGCGCCGCCCGGTTCCTCCTGCTCCTCCAGCACCTCCACCGTCCACCCGGCGTCGGCCAGCAGGTTCGCCGCGACAAGTCCGTTGGGCCCGGCACCGATCACCACTGCGTCCGGCATCGCTGCCTCCTGTTCGCCCCGCGCGGCGGTCAGGCTCCGGCGGCCGCCTGCGCCGGGGTCTCCTCGGCCACGTCGGGCCGGCCTGCGGAGCATGCTGCGGTGGCGCAGCTGCAGCAGGAGGCCGAGGGTCCGGCTCCCTCACCCAGCGTAGAGCGGGCCTCCGGGCCCGGCCTCCCGAGTGTGCGGGCCGTGCCCGCCGGTCGCGACGGGCTGCGGCGCCGTGTGCGAGCCGGGGCCGGGCCGGGGTGCGGGCTCCCGGTCGGGGGCGGGGGCCGGCGGCGGCTGGGGCTTGGGGTGGACCGGGTCCAGCGGGCCCGGCGGGGGCGGGTCGGGCACCTTGTGCCCCGGCTCGGGCGCCGCGCCGTCTGCCGGACCGCGGCGCGCCCCGGCGAGACCCTGCCGCCCGTACGGCGCCGTCCGCGCCTCCCGCTCCTCGGTGAGCTCCGTCAGCAGCACGGGGTGTGCCGTCAGCATGCGCCAGCTCCTTCCGGTCGCCTCATGGTTCACGGCTGCGGGTGCCCCGTACGCGTCCGCTCACACCTGGCCGTGGCACCCGGCCGCCACCCCGCACTCCGCGCTCGTCAGCCGGTCGGTCCGGCGTCCGGCCGGCCGGGGGCGCCGTCCGCCCCGGGTGCGAGAACGGCGCCCGCGCGGGCCGCCTCCCGCGGGGACGGCGCGACGGTGCGCTGGGACAGCGGCGGCGGGGCCGGGAGCAGGTCGTGCCGCCCGAGGAAGGCCCGGTTGACCACCCGCTCGGCGGCGTGGCCGTCGTCCCACATGCAGAAGCGGGCACGGAACGCGGCCCGCAGCTCACCGGCCTCGGCGCCCTGCCAGCGGCCGCTGCGGAACGCCTCGATCAGCTCGTCCTCGGTGGTGGCGACGATCCCCGGGGTGTCTCCCGGCTTCCCCGACAGCAGGTCGAAGGTGACGCCGCGGGAACGGACATAGGTCTCCCAGTCGTCGGCGTAGGTGATGATCGGCCGGTCGAGGCCGGCGTAGTCGAACATGATCGACGAGTAGTCGGTGATCAGCGCGTCCGCGGCGAGACACAGTTCCTCGACCGAGGGGTGCCGGGAGACGTCGATCAGCGCGCCCCGCTCCTGGAGCTGCTGGAGGTGCGGGTCGCGGCCGTAGAAGTAGTGCGTACGGACCAGCAGGACGAAGTCCGGGCCGAGTGCGCCGGTGACCTTCTCCAGGTCGAGCTGCGGCACATAACCGACCTGGTAGTCGCGCACCGTCGGGGCGTACAGGACGGCCGTGCTGCCGGGTGCGATACCGAGCCGCTCGCGGATGTCCAGGATCTCCCGGGCTCCGGTCCGGAAGAAGACGTCGTTGCGCGGATAGCCGGCGTCGATGGTCTCGAAGCCGCAGGGGTAGACCCGCTCCCACTGCTCGCTGGTGTGCTGGTTGGCGGAGACCGACAGGTCCCAGCGGTCGGCGCGTTCGAGCAGCTTGCGCATGCTCATTCCCTTGACCGCGGCGGGGTACTTCTGCTGGTCGATGCCCATCCGCTTGAGCGGGGTGCCGTGGTGGGTCTGGAGGTGGACCTGCCCCTTGCGCTTGACCACCTCGTCGGCGAAGTTGACGTTGTTGACGAAGTACTTCGCGCGCGCCATCAGCTCCCAGTACCGCTGACTGTTGACGACGACGTGGTCCATCCCGTCCGGCACGGTGTCCACGACGTCCTCGCGCACGACCCACACCCCGTGCAGATGCGGGGCCAGTTCCCTGGCCTTCTCGTAGACCGCGAGCGGATTGCAGGACGGCGTGCGGTTCCAGTAGGCGCTGAAGACGGCGAGGTTCGGGTCGATGGGGCGCTTCAGCTGCATCCGGTAGAAGCCGGCCGTGGCCCGCTTGCTCATGGCGCGCCGGGCCTTGCGCACCCGCTGCTGCCCCCGCAGCCGGGTGCGGTTCACCAGGTTCAGCGTCTGGAAGGCGCGGTACGAACCGCGTTCCAGTGCCTGGAACTGCAGGGCGTCGGCCTCCACGGGCGGGGTGAATCCCGCGGGCTTGTGCCGCCGGTACATCGCCGCGGCCCGGCGGAAGAACTCCGGCCGGTCCTGGACCCGCACCCGGCTCTCGCGCGCGCCGGTGAACAGGAAGTGGCTGACCATCCGCTCGAAGAACAGCGGCCGCAGCCGGTCGAGGTCCGGGCGGCCGTCGAGGAAGTCGAAGAGCCGCTGGTACTGCTCGAATATCGTGAAGTGCTTCCGGCCCGGCGTCTTCATGGAATTGCCGTGCCGGCGCTGGCGGTATTCCACACAGGCGTGCTCCAGGCACACGGCACGCTCGGCGGTGAGCATGGTCGTGTAGACCATGAGGGCGTCCTCATAGAGCCCGTCGGTGTACCGGAATCCGTTGTTCACGAAGAAATCGCGCCGGAAGGCCCGGTTCCACACCACCGCGAACATATGCAGGAACTCGGTGCGCTCGGTGGGCTTGAAAACGTCCTTGCCCGCCGCGGCGAGGAGTTCACGGACGGCGCTCGGTTTGACCTCGTGCCACCAGTAGGAGCGCACATGGTCGAAGAGCAGGAGGTCCGGGTCCTCCGACGCGGCCAGCCGGCCGGCCATGGCCTGCAGCGCGCCGGCCGTGAGGGTGTCGTCACTGTCGAGGAAGAGCAGGTAGTCGCCGCGCGCATGCGCCACACCGGTGTTCCGGGCCGCGCCGATGCCGCCGTTCTCCTCGTGGCGCACCGGCACCACCCGCGGGTCCCGGGCGGCGAACTCCGCCAGGATCTCACCGCTGCGGTCCGGCGAGCAGTCGTCGACCGCGATGACCTCGAAATCGGTGAATTCCTGCGCCAGCAACGAGTCCAGGCACGCGCGAAGATATCCCTGCACGTTGTAGACCGGCACGATGATGCTGAAGCGTGGGGCGGATCTGAGGCCCGGCTCGGGCATGGCGGCGTTGCTCCTCGAAGATGTCGGCTTGAAGACGAAGACCTGAATTTCCGTGACGGCAGTGGGACAACCGGCGCCCGGAAAGGGTTGCGCCCGATCTGCGCGGTTTACCTGTTACGACCGTCACAGACAACGTTCTGGGACTGTGCGGGGGTTGGGGACGGGCGCGGGTGGAGCGGAGACTCCGCAGGAAGCCGCGGCGCTCGTCGTCGCGCACCTGCCCGGGGACTGCGGCCCCGCGGACGAAGGCCCGTGGCCGGAAGCGTGCAGCGCCCCGGAGCGGGGCGTCACACCACCGGGCGGGGCCGGTCGCCGGTCGTGTGCCGCAGTGCGGCTTCCAGGCGGTCACGGGCCTCGGTCAGCTCCCGTGCGGTGCGGATGATGCGCTCGGGCTCGCCGGCGGCGGTGATGTCCGCGGTGAGCGGGGTGATCCGCCGGTGACCGGCGGCGGTCTCGTGCAGCGGTGCGGCCCGCCGGCCGAGGGCGAGCACCTGGGCGCCCTCGGCGGCGAAGGCACGGGCGGTGGCCCGGCCGATCCCGGTGCCCGCGCCGGTGACGGCGACGATCCTGCGGGGCTGCGATGCGGTGCTGGTGTCCATGCGGGAATCGTTCAACCCTGCCGCCAGTGGCAAGGTCAAGTGGAGCCCGGCGGGGCCTGTTCCTGCCTGACCCGACCGGTAGGCGCCCTCGTCCGGCCATCGAGGCGGCCGGGGGCTCGGCGCCGCAGAGCGGTCTCCTGCTCCACCGGACGAGGGGACTGTCCGCTCGCGGCCCGGGTAGGCGCCGTACATGGTTGCCACACGTAACTTCGTGTCAGGAGCGCTGCTGCAAGGCATGCACCGCCGTCGGCCACCACGTCACACGCGCCGGGGCCGCCGACGCGGCAAGCTCCACCGGAGGCTGCTCGCCTACCGGGACGTGGTGATCTTCCATTCCCCGGCACCGGCGAGTGAGCGGGCGCAGAGTCTGCTGCTGGTGTACATCCGCCGCGTCGTCGGCGAGGTCACCTACGAAGTGTGCGAACGCTGCGCGAGCGGGGTGATCACCCAGGTCCACGTCGCCACGCCCTTGCAGGACAGCGGTCTGGGCACCCGTGCGGTGTCCCACCTGCGAGCCTGCTACCCCGACATCACCTGGTGCAGCTGCCTCCCCCAGCGCATGACCCGCGACCTGGCCACCCGCATGCGTATCCCCAACAACCGCCCCGGCGTCGGCTGTTCGCACCTCCGCTACGAGGCCTCCGGCAGCGGCGGGGCAGAGAGACGGGCGAGGCGCTGAGCGTCTTACAGCCTTCAAGCCCGCGGGGCAGCGGCGGTTCGGGGCTCACCACCTCCGCTCACGACCTCGCTCACCGCCTCGCTCACCGCCTCCGTGGAGAGGGCGCCGTGTGCAGGGGCAGGCCCAGTGCCGACATGGCGGCCTCCATGGTCGCCTCGCCGAGGGTCGGGTGGGCGTGCACCGTGTCGGCGAGCGTGGTGAGCGTCGCCCCGTGGGTCAGGGCGAGCGCCGCCTCGGCGATGAGGTCGCTCGCGCCGGGCCCGATGATGTGCGTCCCGAGCACCCGGCCGCCGTCCCGCTCGGCGACGATCTTGACCATGCCTTCCGTGGCACCGTAGGCGTGGGCGCGGCCCAGTGCGGCGAAGGGGAAGCGGGCGCTGGTGACCTCGTGGCCCGCCGCCACAGCCGCCGCCTCGGTCAGGCCCACACTGGCCACCTCGGGATGGGTGAACGTCGCCGCGGGCACGGCGTCGTAGGCGATGCGCTCGTCGTGGCCGCAGATCGCGGCGGCCGCGACGAGTCCCTGGTGCGAGGCGACGTGCGCCAGCTGCAGGCGGCCGGTGACGTCTCCGATCGCGTGGATGTGCGGGACGTTGGTGCGCAACTGATCGTCGACGGGGAGGTAGCCGCGTTCGTCGGTGCGCACACCGGCCGTGTCCAGGTCCAGGGCCGCGGTGTTGGGCCGCCTGCCGACGCCGAACAGCACCGTGTCGGCGGGCACGGTCTCGGCGGGCCGGCCGTCCGTGGCGGTGAGGTGCGCCCGCAGCGGGGCGCCGTCGGAGCCCTCGTCGATCGCCGCGACCGTGTGGCGGGTCAGGACGCGGATGCCGCGCTTGGTGAAGGAGCGGGTGAGGGCGCGCCCGATGTCCTGGTCCTCGCCGGGCAGCAGCGTCGGCATCATCTCGACGACGGTGACCTCGGCGCCGAAGGCGTGGAACATGCTCGCCCACTCGGCGCCGACCGCGCTGCCGCCGACCACGAGGACCCGGGAGGGGACCCGCGGCAGCAGGAACGCCCCGTCGGAGGTGACCACTCCGGGCAGGTCGGCGCCGGGAACGGCCGGCACGGCGGGCCGGGAGCCGGTGGCGACGACGAGGTGGTGGGCGGTGAGGTGTTCACGGGCGGGGCCCTCGGCCGGCGGGGCCGCGTACCGCGGACCGTCGTCGCCGAGAGGGGCGGGCCCGGCCTCGTGCACGGCGACGGTGTGGTCGTCGACGAAGCGGGCGTGGCCGGTCACCACGGTCACGCCGTTGGCCTTGAGGAGGTGTGCGATGCCGTCCGTCAGCGTGCGCACGATGCGGTCCTTGCGCCGGAGGACCGTCGCGTAGTCGAGCCGGACGTCGTCGGCCAGGACACCGAACTCGTCGGCGCCGCGTACGGTTTCCAGGACCTCGGCCGAGCGCAGCATCGCCTTGGTCGGGATGCAGCCCCAGTTCAGGCACACCCCGCCGGGGCGCTCCTTGTCCACCAGGGCGACCTTCTTGCCCAGTTGTGCCGCACGGATCGCGGCGACGTAGCCACCGGGGCCACCGCCGATGACGAGGACGTCGAACTGCTGGTTCATGGTGTGCTCTTCTCAGGGGAGGGAGGGGTGGGGGTGGTGTCCGCCGGCGCCACGGCGCGCCCCGGCCGTCGGGTGGGTACGCGTTCACCGGGGTGGTGGGTGAGCACACGGGCGACCGCTTCGGCGGCCGCGCGGAAGCCGGCCTCGCCGCAGCCGCGGGCCGCGAGGGCGTCGGCGCCGACACTCACTCCTGAACTCGCGGTAGATGTACCGGAGTTGAGTGAGAGCGTGGTGCGCTCCACGGTGATGCCGAGGGATCGGAGAGCTTCTGCTGCCGCGCACACGTCCAGGCCCGTGCTCCGGAGGTCGACGAGGACGCGGTCCGTCTCGGTGGAACCGGTCAGCACCCGGGCCCCGGTTTCGGCGACATCGTCGGCCAGGAGCCGGCCGGCCATGATCCGGGCGGCCCGCAGCCCGGCTGCCTGCTGCTCGCGGAAGGCCGGTACGGCCGCGCACCGGAAGGCGGCCGCCTTCGCCGCCATGCCGTGTGCGAACGCCTCCGTCTCCCGGTCGGGGAGCGCGACGGCGTCGAGTCGGTGCGCGATGCGGGGATCACCGGTGAGGACGGCGCCCCCGAGCACCGGATGGCTGCCCGTGGTGACGACGTGGGCGTGGGGCACGGGACCGGGGTGCAGCCCGGCCGCGACCGGGCCCGCGACGTTCGCCATGTCCACCAGGAGCAGCGCACCGGCCTCGTCGGCGATCCGGCGGAAGCGCGCGTAGTCCAGGAGCCGTGGGTACGCCGCCCAGCCCGCGAGGATCATCTTGGGGCGCCGCCGCACGGCCAGCCGGTGCACCTGGTCCATGTCGACCGTGAAGTCGGACGGACGGACCTGATAGGTGGCCAGCTCGTACCGCTCGCTCAAGGGGGCCGTGTGGGCCGGGCGCTCCGGTCCGGCGGCCGGCGCCAGGTCCGGCGCGAGCACGGTGTCGCCCGGGGCGAGCAGTGCGGACAGCACCGCCGAGACGGCCTCGTCCCCGGTCCGGTGCCACACCTGGGCGTACTCCGCACCGAACAGCGCCTTGGCGCGGTCGGCGGCCAGCTGCTCGACGGCAGCGGCGGATGCGGCGGCCGGGAGCCGCGGTTCCGGGCCGGTGGGCGTCGCGTCGAAAAGATCGGTCATGGTCGCTCCTCGCGGCGGGATCAGCACTCGATGACGTTGACGGCGAGGCCGCCGCGGGCGGTCTCCTTGTAGATGACCTTCATGTCGGCGCCGGTGTCCTTCATGGTCTTGATGACCTTGTCGAGGGAGACGTGGTGGCGGCCGTCGCCGCGCAGCGCCATACGGGCGGCGGTGACGGCCTTGACCGCGGCCATGCCGTTGCGCTCGATGCACGGGATCTGCACCAGGCCGCCGACCGGGTCGCAGGTCAGGCCCAGGTTGTGCTCCATGCCGATCTCGGCGGCGTTCTCCACCCGTTCGGGGCTGCCGCCCAGGACCTCGGCGAGGCCGCCGGCGGCCATGGAGCAGGCGGAGCCGACCTCGCCCTGGCAGCCGACCTCGGCGCCGGAGATGGACGCGTTCTCCTTGAAGAGCATGCCGACGGCGCCGGCCGCGAGCAGGAAGCGGACGATGCCGTCCTCCTTCTCCTCCCGGGAGACCGCACCCGCGGCGAAGTTGAGGTAGTAGGCCAGCACGGCCGGGATGATCCCGGCGGCACCGTTGGTCGGGGCAGTGACGACCCGGCCGCCGCCGGCGTTCTCCTCGTTGACCGCCATCGCGTAGAGCGTGACCCACTCCATGGCGCGGCCGGCCGGGTCGCCCTCGGCGCGCAGTGCGCGGGCCGAAGTGGCCGCCCGGCGGCGGACCTTCAGCCCGCCGGGCAGGATGCCCTCGCGGGACAGGCCGCGCGCCACGCACGCCTCCATCACCCGCCAGATCTCCAGCAGCCCCTCGCGGATCTCGGTCTCGGTGCGCCAGGCCTTCTCGTTCTCCAGCATCAGGGCCGAGATGGACAGGCCGGTCTCCCGGGTCAGCCGCAGCAGTTCGTCGCCCGTACGGAAGGGGTGGGTGAGCACCGTGTCATCGGGCTTGACGCGGTCCGCGCCGGCGGCCTCCTCGTCGACGACGAAGCCGCCGCCGACCGAGTAGTACGTCTTCTCCAGCAGCGTCGCCCCCTCGGTGTCACGGGCCAGCAGGGTCATGCCGTTGGCGTGGTAGGGCAGGGAGCGGCGGCGGTGCAGGACCAGATCGTCGGAGACGTCGAAACCGATCTCGTGGGCGGGGCCGGTATCCCCCGCAGGCAGGCGCAGGCGCCCGGTGCGGCGAATCCGTTCGACCTCGTCGTCGGCCGTCTCCACGTCCACCGTCCGCGGGGAGTGGCCCTCCAGGCCGAGCAGTACGGCCTTCGGCGTGCCGTGGCCGTGGCCGGTGGCGCCCAGGGAGCCGAACAGCTCCACCCGCACCGAGGCCGTCCGCGCCAGCAGGCCGGCCTCCTGCAAACGGCCGGCGAACATCTGGGCGGCGCGCATCGGTCCGACCGTGTGCGAGCTGGACGGGCCGATGCCGATGGAGAACAGGTCGAAGACGGAGAGGGCCATGGGAAGGGCTCCTTTGCGAGAGGTGGTCGGGGAAGGGACACGGACCGCGCGGGCGGTCGCGCCTGCTCCGTCAGGTCTGCCGGGGCCTCTTGTCGCGTGCCTGCTGATACAGCCGTCCGGCACGGTAGGAGGAGCGGACCAGCGGGCCGGACAGCACTCCGGCGAAGCCGATCTCCTCGGCCTCCTGCCCGAGTTCGGTGAACTCCTCGGGCCGGACCCACCGTTCGACCGGGTGGTGCCGCACCGAGGGGCGCAGGTACTGGGTGAGGGTGACCAGGTCGCAGCCGGCGGCGTGCAGGTCGGCCAGCGCGGTGGAGATCTCCGCCCGGGTCTCCCCCATTCCCAGGATCAGGTTCGACTTGGTGACCAGGCCGGACTCCCGTGCCGCGGTGAGCACTCCGAGCGATCTGTCGTAGCGGAACGCGGGCCGGATGCGCTTGAAAATCCGCGGCACCGTCTCCACGTTGTGGGCCAGTACCTCCGGGCGCGACTCGAATACCTGGGCCAGCAGTTCGGGGACGCCGTTGAAGTCCGGGACCAGGTTCTCCACCCCGGTGCCCGGGTTCCGTGCGTGGATCTGCCGGACCGTCTCGGCGTACAGCCAGGCACCGCCGTCGGGCAGGTCGTCGCGGGCCACCCCGGTGATCGTGGCGTACCGCAGCCGCATCGTGGCCACCGACTCCGCCACCCGGCGCGGCTCCTCCCGGTCCAGCGGCTGGGGCCGGCCGGTGTCGATCTGGCAGAAGTCACAGCGCCGGGTGCACTGGTCACCGCCGATGAGGAAGGTGGCCTCGCGGTCCTCCCAGCACTCGAAGATGTTGGGGCACCCGGCCTCCTGGCACACGGTGTGCAGCCCTTCGGCCGCCACCTGCGACCGCAGCGCGTTGTACTCCGGCCCCATGCGCACCCGGGTCCTCATCCACTCGGGCTTCCGTTCCACGGGGGTCCGGCTGTTGCGCACCTCCAGCCGCAGCAGCCGGCGGCCGTCGGGGGAGGTGGGGGAGGTGGGGGCGTCACTCATGGCACTGCTCCGGGTACGGGGAGGGGTGGCGGCGGGCACGGCTGCGCGAGCCCGCGCGGGTCAGGACGCGAACGCTTCGGGCGGCGGGCAGGAGCAGACCAGGTTGCGGTCGCCGTGCGCCTGGTCGACCCGGCCGACCGGCGGCCAGTACTTGTCGGGGGTGACGCCCGCCGGGAAGACGGCCCGCTCGCGTGAGTAGGCGCGGGTCCACTCGCCGGCGAGGGCGGCGGCGGTGTGCGGCGCCTGGCGCAGCGGGCTGTCCGCCAGCGACCAGACGCCCTGGTCCACCAGGTCGATCTCGGCGCGGATCGCGATCATCGCCTCGCAGAAACGGTCCAGTTCGGCGAGGCTCTCGCTCTCGGTCGGCTCGACCATCAGCGTGCCGGGGACCGGAAAGCTCATCGTCGGCGCGTGGAAGCCGTGGTCGATGAGGCGCTTGGCGACGTCGTCGACCGTCACCCCCGTGGCGGCGGTGAGGGGGCGTACGTCGAGGATGCACTCGTGCGCGACGAGGCCCGACTCTCCGGCGTACAGGACCGGGAAGTGGGGCGCGAGGCGGCGGGCCACGTAGTTGGCGCTCAGCACGGCCACCCGGGTCGCCTCGGTCAGCCCCTCGGCGCCCATCATCCGGATGTAGGCCCATGGGATCGGCAGGATGCCGGCGCTGCCGAACGGCGCGGCGCTCACCGCCCCGATGCCGTCGCGGCGCCCGGTGTCGGGGTGCAGCGGGTGGGTGGGCAGGTACGGCGCGAGGTGGGCGGCCACCGCGACCGGGCCGACGCCCGGACCGCCGCCGCCGTGCGGGATGCAGAACGTCTTGTGCAGGTTGAGGTGTGACACATCGCCGCCGAACTCGCCGGGCCTGGCGACTCCGAGCAGCGCGTTGAGGTTGGCGCCGTCGACGTAGACCTGTCCGCCGTGCTCGTGCACCAGCTCGCACAGCCGGGTGATGCCCTCCTCGTAGACGCCGTGCGTGGAGGGGTAGGTCACCATGATCGCGGCCAGGTCGTCGGAGTGCTTCGCGCACTTCGCTTCGAGATCGTCGAGATCGACCGTGCCGTCGGGCCGCGAGGCCACCACGACGACGCGCATCCCGGCCATGGCGGCCGAGGCCGCGTTGGTGCCGTGCGCGCTTGCCGGGATGAGGCACACATCGCGTCCGCCTTCGCCGTTGCTCCGGTGGTAGCGGCGGATGGCCAGCAGGCCGGCGAGTTCGCCCTGCGAGCCCGCGTTCGGCTGGAGGGAGACCTTGGCGTACCCGGTGACCTCCGCCAGCCAGCCCTCCAACTGCCCGACCAGGGCGAGATACCCGGCAGCGTCCGTGAGCGGCGCGAAGGGGTGCAGGTCGGCGAAGCCGGGCCAGCTGACCGGTTCCATCTCCGTGGTCGCGTTGAGCTTCATCGTGCAGGACCCGAGCGGGATCATCCCGCGGTCCAGCGCGAAGTCACGGTCGGAGAGCCGGCGCAGATAGCGCAGCAGCGCGGTCTCCGACCGGTGCTGGTGGAAGACCGGGTGGGTGAGGAACGGGGAGGTGCGCCGCAGGTCCGGGGGCAGCGCCGGACAAGCGCCGTCGGCCGGGCCGTCCGGGTCGTCCCCCGCCGCGCCGAAGGCGTCGAGCACCAGCCGGACGTGGTCGTGCGAGGTGGCCTCGGAGCAGGAGACGCCGACGTGGTCGGTGTCCACCAGCCGCAGCAGCAGCCCCTTGTCGTGCGCGGCCGCGACGACCTCCCCGGCCCGGCCGGGGACCCGCACCAGCAGGGTGTCGAAGAACTCGGGGTGCACCACCGTGATCCCGCTGTTCCGCAGCCCGGTGGCGATGCGCGCGGCGTGCCGGTGCGTCCGCCGGGCGATCCCGGTCAGCCCCTCGGGGCCGTGGTGCACGGCGTACATCGAGGCGACCACGGCCAGCAGGACCTGCGCGGTGCAGATGTTGGAGGTCGCCTTGTCGCGCCGGATGTGCTGCTCGCGGGTCTGCAGGGCGAGGCGGTAGGCGGGCCGGCCGGCGTCGTCCACGGACACGCCCACGAGCCGGCCCGGCAGGTGCCGTTCGAGCCCTTCGCGGACCGCGATGTAGCCGGCGTGCGGTCCGCCGTAGAACAGGGGGACGCCGAACCGCTGGGACGATCCCACGACGAGGTCGGCGCCGAACTCCCCCGGTGGCACGAGCAGGGTGAGCGCCAGCAGGTCGGCGGTCACGGTGACCAGCGCCCCGCGCTCGCGCGCCGCCGCGGTCACCCCGCGCAGGTCGCGGACGGCTCCCGAGCAGCCGGGGTAGGACAGCACCACCCCGAAGAAGTCCTCCTGCGGCAGCGGCTCGGCGACGTCGATCCCGACGACCTCGATGCCGACCGCGGAGGCCCGGGTGCGCAGGACGTCGAGGGTCTGCGGCAGGGTGTCACGGTCGACCAGGACGCGGTGGCGGCTACGGCCGGCGACGCGTCGCATCACCGTGACGGCCTCGGCGACCGCGGTGGCCTCGTCGAGCAGCGACGCGTTGGCGGTCGGCAGTCCGGTGAGGTCGCCGACCATGGTCTGGAAGTTGATCAGTGCCTCCAGCCGGCCCTGGCTGATCTCCGGCTGGTAGGGCGTGTAGGCGGTGTACCACGACGGGTCTTCCAGCACATTGCGCCGGATCACCGCGGGGGTGGTGGTCGCGTGGTAGCCCAGTCCGTTCATGGGGACGGTCACGGTGTTCCGTCCGGCGAACTCCTGCAGCTCCGCGCGGGCTTCGGCCTCGGTGGCGGCGGCGGGCAGGTTCAGACCGGAGGTGCTCCGGATGCCGCCGGGGACGGCGGCGTCGATGAGGGCGGCCAGCGTCGGGTAGCCGACTGCGGCCAGCATGGTGGTGCGGTCGGCGTCGTCGACGCCGATGTGGCGGGTGGCGAACTCACCCGGCGCGGAGGACTCGGGGTAGGTCATGGTGGGAGGCTCCCTGTGGGGGCACCGCGGATGCGGCGCCGTGGACGGGTTGCCTCCCCGCTCTGTCATCGGTACCTGAGAGCTTCACCACCGGGTCCGGCGGTTTGCACCGTGGGCGCAGGACAGGACGTCCTGACTTTCCAGAGTCGCCTGGCCGAAGCGGTAGTGGGGCCTGAGAGATTCTGGGGAGAGTTGCTCCTTCGGCGCCTCGCCAAGGGTGGGCGAGGGCTCTCCCGCTTCGGTTCGAACAGCGCGATGTGAAGTTGTCGGGCGGCGCGGTGGTGAGGCCGGGATGCTCCGGGGAGGAGGTGCTCCTCCGGCGCCACGTCGTCACCCGACGTGGGCTCTCCCGCCGCGGAACCGTCAGCAGAGCAGACGCTGCCGGATCTTTCCCGAGGCAACGTACGGGCACCGGAACACAGCCGTCAAGGGTCTGCCGACGGACCTGCCGGTAACCTGGCGGTCCCGGAAGCGAGGCCGTGAGCTGCACAAACGCCGTCCCCTACGGGGAAGCGCCGCGCTACCCAGGAGTAGCGTCCAGCCTTCGGCCGGTCCCTTGACCGGCCGCTGAGGGGGCCCTAGCCTCACCGCACATCGCCGTTCACCCCGGAGCGGGAGAGCACTGGATCAGCCAGACCCGGTCGCCGAAGGAGCAACACCTCCCCGGAAACTCTCAGGCATCCCTACCGCTCGGGCAGGCAACTCTGGAAAGCAGGCGCCGACGCGCCTCGCCGACGGTGCAAGCCGCGCCCTGAGCGCGGCGAAGCTCTCAGGCTCATGACAGAGGGGGAGGCTCACTCGGCCGCACGGGCCCCTGCCCGTGCTCGACATTCGAGGAGCCCCTGATGGCTCTCCTGCCGCTCTCCCCCGACCGCCACCCGCCTGCCGGCTCCCGGGCTGACGGTCAGGCTTCTGTGTGGGCCCGTTCAGCGTACTGACACCCTTCAGTTCGGCTGCCGCGTCTGCGCGCGCAGCCCCTGCCGCACGCCCCTGGGGCGCGTGGTCATGCTCCGAGAGACCCCCTGTCCCGTGCCCGCACGGGGCTTGAGATCCGCGAGGTTCACCCATGCCTGAACACAGTGACACCGGCCTGACCACCACGCCGGCCGGCTCCACACCCCCGCCCGAGGGTGAGCAGCACCTCTCCCGCCAGCTGTCCAACCGGCACATCCAGCTCATCGCGATCGGCGGGGCGATCGGCACCGGCCTGTTCATGGGCTCGGGCAAGACCATCTCGCTGGCCGGGCCCTCGGTGATCTTCGTCTACATGATCATCGGCGTGATGCTCTTCTTCGTGATGCGGGCGATGGGCGAGCTGCTGCTGTCCAACCTGCGCTACAAGTCCTTCGCCGACTTCGCGGCCGACCTGCTGGGCCCGTGGGCCGGCTTCTTCACCGGCTGGACGTACTGGTTCTGCTGGATCGTCACCGGCATCGCCGACGTCATCGCCATCTCCGGGTACGTGGCCTACTGGTGGCACGATCTGCCGCTGTGGATACCGGCGCTGGCCGCCGTCGTCCTGCTGATCGCCCTGAACCTGCCCACCGTGAAGGCCTTCGGCGAGACCGAGTTCTGGTTCGCGCTGATCAAGATCGTCGCGATCGTGGCGCTGATCGTCGTCGGGCTGGTCATGGTGTTCAGTCACTTCCAGGCGCCCGGTGGGGCGGCGGCGAGCTTCTCCAACCTCTGGAACGACGGCGGGTTCTTCCCCACCGGCCCCATGGGGTTCGTCGCGGGATTCCAGATCGCGACCTTCGCCTTCGTCGGCATCGAACTGGTCGGCACCACGGCGGCCGAGGCGGAGAACCCGGAACGGAACCTGCCCAAGGCGATCAACTCGATCCCGGTGCGCGTGATGCTGTTCTACGTCGTCGCGCTGGCCGTGATCATTTCGGTGACGCCCTGGCGCGAGATCAGCGCGGACCGCAGCCCGTTCGTCGTGATGTTCACCCTTGCCGGTCTGGGGATCGCCGCCTCGCTGATCAACTTCGTGGTGCTGACCTCGGCCGCCTCGTCGGCGAACTCGGGCATCTACTCCACCTCCCGGATGGTGTACGGGCTGGCCCAGGAGGGCGACGCCCCGGGGCGCTTCGGCAGGCTCACCTCCAGGAAGGTACCGGCCAACGCCCTGCTCCTGTCCGGGATCTTTCTGCTCGCCGGTGTGGTGATGGTCGCCATGGACGACTCGATCATCGAGGCCTTCACCCTGGTGACCACCGTGTCCGCCGTGCTGTTCATCTTCGTCTGGTCGATCATCCTGATCAGCTACCTCGTGTACCGCAGGCGCCGTCCGCACCTGCACGAGGCCTCGGCGTTCAAGATGCCCGGCGGCATCGTCATGTGCTACGTCGTGCTCGCGTTCTTCGCGTTCCTCATCTGGGCACTGACCCAGGAGGCCGACACCCTGCGGGCCCTGGTGGTGACGCCGGTGTGGTTCGTCGTCCTCGGCGTCGCCTGGGCCTGCCTCCGCCGCCGCCCGCACCATTCCGCGCGTGCGGCGGCCTTCCGTGCCGCACTCCGCGACGGCGCACGGCAGGACTGACCCGGCCACCGCAGAGCCAGGGATTCCGGGGGAATCCGCGAAGACGCCCGGCCGGGATTCCCGGCCGGGCGTCTTCATGAACGGCGCGCGGCCGACGGCCCCTTCACCGCGCGTACCGGCCCCCGGCTACCGCCGTTCCCGCTGGGCCGCCACGACCTGGTTGATGGTGCGCTCGGCGCCGGAGCCGCGCTGCACCTTCTCCGCGAAGCCGGGGAACTGCCCGGCGATGGCGCTGAGCACCTTCAACTCCACCGGCGCCACGTTGACTTCGCACAGATCGCGCTCGACGGCCCGGATCACCCCCGCCACCACCTGGCCCGGGGAGACCATGCGCACGCCGGCCGGCGGCGTGGCGCCCGTGACGGCGAACATGCCCGCCTCGCTGACGGCGCCGGGCTGGACCACGGAGACACCCACCCCCGTACCGTGCAGGTCCTGGCGGAGGGAGAGCCCGAAGCCGCGCAGCCCGAACTTGGCGGCGCTGTAGAGCGAGGAGTACTTGGTGGCGGCCTTCCCGGAGATCGAGCCGACGAGGGCGATATGGCCCCGGCCCCGCTCGGTCATCCGGGGGACGAGCGCGCGGGTCAGCATGACGGGGGCCCGCAGGTTCACCGTCAGCGCGCGGTCGATCTGCTCGGGCGTGTAGTCCAGGAGCGCCCCCGAGGAGGGCAGCGCGGCGTTGGCGATCAGGATGTCGGTGTCGGGGCAGGCCTCGGCGAGCTGCTCGACCTGGTCCGGGTCGGCGAGATCGGCGGTGACCGCGCGGGCGCCGAGTTCCCCGGCGAGCGCCTCCAGGGCATCGGGACGGCGCCCGGAAAGCACCAACTTGGCTCCCTGGGCTGCCAGTTCACGGGCGAGTGCCTGACCGATGCCGCCTACGGCCCCGGTCAGGAGAACGGTTGATCCTGCGATGCGCATGGGACGAGCCTCCAGAAAACTGTTCGTTCGAACGAACAGTATGGAGGAGGGGCGACCGTGTCAACAGCGGATGCCGCCGGACCCGCTGGCCGCGTCGGCGCCGACGACCCGGCCGGCGGGCGATCCGCGCTGGTCAGAGCGGCCCCCGCCCTCCCGCCGTGCCGGGCGGAAGCCGCTGGCACAATGACTGCCATGGCCAAGTCCCCCGGAACCCGGCAGAGCATCATCGACGCCGTCCTGCGCATCATCGGTGAGGACGGCATCGCCGCGGTCACCAACCGGCGGATCGCCAAGGAGGCTCAGGTCTCGCTCGGCTCGGTCACGTACCACTTCGCGACCCAGCACGAGATGCTGCGGGAGAGCCTGCTGCACTTCGTCGCGGAGGAGACCCGGCGCTTCACCGAACTCGCCGACCAGTGCCAGACCGACGGGATGGACATCGACCGGGCGTCCGCCACCGTCAGCCAGGTCGCCGGGTGCACACAGACCGACAGCAGGCACCTCGCCCCCTTCGAGCTCTACATCCAGGCCGGCCGTGACGAGCGGCTGCGTACCGCCGCCACCGAGTCCTTCGCCGCATACGACCAGCTGGTCACCCGGATCTTCGCCGGCCTCGGGGTCCCGGACGCCGAACGGCTGGCGAGCAGCGCCGTCGCCATGGTCTTCGGGCTGCAGCTGCGCAGCCTCGCCACCGGCCGGCCCGCCGAGGAACTCGTCGACGCCCTGATGCTGCTGGCGCGCGGGGCACAGCAGTCCTGACCCCCGGGGGCCGGGCTCCGGGTACGCCGTTCGCGCTCCGGTCGGCGGTGACTGCTCCGGTCAAGATCGACACCAGACAAACGGACTCTCACCTGGTAGAACACAGGGCAGAGACCCGGCTGCAAATCCCACCCGGAGGTACCCGTGAAGATGCTGATCAACGTAGCCGAGACCGTGGTCACCGATGCGCTGCGGGGGATGGCCGCGGCGCATCCCGAGCTGGTGGTGGATGCCGAGAACCGGGTGATCGTGCGGCGGGACGCGCCGGTGGCGGAGAAGGTGGCGCTGGTGTCCGGCGGCGGCAGCGGGCACGAGCCGCTGCACGGCGGGTTCGTCGGACCGGGCATGCTGGACGCCGCCTGCCCGGGTGAGGTCTTCACCTCGCCGGTGCCCGATCAGATGGTGCGGGCGGCGGCGGCCGTGGACAGCGGCCATGGCGTGCTGTTCCTCGTGAAGAACTACACCGGGGACGTGCTCAACTTCCAGATGGCGGCGGAGCTGGCGGAGGACGAGGGAGTGCAGGTCGCCAGCGTGCTCATCGATGACGATGTCGCGGTGACCGACTCGACGTTCACGGCGGGGCGGCGCGGCACCGGGGCGACCCTGTTCGTGGAGAAGATCGCCGGCGCCGCGGCCGAGGAGGGCATGCCACTGGAGCGGGTGGAGGCCCTGGCCCGGCAGGTGGTGGCCTCGTCCCGCAGCTTCGGAGTGGCGCTGAGCCCCTGTACGACCCCGGCGAAGGGCAGCCCGACGTTCGATCTCCCGGCCGGGGAGCTGGAGTTGGGGGTCGGGATTCACGGCGAGCCGGGGCGGGAGCGCCGGGCCATGATGACCTCGCACGAGATCGCCGACTTCGCGGTGGACGCGATCCTGGAGGATCTCGACCCGCGGCTGCCGGTGCTGGTACTGGTCAACGGCATGGGGGCGACGCCGCTGCTGGAGCTGTACGGCTTCAACGCGGAGGTCCGCCGGGTGCTCGACGAGCGGGGCGTGGCGGTGGCCCGTACGCTCGTCGGGAACTACGTGACGTCGCTGGACATGGCGGGCTGCTCGGTGACGCTGTGCCAGGTCGACGGGGAGCTGCTGCGGCTGTGGGACGCGCCCGTGCAGACGGCGGGGCTCCGCTGGGGGCGGTGAGCGCTCCGCCGTTCCCGTATCCCCTGCCCCTGTCGCTTTCTTGCTCAGTGCCTGAACAACCAAGGAGAGTAGCCCGTGTCCGAAACGGTGCTGGATGCCGCGTTCTTCGTACGCTGGATGACGGCGGCGGCCGCCGTCATCGACCGGGAGGCCGACCGGCTCACCGAGCTGGACTCCCCCATCGGTGACGCCGACCACGGAAGGAACATGCAGCGTGGCTTCGCTGCCGTGGTCACGACGCTGGAGGCGGAGCCGCCGGTGACGCCCGGCGCCGTGCTGACCGCCGCCGGACGGCAGTTGATCTCCAGCGTGGGCGGGGCGTCCGGACCGCTCTACGGGACGCTGCTGCGGCGGTCCGGCAAGACGCTGGGCGACGCGCCGCAGCCCTCGGTGGAGGAACTGCGCGCGGCGCTGGCCGCCGGGGTGGCCGCGGTGGGGCAGCTCGGCGGTTCGGCGCCGGGCGACAAGACGATGCTCGACGCGCTGACGCCGGCCGTGGCGGCGCTGGCGGAGTCCTTCGACGCGGCGGCCGCGGCGGCCGGGGAGGGTGCGCTGGCGACCGTGCCGATGCAGGCCAGGAAGGGCCGGGCCAGCTACCTCGGGGAACGCAGTATCGGGCACCAGGACCCGGGGGCGACGTCCTCGGCGCTGCTGTTCGCGGCCCTCGCGGAGGTGGCGAAGTGAGCGCGGCGACGACGGGCGGGGCCGTGCCGGTCGGGGTGGTGCTGGTGTCGCACAGCGGGCCGGTCGCGGAGTCGGTGGCGACGCTGGCGACCGGGCTGGCCGGCGGCGGTGACACGGTGCCGGTGGCCGCCGCGGGCGGCACCCCGGACGGCGGGCTCGGCACGAGCGCGGAGCTGATCACCGAGGCGGCGCGGACGGTGGACCGCGGTGCGGGGGTGGCGATCCTGGTCGACCTGGGCAGCGCCGTCCTGACCGTGAAGGCACTGATCGCCGAGGGGGACGAACTCCCTGAGGGCGCACGGCTGGTGGACGCGCCGTTCGTGGAGGGCGCGGTGGCCGCGGTGGTGACCGCGGCGGCCGGTGCGGATCTGGACGCGGTCGCGGCGGCGGCCGGGGAGGCCTACGGCTACCGCAAGGAGTGAGGCCGCCGCGCGCTGGGGCCGTCAGGGTTTGCGGGCCACGCCCGCGTAACAGGCGGCCTCCGCGTCGGTCACATGGGTGGCGTCCTCGGGGCGGTCGGGGCGCCACTGGTGGGAGAGCGTGAGGCCCGGCTCCAGCAGTTCCCAGCCGTCGAAGAAGCGCAGGATCTCGGCGCGGGAGCGGAACTGGAGCCGGGTGCCCGCATCGCCGTAGATCTCGATGATCTGCCGCATCGCCTCGGGGCTGAAGTCCGGTGTGGCATGGCTCAGCGCCAGGGCGCTGCCGCTGGGCAGCGCGGCCTTGAGGGTCTCGACGATGGTGTGGGCGCGGTCCTCGCCGTCGTCGGGGACGAAGTGCATCAGCGCGTTCAGGCTGAGCGCGACCGGGCGGGTCAGATCGAGGGTGTCGAGGAGCTGCGGCGCGGCGAGGATGCCCGCGGGGTCGTTGACGTCGGCCTGGACGTACGCCGTGCGGCCCTCGGCGGTGCCGATCAGCAGGGCCGCGGCGTGCGCGAGGACGATCGGGTCGTTGTCGGTGTAGACCACCCGGGCGTCGGGGGCGAGGCCCTGGGCGATGTCGTGGAGGTTCGGCGGGGTCGGGATGCCGGTGCCGATGTCGAGGAACTGCCGCAGCCCGGACGCGGCGAGGACGCGGGTGGCGCGGTGCATGAACTCGCGGTTGATGCGGGCGGCGACCAGCGCGGCGGGGAAGACTCCCAGCACGCTTCCGGCGGCCATCCGGTCGGCGAGGAAGTTGGTCTTGCCGCCCAGGAAGTAGTCGTAGATCCGGGACGAGTGGGCCCGGTCCAGCCGTAAGTCCACCACGGAATCGTGCTCGGTCATCGTGCGTTGCCTCCCCGATTCGGCATCCGGCCCGGCGCCTCCCCCGCGCACCATGATGCCCGTTCCGTGAGCCGCGCGCTCCGGATAGCGCACCAAATGCCGCCACACGCGCGGTTGTTGGCGGGCGATGCCCCGAATGTCCCGGGACGGGCCGGTGCGCGCCGGAGAAGGCCGCGACGCCGCGCCGCGCCACCGTCAGGACGGGTCACATGCCACGGTCATGCGTAGTCATATGAATACGCAGCGGCAGATTTTTGCCCCACCGATGCCACAAACGGGGTCGTTTTCCGGTTCATTGGAAGGTGAGAGCAACCGCTCTCCCGCTGCCCGCGGCGCCTCGGCGTCCGGCTCGGTGCACGTCAAACGGAACGAGGACGGCTCGTGAGTGCAGACCGGGACCGACCGCTACCCGCGTGCGCTCCGGCGCATGTCCGCACCGCGGAGTTAGCCCCACTCCCCCGCGGTGCGCTCCCGCCCTCTCCGTCGGACCCGCTCGACCACCGGCTGTCGATCACCTTCGAGGCGTTCCTGGCCACCCATGCGCGGAAGTGGCTGACGTACGCCTATCTGCACACGGGCAGCGAGGCCGCGGCCCGTGAGGTCACCCGGGCGGCCTACGGGCAGCTCGGCCGGCTGTGGCCGCATGCGCTGCGGCAGGCGTCGGTGGAGGCGTACGCCTGGTCGGTCCTCAAGGAACGCGTGGTGGAGTGGCTCTACGACCACCACCAGCCCACCGCGCTCACCGAGACCGCCGCCTTCGCGGTCGTCACCCATGCGCTGCTGCGCGAGTGCCAGCAGCAGTTCGCCATGCTGGAAGGCCAGTTGGGGCTGTACGCAGCCATCGCCCGGCTGCCGGAGCGGCAGTGCGACGTGATCGTGCTGCGCCATGTCATCGGATACAGCGACGCGCAGATCGGTGCCCTCCTCGGCGTCGACGAGGTCACCGTCCGCTCCTACGCGAGCCGGGGCAAGCGCAAGCTCGCCGCCGCGCTCGGCATCGACCAGGGAAACGCAAGGGGGAACTGACCATGTGGCACACCCGTCCCACCGACCGCCGGGAGACCGTGGAGACGCTGCTCAGCGCGGCCGCCGCGGTGTCCGGCATCGACGATCTGGCCGGGTTCCGCGACCTCGACGACGCGGGCGCGCTCGGCGGCCTCGGCGCGTCCCTGTGCGCGGGGACGGCGGCGGACGGCCCGCGGACGGCGGTGCGGCCGGTCCGGGACGGCCGCGGCGCGCCCAGCCCGTATCCCAGCGCCCGGGACGAGGCCACCCAGGAGCTGCAGCTGGCCTGTGCGCTGGTGGTGAACGCCGCGGCGGCAGCGGCGAGCCTGGAGCGGCTGGTCGACGACCATCACATCGACCCCGAGGGCGCGCTGGTCTTCGCCTGTCTGCTGCACATCACCGGGCGTACCGACGCGGCGCACTTCTGGTGGCACTTCGGGGCCGGCGCCGGCAGCCGGACGGCCGCCTACTGCCTGTACCTCTCGCACCGCCGCAACGGGGAGTACCGCGACGCCGCCTACTGGCGGGAGCAGGCCGCCCACGCGCCGGACGAGGAGCGCCGCTCGGTGGCCGCGTTCGACGAGAAGCAGCTGCTGCCGGACGCGGCCCGGCACAACCTCCTGGTCCAGTGGCACAGCGGGCTCGCCCCGACCCTGCCGTCCGCGCTGGAGCATGTGATCAACCGTCTCGTCGTGGACGGCGACGACGAGGACTTCGGCGAGATCCCGCGCCCCTCCCCCACGCTCGTCCAGGACCTCGGCCGGGCCGAGTAGTCACCCCTCGCGCGCCCGCGGGGTCCTGTGGACCGCCCGGTGCCCGCCGTCCTCAGAGGTCGGTGGGGTCGGCGGGCGGCTCGTCCACGGCGGGCGGCCAGGCCGGGCGGCTGGCGTCGGGGACCGCGGTCAGCGCATGGCCGACGGTGGGGTAGCAGGAGAAGACGTTGAGCGACTGGGTGCCGACCAGCAGCCGCAGCATCCGTACGCCGAGCGAGGCCAGCAGGAGCCTGCCCTCCAGGCGCCGGCAGAGCCATTCCAGGGCGAGCAGGCAGCTCAGTCCCCGCGAGTCGCAGAAGCGCAGCGCGGTCAGGTCGAGCACCAGAAAGCGGTGCCCGGCCGAGACCACCTCCCGTGCCTCGGCGAGGAACGCCTGCTCGGTGCGGAGGTCCAGTTCTCCGCTCACGCGCAGCACCGCGCACTCCTCCGCCTGCACGATCGCAGTGACCGCCAACGACCGCATCTCCGAGCTCATGCCGTCCAGACTAAGCGCCCCGGCCGGCTGCACCACCGCGGTGGCCGGCCGGCGCACGACCGCCGGCCCGGACACCGCCCCGCACGGAGCCCCGGCCCGCGGTGCCCGAACGGACCCGCCGCAGCGCCCGTACGGGCACCCGTTCGTGCAGAGAGCCAGGCTGACAGCGCCCAGGAGCGGGCAGAAACGGTCAGGTTTTCTGCTGTGACGGGCGGCATTGCGCGCCGCCCCGGTTGCTATAAACCTGATGCGGGCGGAAACGGGCAGCTCCGTGACCGAACGCAGACCGGAAACCACCAGGAAGCGGCAGGAGTGAGCCATGAGGGCCGAGGAACGCCAGCACCGCATCCTCGCGCTCGCCCGGCAGTCCGGCCGGGTCGAGGTCGCCGGGGCCGCGGCGGAGTTCGGGGTCGCCCGGGAGACCGTCCGGCGCGATCTGAGCGACCTGGAGCGCCGGGGCCTGGTACGGCGGACGCACGGCGCGGCGTATCCGGTCGAGAGCGCCGGTTTCGAGACCACGCTGGCCCGGCGGGAGACCCAGCAGGTGGATGAGAAGCGCCGGATCGCGGCGGCGGCCGCGGCGCTGGTCGGCGAGGCCGAGACGGTGTTCGTCGACGAGGGCTACACCCCCGAGCTGGTCGCCACGCTGCTGCCCACCGACCGCCCGCTGACCGTGCTCACCGCCTCGCTGCGGACCGCCTCGCTGGTCGCGGCGTCCGAATCGACCACCGTCCTGCTGGCCGGCGGCCGGGTCCGCGCCGGGACGCAGGCCACGGTGGGCTCCTGGGCCCGGGACATGTGCGCCCGCTTCGTGATCGATCTGGCCTTCCTGGGGGCGAACGGCGTCTCCCGGGAGCACGGCCTGACCACCCCGGACCCGGCGGTCGCGGAGGTGAAGGAGCAGGCCGTCCGCTCCTCGCGGCGGCGGGTGCTGGTCGGGGTGCACAGCAAGTTCGGCGCCAGCAGCTTCTGCCGCTTCGCCGAGGTACGTGATTTCGACACGATCGTCACCGACGCGGGGCTGTCCGCGCCGGAGGCGCATCGCTACTCGCTCCTGGGGCCGCAGGTGCTCCGGGTCTGACCGCGGCCGGGGCCGCCGGACGACCGGCCCCGCACCGCGGCACCACATCCCCCACAGCAGACCGCCGAAGGCCGGGCCCGCACCGCCGGCCGTCGGACGGTTCCCCGGCGTACCCGCGAGACGGCGCCGTACGCCCCGGAACCGCCGCTTGTGCGGCATTCGCCGGACATGCACGCCCCCCTTGTCCCCAGAAAGGTACGAGCCGTGAGAGCACGACCCCCCGGACCAGGCCGCGGCGGCCGCTCCGCAGCGCTGACCGCCCTCGCCGTGGCCCTCGCGCTGTCCACCGCCGGCTGTTACCGCGGCGCCGGCGACGCGGGCAACGAGAGCCGCGACAGCATCAATGTCCTGATGGTCAACAACCCGCAGATGGTGGATCTGCAGCGGCTCACCGCCGAGCACTTCACCAAGGAGACCGGCATCAAGGTCAACTTCACCGTGCTGCCGGAGGACGACCTGCGCGACAAGATGAGCCAGGACTTCTCCAGCCAGGCCGGGCAGTACGACGTGGCGAGCGTCAGCAACTACGAGACGCCGATCTACGCCCGCAACGGCTGGCTGGCCGAGCTGGGCTCCCGTGCCGCCGAGGACCGCGAGTTCGACCAGGACGACATCCTCGCGCCGGTCCGCTCCTCCCTCACGGCCGCCGACGGCAAGGTCTACGCGGAGCCCTTCTACGGCGAGTCCTCGTTCCTGATGTACCGCAAGGACCTGCTCCAGCAGGCCGGGCTGACCATGCCCGCCCGGCCCACCTGGCACCAGGTGGCCGCCCTGGCCGCGAAGTTGGACGGGTTCCGGAAGGGCATGAAGGGGATCTGTCTGCGCGGCCAGCCGGGCTGGGGGCAGCTGGGCGCCCCGCTGACGACCGTGGTGAACACCTTCGGGGGGACCTGGTTCACCAAGGACTGGAAACAGCAGGTCGACAGCCCGGAGTTCACCCGGGCCACCCGGTTCTACGTGGACCTGGTCCGCAGGCACGGGGAGGCGGGCGCCCCGCAGGCCGGCTACACCGAGTGCCTCAACGACATGCAGCAGGGCAAGGTCGCCATGTGGTACGACGCGACGGCCGGCGCCGGTTCGCTGGAGAGCGCCGACTCCAAGGTCGCGGGCAAGGTCGGCTACGCACCGGCACCGGTGGAGCGGACCCGGGACGCGGGCTGGCTCTACACCTGGGCGTGGGGCGTGCAGAAGGCCAGTACGCACCAGGAAGCGGCCTGGAAGTTCATCCGCTGGGCCTCCGGCAAGGGCTACGAGCGGCTGGTGGGCCGCGAGCTGGGCTGGTCGAGGGTGCCCGGCGGGAAGCGGGCCTCCCTCTACCGCGACCCGGCCTACGTCAAGGCGTCCGGGGCGTTCGCCGGACCGACCGAGCGGGCCATCCGCTCGGCCCGGCCGGACGACCCCGGCGTACAGCGGCGCCCGGCCCCCGGCATCCAGTTCCTCGGCATTCCCGAGTTCGCCGACCTGGGCACCAAGGTCTCCCACGAGATCAGCTCGGCCATCGCCGGGAAGCAGAGCGTGTCCGAAGCCCTGAGGAACAGCCGGCGACCGGCGCAGGAGGTGTCCGATGCCTATACCGACCACTGAGCCGGCCCCCGCGGCCGAGGTGACCGCCACACCCCGCGGTGGCGGCCCCGCGGCCCGCGCCCGCCGCTCCGAACGGGCGAGGAACTGGGCCCGCCGCGCCCCGCTGCTTCCCGCACTGGTCTTCCTGATCATCGTCACCCAGCTCCCGTTCGTGGCGACCGTGGTGATCTCCTTCACCCGCTGGAACGCCCTGGCCCCCGAGAACCGCGGCTTCGCCGCCCTCGACAACTACCGGGCCGTCTTCACCGATCCCGCGATGCGCGCCTCGGTGGGCACGACGGTGCTGCTGACGGTCACCGTGGTGCTGGTCAGCCTGCTGCTCGGGCTGGTTCTGGCGCTGCTGCTCGACCGGGGCTTCCGCGGCCGCGGCATCGTCCGCACGCTGCTCATCACGCCGTTCCTGGTCGTCCCCGTCGCCTCCGCGCTGTTGTGGAAGCACGCGCTGTACAACGCCTCGTACGGGCTGCTCAACGGCTCGCTGACCTGGATCTGGCGGCTGTTCGGCAGCGACGACCCGCCGCAGCCGGACTGGATGACCGACTCCCCGCTGGCCGCGGTGGAGGTGTCGCTGATCTGGCAGTGGACGCCGTTCATGATGCTGATCCTGCTGGCCGGACTCCAGAGCCGGGCCACCGACGCCATCGAGGCGGCCCGGATGGACGGCGCCTCCGCCTTCGACATCTTCCGCTATCTGACCCTGCCGCACCTGCGCCGCTACCTCGAACTGGCCGCGCTGCTGGGCACGGTGTACGTGGTGCAGAACTTCGACGCGGTGTTCACCATCACGTCCGGCGGCCTGGGCACGGCCAACCTGCCGTACACCATCTACCAGACCTTCTATCAGGCCCATGACTACGGACGGGCGTCCGCACAGGGCGTCGTCGTGGTGCTGTGCTCGCTGCTGGTGGCGACCTTCGCGCTGCGCACCGTCTCGTCCCTGCTGCGCGAGGAGGTCACGAAATGAACCGCGCTCCCCTGGCCCCGCGCCGCCCCGGTTCCCCCGCCGCCCGGCGCCGGCGCCGCACCGGCACCCTGCTGGGCCTGACGGCCTGGCTGTGCGGGATCGGCTTCTTCCTGCCCGTCGCCTGGATGGTGCTGACGTCCTTCCACAGCGAGACGGACGCGGCGACCAACCCGCCGAGCGTCGGCGCCGGGCTGAGCCTGCACGGCTACCGCGAGTTCTTCGGCGCGGGCAGCGGCGTCAGCCCCTGGCCGCCGCTGGTCAACTCGCTGACCGCGTCCGTCGTCTCCACCCTGCTGGTGCTGCTGCTGGCGGTGCCCGCCGCCTACGCCCTCGCCATCAAGCCGGTGCGCAAGTGGAGCGATGTCCTCTTCTTCTTCCTGTCCACCAAGATGCTGCCGCTGGTGGCCGGGCTGCTGCCGGTCTACCTCGTCGCGCAGAACACCGGGATGCTCGACAGCATCTGGCTGCTGGTGCTGCTCTACACCTCGATGAACCTGCCGATCGCGGTGTGGATGATGCGTTCGTTCCTCGCCGAGGTCCCGGTGGAGATGCTGGAGGCCGCCTCGATCGACGGGGCGGGGCTGACGACCACGCTGACCCGGATCGTGGCGCCGGTCGCCATGCCGGGCATCGCGGCCACCGCCCTGATCTCCTTCATCTTCAGCTGGAACGAGCTGCTGTTCGCCCGGGTCCTGACCGGCATCGTGGCCGGTACCTCGCCGGTGTTCCTGACCGGACTCGTGACCAGCCAGGGCCTGTTCCTGGCCAAGGTGTGCGCCGCCGCCACCGTCATCTCCCTCCCGGTGATCGTCGCCGGGTTCGCCGCCCAGGACAAACTCGTCCAGGGCCTGTCGCTTGGAGCCGTGAAATGAAAGCCGCAGTGATCAGCGCCCCCGGCACGGTCGAGGTCACCACCGTCGACGACCCGGCGCCCGGCCCCCGCGAGGTCGTGGTCTCGGTCGCCGCCTGCGGGCTGTGCGGCACCGATCTGCACATCCTCCAGGGCGAGTTCGCGCCCACCCTGCCGGTCGTGCCGGGCCACGAGTTCGCCGGTACGGTCGTGGCGACCGGCAGCGCCGTCACCGAACTCACCGAGGGCGACCGGGTGGCCGTCGACCCGTCCCTCTACTGCTTCGAGTGCCACTACTGCCGCATCGGCCGCAACAACCTCTGTGAGCGCTGGGCCGCCATCGGCGTGACCACGGCGGGCGGCGCCGCCGAGTTCGCCGTGGCCCCCGTCGGGAACTGCGTCAAGCTGCCCGATCACATCCGCACCGAGGACGCGGCGCTGATCGAGCCGCTCTCCTGCGCCGTACGCGGCTACGACATCCTGCGCTCCCAGCAGCTGGGCACCCGGGTGCTCATCTACGGCTCCGGCACCATGGGCCTGATGATGCTCGAACTCGCCAAGCGCACCGGCGCGGCCGGGGTCGACGTCGTCGACATCAACCCGCAGCGGCTGGCTACCGCCCGCACCCTGGGCTGCAGCAACGCGGCCGGTTCCGCCGACGAGCTGGACCGCCCGCGCGGCTGGGACGTGGTGATCGACGCCACCGGCAACGAACGCGCCATCCAGGACGCCCTGGGACGGGTCGGCAGGGGCGGCACCTTCCTCCAGTTCGGCGTCGCCGACTACGCGGCGCGCGCCACCATCGAGCCCTACCGCATCTACAACCAGGAGATCACCATCACCGGCTCGATGGCCGTCCTGCACAGCTACGAACGCGCCGCGGAACTCTTCGCGGCGGGCGCCCTGGACCCGGAGGTCTTCATCAGCGACCGGCTCCCGCTGGACCGGTACGCGGAGGCACTGGGCCGCTTCCGGGCCGGCGAGGGGCGGAAGATCCTCGTACGGCCATGAGCGCGGCCCGGGGCGGTCCTCGGCGGACCGCCCCGGCGCGCGGCTCCGGCGAGGGGCGCGGGAGCCCGAAGCAGCCCTGGCCTCCCGGTTCTTGGTTGACAGTACATACACCCGCGCGACAGCATCCGGCCGGTGGAGATCACCGAGCTGACCCCGGCGGAACACCGCGTCTGGCAGGCCTTCCCCCTCGGCGAGGGCGTCGACTTCCGGGCGGACGCCGGCGAAGACCCCGCCGACGGCGCCGGCTGGGGCCCCGAGCGGACCGTGCGCGCCGCGGTGCTCCGGGTGCTGCTGCTCAACGGGCCGTCACGGGACGGCGAGATAGCGGGCCTGAAGCTGTGGGGCGCCCGTATCACCGGGGAGCTGAACCTCAAGTACGGCGAGGTCGCGCACCCGGTGCGGCTGCGGTCCTGCTACTTCGAGGAGACGCCGGAGCTGTACGGCGCGCAGCTGCGCATCCTGGCGCTGAACGACTCGGTCCTGCCGGGGCTCACGGCCGGACACCTCCACGTCGACGGCGTGCTGCGCCTGACCTGTTGCCGTGTCAAGGGGCCGGTGCGGCTGGCCGGGGCGCAGATCTCCGGTGCGGTCTTCGCGAACGGGGCCCACTTCGGTGATCCGGCCCGCGCGGAGCCGCCCGGGGAACCCGTTCTCCAGCTGAACCACGCCGGCATCGGCACCGACCTCTGGGCGCCCGGCCTGGTCACCCACGGCGAGATCCGCCTGAACGGCGCCACCGTCGGCGGTCAGGTCACGCTCGACGACGCACGGCTCACCGCCCCCGGCGGTCACGCGCTGGAGGCCCAGACGCTCGGCGTCGGCACCGACGTGCACGCGATGCGGCTGCGGGCGCACGGCCGGGTCGACCTGCGCGGTGCCCGGATCGGTGGCCAGCTCAACTTCGCCTACGCCGCCCTCGCCAACCCGGGCGGGGTCGCGTTACGCGTCAGCAGCTGTGTCGCGGGCGAGATGTGGCTGCGCGAGGCGCAGCCCGTGGTGGGCACGGTCAATCTGCGCCGCGCCCAGTTCGACGTGCTGTACGTCCCGCCGGAGGTCTGGCCGGACGAGGTCAAGCTCGACCGGCTCACCTATGGCTCGCTGCTCCCGCACCTCCCCGCCGAGGAACGGCTGCCGGTGCTGGAGCGCGAGCGCGCGGGCTATGTGTCGTACTCGTACGAGCAGCTCGCCGGCGCCTACCGCACGGCCGGGGACGAAGCCGCCGCCCGCACCGTCCTGTTGGCCAAGCTCCGCCGCCACCGCCGCACCCTGCCCTGGTACGCCAAGGTCTGGGGTCACCTTCAGGACGCCACGGTGGGCTACGGCTTCCGTCCGATGCGCGCCGCCGGCTGGCTGCTGGCCCTGTTGCTCGTCGGTGCCCTCGCCTTCGCCCTGCACCCGCCGCGCCCGCTGAAGACCGACGAGGCTCCCGACTTCAACCCGTTCTTCTACACCCTCGACCTGCTGATGCCGATCATCGGTTTCGGGCAGGAGGGGGCCTTCGCGCCGCGGGGGTGGTACCAGTGGCTCTCGTATCTGCTGGTCGTCACGGGCTGGACGCTGGCCACGACGATCGCGACGGGCATCACCCGCTCCCTGGCCCGCCAGTAGCGGAGTCCCCCGCCGCCCCGGGACCTCTCAGTGCGGCAGGCGGACGGGGGCGAGTTCGCCGTGCAGCAGGGCCGTGCCGAGCGGGGTGAGGGCGTGGACGACCGAGCCCCCGTCGCGGCGGCTGCGGGCCAGGTTGGCCTCGCGCAGGGCGCTCACGTGCTCGCTGGCGGAGGGGGCGGAGACCCGTAGGCGGCGGGCCAGTTCGCCGGTGGTGGTCGGCGCGTCGAGCGCGGCGAGGATGCGGGCGCGGGTGCGGCCCAGGAGGGTGGACAGCGCCTGCGGATGACAGCTGCGGGTGGCGGCCGGCGCCCAGGCGGTGGAGTGTTCCACGGGGTAGACCAGGACCGGCGGCAGTGCGGGGTCGGCGAGGGCGATGGGTCTGCCCCAGCAGAAGTGCGAGGGGATCAGCCGCAGTCCCCGGCCGCCCAGCCGCAGATCGCGGTCCTGGGGATAGTCGACGTGCAGCACCGGAGGCTCCCAACGGAGCGCGGGGCGGAGGCTGTTGAGCAGGGCGTCGACCCCGTTCCGGCAGAGGATGCGGGCACGGGTGCCGCGGTCGGAGTCGACCGTGGCGGCCGCCTCCGTCCAGTCGGGCGCGATCACCGCGCGGTGCACCTCCCGGAACGCGCGGGCCAGTTCGTCGAGCGGCTCCCGGCTCCCGGCGGTCAGCGCGGCGGTCCAGCGCGGGAGCCGGTCCGGCAGCGCGGCCCGCGCGGACTCCGCCGTCAGCCGGACCGGGGAGGTGTCCCGCAGCGCCGCGAGACCGGCGGCCAGCCCGTCGCGGGCCGCGTCGGGGGTGAGGAAGTCCGGGAAGTAGCGGGCGTCGGCCGGGGCCAGCGCACTGATCAGCCGGGCGGCGCGGGTCAGCCCCCGGGCGTCCAGTTCGCTGCGGGCCCGGGCGCACCAGGCGCCGTACACCGGCACTCCGCGCCCGGCGGTCGCGACGTGGTGCAGGGCGAGCACCGTCTCCCAGAGCGGATCGGGTTCGGCGGCTATCTGTACCCGTGCGAGATCCCGGTCCTCGAAGTGCAGACGTAACATGCGGCCCCCGCGGCATGCTCATGACCCTGTCGCCAGGGCCCCCGTTCGGGGCCGGGTCGAACGGCCCCGCCGCCAGACTGCCGGTGCGGAACGGAGGTGTCCAGGGCGGCCGGTGGCACGTCGCCTGCGCGGGTGGTGAAGCCGGGGAGCGCGCGGCGCCCGCGGTCAGTCCGCGGCGGCGAGCCGCTCCGCCAGCCGCTCCAGGAACACCCGCTGCCCCGCCACCAGCCGTTCCCGTGCCTCGTGCGGCGCGAACCAGGCCACCCGGTCGATCTCCGGGAAGGTGCCGCGCATCCCGGACCCGCGCGGCCACTCCATCTCGAAGGTGCCGGGCACCACCCGCTCCGGGTCGAGGTCGCTCTCGACGGCCCAGACGGTGACCACCTTGCCGCTCGCCTGCCGCGCCTCGCCCAGCGGGAGACACGACCCCTCCGGCGGCAGCAGGCCCAGCTCCTCCTCGAACTCCCGCCGGGCCGCGTCCCATGCCTCCTCCGGCGGTACGTACTCGCCCTTGGGCACCGACCACGCCGCCGCGTCCCGCCGCTCCCACAACGGCCCGCCCATGTGTGCCAGCAGCACCTCGACTCCGGCCGGCGTGCTCCGGTACAGCAGCAGTCCGGCGCTGCGCTTCCCGGCCACGGCGGCTACGCCGCCCCGCCGTCGTGCGCGGTGAGCACCGTCTCGACGGTGTCCGCCTCGGCCGCCGTCTTGTCCTCCCGGTAGCGCACCACCCGTGCGAAGCGCAGGGTCACCCCCGCCGGGTAGCGCGAGGAGGTCTGCAGCCCGTCGTAGGCGATCTCGACGACGAGTTCCGGACGCACCGTCACGACATGGCCGTCGTCCGCCACCGCGAGTTCCCTGAGCCGCTCGGTCTGCCAGCCGAGGGTGGCGTCGGTGAGGCCCTTGAAGGTCTTGCCCAGCATGACGAAGCCGCCGTCCGCCGCCCGCGCGCCGAGGTGGAGGTTGGACAGCTTCCCGGTGCGGCGGCCGTGTCCCCACTCGGCGGCCAGCACCACCAGGTCCAGGGTGTGCACGGGTTTGACCTTCAGCCAGGCGGCGCCGCGGCGGCCCGCGCTGTAGGGGGCGTCCAGCGCCTTGACCACCACGCCCTCGTGGCCCCGGCGCAGCGTCTCGGCCCAGAACTCCTGCACGGCGGCGCGGGCAGCCGGGTCGGCCGGGTCGGCGACCACCCGGCGGCGCACCCGCAGCGGTTCGGGAACCAGCCGGGCCAGCTCCGCGTGCCGCTGCTCGCCGGAGAGTTCGAGCAGGTCCCGGCCGTCGACCGCGAGCAGGTCGAAGAAGACCGGGGACAGCGGCAGCGCGGCCCGCGCGGCGGAGACGTCCACCCGCGAGCCGAACCGTCCCGCGACCCGCTGGAACGGCACCGGCCGGCCCCTACCGTCCAGGGCGATGACCTCGCCGTCGAGGATGAAGCGGGTGGCCGGCAGGTCCCGGGCGACCGCGGTGACCTCGGGCAGCCGGTCGGTGACCTCGTCCAGGGTGCGGGTGTGGATGCGGACGTCCGGTCCGTCGCGGTGCACCTGGACGCGGATGCCGTCGAGCTTCTCCTCCACGGCGCAGGCGCCGAGCCGGTCGACGGCCTCGGCGACCGACGCGGCGCTGTGGGCGAGCATCGGCCCGACGGGCCGGCCGACGGTGAGCCGGAACTCCGCGAGCGCCGGCGCTCCCCCGGCGAGCAGGGCCCGCGCCACGTCCGGCAGCGATCCCGCCAGCATCACGGCCCGCCGTACGTCCGCCGGGGGCACCCCGGTCGCGGCGGCGAGCCCCTCGGCCGCGAGGGCGTCCAGCGCGCCCTGCCGTACCTCGCCGGTGAGCAGGCCGGTCAGGAACCGCTGTTCCTCCGCCGTCGCCGCGGCCAGCAGCTCCCGGACGCGGCGGCGCCGCTCCCCCTGCGCCCCGGCTCCGGAGACGCGTGCCAAGGCGGTCAGCGCGGCGTCGACGTCACGGACGGTCAGCGTGGCGGCGCCGGCGGGCGGCACCGGCTCGCGCAGCACGCTCCAGCCGACCCCGATCCGCCCCTGGGGCAGCCGCCCGGCGAGGTAGGGGATGACCACCGGGACGTCCTCCGGCGCCGCGGCCCGGAACAGCCCGGCCAGCAGCGCAGTCTTCCGCGAACGCGCCGATGTCGCGGCGACCTCCCCCGACACCTGTGCGAGTTGCGCCAGCAGCATAGGGCCATGGTGCCCCCGTGGCACGGTTCCCGCTCCCCCGAGCGGGCGGGAACCGTGCCGCGTCCCGTCCCGTCACGGGGCGAGGTACGAGTGGAAGAGGTTTTCCGGGTCCCACTGGGCCTTGATCTCCTGCAGCCGGTCCCAGGTGGCGGGGGTGTAGGAGCGCCGGGCCCGTGCGGCACCGGCCTCCAGGTCCGTCTCGGCGATGTAGTGGCCGCCGTCGTCCCGCGGGTCCGCCGCGGCCATGGCGTCCCGCAGCCAGCGGGCGTTGGCCCGGTCGTCGGCGGGGTCGTCCCAGACGGCGTAGCACACGAGGTAGGAGGCGCCGAGCGGGGCGAAGGCCATGTTCCGCAGCAGCGCGGGCTCCTGGGAGACGGGCTGGACGGGCGAGAGCACCAGGGACTTCCCGGAGGGGGCGTGGGCGACCGCGTCGGCGATCCGGGTCAGCTGGGTGGTGTGGCTCTCCGGCGACCACAGGGTGTCCGCCGCGTACCGGTGCGCGGGGGGCCAGATCGCTGCCGCGCCCTCGTGCAGCCCGGCGAACGACACCGGGGCGGGCAGCCGCCGGCTGACGGCGCACTCCCCGAAGGGGCAGTCGGCGAACGGCTCCAGCGCCCGGCGGGCCTCCCGTTCCGTCGCGGCGAACGCGGTGGCACCGACCGTGATCCGGGGCCCGCGCCCGGCACCGGCGGCCGGCGGACCGGAGGCCGCGAGGACGAAGGCCGTCTCGACGTACGGCGGGAGGCGGCGCGCGAGCGGCTCCGCCCAGTCCGTCACCCGGGCCACATCGGCCGACGGGAAGGTGAGGGAGGTGGTCATGACCGAGGCGGGGTGGGGGTGCAGGGCGAGGCGGAAGCCGGTGACGGCGGCGCAGAAGCCCGGTCCGGCGCCCCGGGCGGCCCAGAAGAGGTCAGGGTGCTCGGTGTCGCTGCAGGTGACCGTCCGCCCGTCGGCCGTGACGGCCCGGATCTCCCGTACGTCGGCGCAGGACGCGCCCCAGGCGCGGGAGTTCCAGCCGAGGCCGCCGCTGAGCAGGAATCCGCCGACCGCCACCGTGGGGCAGTGGCCGACGGGGAAGGCGAGGTCGTGCGGGGTGAGGGCGGCGACCAGGTCTTGGCCGGTGACGGCGGGGCCCACCGTGGCGGTCGCCGGTTCGGTGCCGTGCGCGGGGGTGACGGCGCACTGCCGGAGCCCGGCGAGGTCGAGCAGCAGGCCCCCGTCGCGGAGGGGGGAGCCGGACCAGTTGTGCCCGCCGGAGCGGATCGCGACCCGCAGTCCCCGGGCACGGGCCCAGGTGACGGTGTGCACCACGTCCGCCTCCGTGGCAGCCCGCGCCAGGAACGCGGGGAACCGCCGGGGCGTGACCTCGTTCCACACCGCGCCGGTCCGGGTGTCCTCGTAGCCGGGGTCGTCCCGCCGGATCAGCGTGCCCTCGGCGTCCGCCGCCGCTCCCGGTGCCCGTGGGCGCATCACGGCCTCCTCAGAAGATCTGACCGGTGATCAGGCCGAAGACACCGATGAACACCGCGTAGCAGAACACCACCAGGGCGGTCCCCAGCACCTGCGTCCGGCGGGTGCGGACCCGGGCGGGCACCAGCCAGAAGGCGAGCAGCCGGTTCACCGTGGGCATCAGCAGCCAGGTCAGCGCGCTGACGCTGAGCACGTTGGAGAGGAACAGGCCGATGTACTCGCGGATGTCGAGCTTCTCCAGGCCGTATCCGACGGTGAGGTTGAGCACCATCACCGTCGGATAGAGCGCCAGCAGAACGGCCATCGCCTGTTTCCAGTTGGGCGGGGCGCTCCGGTCCTCGCCGTGGTCGAACCGGAACCAGCCGCTGAACGAGGAGCCGACCTTGCGCACGTCGTAGGAGGTGAAGTACTTGCTCCCCTCCTCCAACAGCGTGGTGCGGACGTCGGAGGCGAGCCAGTCGTCGAGGTACGCCCGCGTCTCGAACCGGAAGACGACGACCCAGTTGCTCTGCACACCCGCCACCGGCTCGAAGAGTTCGGAGCCCATGAAGCCGGGTGCCTTCTCCTGCTCCCGGAGCGTCTTCTCCTGCCAGTTCAGGAATCCCTGTTCACAGCCCGGCTTGACCTCGTGGGAGATCACGGCCGTGACCACCTCGGGAGCCAGTTGCCGGGCGGGGCTGCCGCCCTGGAGCACCTCCTGCGTGGGGGACCCCTCGAACAGTCCGCGCGCTTCGTCCAGCAACGCGTGGCGTACGTCCGAATCCAGCCAGGCGGTCAGGTAATCCATGGCGGAAAAGCGGAATACGGTCACCCATTCATTGGGTTCACCAGCGCCGGGCGGATATACCTCGGCGCCCACAAAACCCTCGAATTCGCGGGCTGCCTGATTCGTTCTTTCCTGCCAGTGCTGGTACTCGTCGGCCCGGCCCTCGTGCACCTTCTGCGAGGTCACGACGGTGGCGTTGACGGCCGTGGAGCCACGGCTTGCACGGGCACTCACATCGAGTAGCCTAGTACATAAGGGAATTACGGGGCAAATTGGGCATCTTTATCCATCCGTTCCGCAGAGGAATCCATGCCGATCGGAGAGTCCGTGATGGAAGACAAAGAACTCCTCGCAGAGGCCGTACGGCTGGCCACGGAATCCGTGGAGAACGGCTGGGGCGGCCCGTTCGGCGCGGTGCTCACGCGCAACGGGGACATCGTCGCCCGTGGACAGAACCGCGTGCTGCTGACCGGCGACCCCACCGCGCACGCCGAGGTGGAGACGATCCGGAAAGCCATCCAGGTCCTCAACCCCGAGGCGCCGTCCATCGCCGTGGAGCACCAGAACGAGAGCACGCTCGAATACGTCCCCCGGCCCGAGGGGTCACCGGACCCGGTGGCGGAGCGCGCCCGGATGCTCCAGGGATGCTCGATCTACATCAGCGGCGCGCCCTGCCCGATGTGCATGAGCGCCATCTACTGGTCGCGGATCGACGCGGTGTACTACAGCTGCGACCTGGCGGACACCGCGCGGATCGGCTTCGACGACACGTTCCAGTACGAGGACTTCCAGCGGCCCCTCGACGAGCGGCGGATCAAGATCGCACAGATCTACCCCGAGCTGGGCGCCACCGCCTACGCGGCATGGACCAACCGGCCCGACAAGCACCCGTACTGACGGAGCATCACCGGCCGCCGCGCGCACCGCGGGCGGACCGGTGACCGTCGTGCGGCGGGCCGCCGCCCCGCCCGGCGCCCGAGCCGTCCGGACCCGAAGCGCTCCGGGCGGCTCACTCGTACATCACGTACTCCGGCTGCGGACGGAGGGCCAGCACCTCCTTCGGCGTCATGAGGCGGCTGCCCTCGGCGTCCTCCTCGTAGAAGAGCTTGAAACCGGTGTGCAGGCCGTCGGGCAGGTCGTCGACCAGCTCGTGCCAGGTGCCGCGCTTGAGGCCGGGCGAGCCGATGCCGTCGGCGCTCTTGATCAGCGCGACCCCGGGCTGCGGGCGGAGCGCCGACTGCTTGCCCACGACGGACGTGGCGACCTGGTGGAAGACCAGCGGCTTCTCGGGCAGGTCGTGCTTCTCGACCAGCCCGGACAGATAGCGGGCGACCTTCGTCAGTTCATGGCCGTCGGTGTGCCCGTAGGTGTCGCCCGGCACCTCGTCGGGGCCCATCTCCCACTCCGGGTCGAGGGCGATGCCCACGTCCGGGTGCACGAGCCAGTCGCGCAGCGCCTTGACCTCGTCGAGCACCGGGGCCCGGCCCGGCTGGATGTTCAGCAGCAGCAGCCCGCGGCGCTCGCGCGCCACCCGGTGGAAGCGGCGGATGGTGGCGGCAGGCGTCCGTGAGCGGTAGGTGCCGTCCGCACCCGCCGAGGAGTTGGCGACCGTCGCCAGGAGTTCGAGCACCGGCAGCGGCTCCCGCCCCGCGGCGTAGGAGTGGGCCACCTTCTCCGCTTCGGCGGCCCGTTTCACGGGGTCGCCGGTCCCGAGCCGGCCGAGCGCCGCGGCGCCGGGCAGACCGCAGAACCCGACCAGCCGGTAGTGCGGGAACAGCTCCCGTCCGCCCCGCGGGAGTTCGGGACGGCGCCGCTTCTTCGGGCGGCCGGAGGATGCGGAGCCGGACGGGTCCGGAGCGCCGGTCCCGGCCGAAGCGGAGTCCCCCGGCTTGCCGGGCGGGGAGGCCCGGGACGCGGAACCGGCCCCCGAGGACGTGCCCCCGCAGGCCGTGAGCAGCCCCAGTCCGGCCGCCGTCGTGGCCGCGAGCAGCTGACGCCGGCTCGCCTGCGCCCGGGGTGCGGGCCGCACGGGGCGGCTGCCCGCCGCCCCGGCCCCGGATATCTCCGCGTCGGTACGTGCTGCCACCTGGTCCGCCACACTGCCTCCGTCCCCCGGCGGCCGGCCGTCGGCCGGGCACCGGTTGTTGAGCGGACCGGTCCGCTCCGGTCCGTGCAGTGCGCATCTCCAGCCCCTCCGCGGCAAAACCCGCGGTGGTCACGATCAAGCCAGGTTGGTCCAGGGGGTTTGGGGCGTCCGCTCCCCGTCCTGTCGCCCGGACCGGGCAGCGGCCCTGCCGGACGTACGCGGCCGCGGGCCGGTCCGCGTAGCGTGAAGGGGTGAGCAGGCTCCGACGCCCCGAAGCCCTGGACAGCTCCCCGGACGCCGTCCGGCGCCGCACCCCCGGCCGCCGGCTGTGGTACGCCGCCTACGGCTCCAACATGCATCTCGACCGGCTGACCGCCTACCTGGAGGGCGGCCGGCCGCCCGGAGGGCTGCGCGACCACCCGGGCTGCCGGGATGCCCGTGCCCCGGCGCGTACGGTCCCGGTCATGCTGCCGGGCCGGCTCTACTTCGCGACCGAGTCGGAGGTGTGGACCGGCGGCCGGGCCTTCTACGACCCCGACGCGGCACCCGACGCCCGCTCGGGGAGCGGTGAACTGCCGTCCTGTGCCTACCTTCTGACGCTCTCTCAGTTCTCTGACATCGCCGCTCAGGAGATGCACCGGGAGCCCGGCGAGGACCTCGATCTGACGGAGGCCCTCACCCGCGGCCGGTCCCGGCTGGGGCCCGGGCGGTACGAGACGCTGGTGTGCGCCGGACTGCTCGACGGCCACCCGGTACTGACCTTCACCGCCCCGTGGAGCAGCGCGGACGTCCCCGGGAACCCGCCGTCCGCGGCCTATCTGCGGCATATCGGGGCCGGCATCGTTGCCTGCCACGGGTGGAGCGCCCGTCAGGCCGCCGTCTATCTCGCCGGCTGTCCGGGGGCCGACGGCCACTGGACGGCGGCGGAGATCGCGGCGCTGCTCACCGGCCCGTCCTGAGGTGCCGGCGAGCGCCCGGCGCGCCGTACGGGCGCGTACCGGCGGCCGCCGTGACCGCCAGGCACACTGGGGCCCTCCGGCCGGTGCCGGCCGGCCCGATGACTTCGGTGAGGTCCGCGATGAGAAAGATCGTTCTGTCGTTGTCGCTGTCCGTCGACGGCTTCTTCGAGGGCCCGGACCGCGAGATCGACTGGCATCTGGTCGACGACGAGCTGCACCAGTACTTCAACGACTGGCTCCGGACGGCGGGCGCCTTCCTGACCGGACGGGTCAGCCATGAGCTGATGGCCGGATTCTGGCCCACCGCCGACGCCGACCCCGCGTGCAACCGGACGATGGCCGAGTTCGCCGGGATCTGGCGGGACATGCCCAAGTACGTGTTCTCCCGGACCCTGGAGGACGCCGGCGGCTACCACTCCACCCTCGTGCGGGAGGTCGTCCCCGAGGAGATCATGGCGCTCAAGGCGCAGCCGGGCGGCGATCTGGTGCTCGGCGGCCCCGACCTCGCCGAGACCTTCCGGCGGCACGATCTGATCGACGAGTACCGCCTCTTCGTCCATCCGGTCCTCATCGGGCGGGGCAGGCCCCTGTTCCGGACGGCGGACACCAGGACCGCCCTGGAACTCGCCGGGACCCGGACCTTCGGCAACGGCGTCGTCCTGCTCCACTACCGGCGCCCCGGGGCCGCCACCGCGGGGTGAGGGCCCGGGGCGCCGCTCCCCGGCTCACGGGGCGGGCGGCTCCGGCGCGCCGGGCAGACCGAGCAGGGCGGGCAGACCGGCGAAGGAATCGAGGACGTGGTCCGGGGTGCCGGTGGCCGCGCGATGGGTCTCCGGCAGATACTTGCCGGTCCTGACGAGCACGCCGGTCAGCCCGTGGCGCTGGGCCGCCAGCACATCCGACTCGATGTCGTCGCCCACCATCAGCGTGTCCGCCGCGGCGGCGCCCAGGTGCGCCAGGGCGGTGGCGAAGAACGCCCCGGCCGGTTTGCCGGTGACCACCGCCTCGACCCCGGCGGCGCGCTCCAGGCCCGGCAGGAAGGCCCCGGTGTCGAGGTCGAGCCCGTCCGCCGTGCGCCAGTACAGATTGCGGTGCATGGCGACCAGCCGGGCACCGCGCTGGAGATGGCGGAAGGCGGTGTTCAGGGCCCGGTAGCCGAACTCCTCGCCCGCACCGCCGAAGACCACCACGTCCGGCGCCTCCCGGCCCGCCGCGGCCGCCTCCTCCCCGACGAGCCGCACGCCCGCCAGGTCCGGCCGGACCTCGCCGCTGTTGATCAGCAGACAGCGCGCGTCCGGATGGTGTGCGCGCAGGTAGGCGGCGGTGGCGGCGGGCGCGGTCAGGATGTCCTCGACGCCGACGGGGAACCCCTCACCGGCCAGCCGCCCGGCGACCGCCTCGCGGGTCCGCGAGGTGGTGTTGGTGACCAGCAGCAGCGGGACGCCGGCCGCGCGCAGCCGCTCCATGGCGGCGACCGTGCCGGGCAGCGCCTTCCAGGACACGGTGAGCACCCCGTCGATATCGATCAGAACCGCTCCGATTCCTTTCATACGCCGACGGTAACCACGGCCGCCCTGGCCGGGCGGAGGGCCGGGCCCTGCCCGCGGTCCGACTTGCGCAGTCACCGGGGATGGGGTTACTTCGGAAGGGAGGTGTGAACGCAGCTTCCGTCTCCCCTGGCTAGGGGGTGCACACTGTGGTGTTCGCTGACCGCGCGGACGCGGGGCACCGCCTCGCCGAGTCGCTACGGCACCTGGCGGGGGAGGACCCCGTCGTGCTGGGCCTGCCCCGTGGCGGGGTACCGGTCGCTTTCCAGGTGGCGCGGGCGCTCAGGGCGCCGCTCGATGTGATCGTGGTCCGCAAGCTCGGCGTCCCCTACCAGCGCGAGCTGGGGTTCGGCGCCATCGGCGAGGGCGGCGTGCGGGTGATCAGCGACGACATCGTCCGCCGGGGCCGGCTCGCACAGGAGGATCTGGCCTCTGTGGAGCATGCCGAGGCGGCGGAACTCTCCCGTCAGGCCGAGCGCTTCCGTGCCGGGCGGCCGCGGCTCTCCCTGGAGGGCCGCACGGCGATCGTGGTGGACGACGGGATCGCCACCGGCGCCACCGCGGCGGCCGCATGCCAGGTCGTACGGGCACAGGGCGCGGCCCGGGTGGTGCTCGCCGTCCCCGTGGCGCCCCCGGACGCGGCCGAGCGGCTGCGCACCACGACCGATGAATTCGTCTGTCTCTCCACCCCGTTCGCCTTCTCGGCCGTCGGCGAGTGGTACCAGGACTTCTCCCAGACCCCCGACGACGAGGTGGTCTCGCTGCTGACGCAGGCCGCGGCGGGCCCCGGCCCGGAGGAGCCGGCGCCGGACGCGCCGGGCCCGGGGGCCGCGGCGGACCGGGACGTCGAGGAGGCGGTGGCGATCGACGCCGCCGGGGTGCGGCTGACCGGGGACCTCCTGCTGCCGGCGGGCGCCGGGGCGGTGGTGATGTTCGCGCACGGCTCGGGCAGCAGCCGCCACAGCCCCCGCAACCGGCTGGTCGCCACGGCGCTCAACAAGGCGGGCCTGGGCACCCTGCTCTTCGACCTGCTCACCCCGGCCGAGGAGGCCCACCGGTCGAACGTCTTCGACATCGCCACCCTCGCCGAGCGGCTGACGGACGCCACCGGCTGGCTGCGCGGCCGCACCCCCGTACCGATCGGCTACTTCGGCGCGAGCACCGGTGCCGCGGCGGCGCTGCGGGCCGCCGCGGCACCCGGCGCGGACGTCGGTGCCGTCGTCTCCCGCGGCGGCCGCCCCGACCTGGCCGAACCGCTGCTGCACGCGGTGCGGGCGCCGACGCTGCTCATCGTGGGCGGCAACGACACCCTGGTCCTCGACCTCAACCAGCAGGCCGAGGCGGCGATGCGCTGCGAGACCCGCCTCGACGTCGTTCCCGGGGCCACCCATCTCTTCGAGGAGCACGGCGCACTCCAGCAGGTCGCCGACCTCGCCCGGGACTGGTTCGCCGGCCATTTGCTGAAGGAGGCGTAGCGGGCCCCGCGCGCACGCTGCGGCTGCCGCCGAGGGGCCCTTGGCCGCTGGCCGTCAATGCCCTTTCCTTCGAAGGCGACCCGGTCAGTCGATGGTGATCTCGCCCATCTTGCTCCAGCCGTCCGCACCCTCGATGGTGGTGCTCACGATGTCGGGGGTGCGGCGCAGCAGCGGGCGCATCCGCTCGATCCCGGCGCGGAAGTGGTCGGAATTGACATGCGCTTCGGCGGCGTCGTCCTTGAATGCCTCGACCAGGACAAAGGTGTTCGGGTCCTCGATACTGCGGGACCATTCGAACCACAGGTTGCCGGGCTCGGCGCGGGTGGCTTCGGTGAAGGACGCCACCTGCCGAGGCCACTCCTCGGCGTGTTCGGGCTTTACGGGAAACTTGACGACGATAAAGATCATCCGGCGATTCTAGATCACGGGTCACCCGGCGCGGCGAACCCCTCAGCCGGATACGTCGGCGTCGACCTCGGCCTCTTTGGGGCGCGACAGGGATTTGACGAGCACCACCCCCAGCACGATCAGCGCCACCCCCAGCCACACCGGCCCGGCACCGGCGACGAGCACCGCGATGCCCACCGGGGTCAGATAGCCCGCCAGCGGGATGAGCATGCTGCTCAGCGGGGGTTCGGGCGGGCCGGGCAGGTTCTTCTCCCGCAGGGAACGGGCCCGTACGACGTCCGGGTACCACTCGGTGAACTGCAAGGCCGCGATGATGGCTGCGATTTGGATGATCCAGCCGGTCCACGCGTTATTGGGATTGTGCAGCACGAGATCACCGAAGGCGCCCGCGATCGCCGCCACCGCGAATGCGGCGCCCCACGCGGCCGTGATGTAGTAATTGGTCCGCAGGAATCGGGGATCGCTCCAGACCTCGCGGGGCACCCGTTCCCGCGCGTATTGCAGGGTGAAGGGCACCCGGAACGCCATGGACCCGAGGGCGATCGTCATCAGCGCGATACTCGCGACCTCCCCCGCATAGGTCTCCAGCCAGCGGTGTGTGCCCGGAGAGGCGAAAATGCCGATGACCGCCAGCACCGCGAAGAACACCACATCGGCGATCTCCAGAATTTTGAACGAGGTCCCGGGATGGCGTACGCGGCCGATGATGACGAGCAGGACGGCGAGGGCCAGGGCTATTCCCACGGCCAGCTCGAAGCGGCCCGGCCCGACGATGACCGACATCGCGATCCAGGGCGACATTCCGATGACGGGGCTGTCGAGGAAGTGCGACAACCGGTCACCGTCGGCGGTGTCCGTCCGGCCGTGTGACATGGCAACAGCCCCTCCTGGGAGGCGAAACTCCCTTCCACGCTAAACCGCCGTCCGGGCTCCCTCTACTCGGGCGCCGCCGCACGCGGCACCGGGCGGGTCAGGGGCGGGGTAGGGGGTGTTTCCGGGGCGGGTCGGGGAAATCCCTGACGCCCGCGCGGCGCGCCTCCGCGAAGCTGTGCGACATGAGCCTTTCTCCCTTGTCCCGCAGGGCAGTTGTGGGGGCCGCCCTGTCCGGAGCGGTGGTCGCCGCGACGGCGGGCCCGGCCCGCGCGGTGCCCCGCGCCGCTTCCCGCCCGGCCGCGGTCCCGTCACCGGGCGGCGGTCCCGCCCGTCGGGTGCCGCCCGCCGCCGCCCCCGTCCCTCCGCTACAGGTGCCCGCGCTGCGGGCCGCCCTCGCCGATCTGGAGCACCCCGAGCTGATCGCCGCCCAGCTGCGGGTGAGCGGCTCGGCCGGGCGGTGGTACGGCACCTCGGGCGTCGCCGACCGGGTCACCGGCCGCGCGGTCCAGGAGCGGGACACCTTCCGGATCGGCAGCATCACCAAGGTCTTCGTGGCGACGGTGGTGCTGCAGCTCGCCGCCGAGCGGCGGCTGTCACCGGAGACGCCGGTGCAGCGTCTGCTGCCCGGTGTGCTGCCGGCGAGGTTCCCGCCGATCACGGTGTCACAGCTGCTGAACCACACCAGCGGACTCCCCGACGAGCAGGCCCCGCCCTACGACCCGTCCTCCCCGGAGGCCATCGCGCGGCACCGCTACGACCGGTGGACCCCCGAGCAGCTGGTGGCGCGGGTGTCGCACGGCCCCATGAAGTTCACCCCCGGCACCAAGCAGCAGTACCGCGGCATCAATTACGTCCTGCTGGCGCTGCTGATCGAGCGGCTGACGGGGCGCCGCTACGGCGAGGTGATCGGCCGCCGCCTCCTGCGCCCGCTGGGCCTGCGGCACACCCGTGTGCCCGGCGACGACCCACGCGTCCACGGTCCGCATGTCCACGGCTATCTGCGGATGACGGACGGATCGCTGCTGGACATCACCGAGTTCCATCCGTCGGCCTCCTGGGGAGAGGGCGAGATGATCTCCCACACCGGCGATCTGGACCGCTTCCTCACCGCCCTGTTCTCGGGCGAGCTGCTGCCGCCGCGGGAGCTGGCGCGGATGTTCACCCTGCCGCCGGACGAGGTGCGCATGGTGGACGGCGGCCCGGCGCGCTATGCCGCGGGCCTGCAGACCGTCACGGTGAACGGGCTCACCCTGTGGGGCAAGACCGGGGAGCAGTACGGCTATTGCTCGGCCCTGTTCGCCACCCGGGACCAACAGCGGCGCATCGTGCTGTCGTTCACCCCGACGCGGCGCGATGCCACCCAGTCGCAGGTCTCCCAGCGCATAGCGGAGGCAGCGACCAAGGCGTAGGGCACGTCCGCGTACCCCGGTGCACTACCGCTGTGGGCTCCGCGCGTCCGCTTGAGCACGGACGCGGGGAGCCCACAGAAACCCCATCGGCGAGGTCGGGTCCAGCCTTCGTTCAGGACTGGGGCCGCTTGCCGTGGTTGGCACCGTTCTTGCGACGGGCCTTCTTCTTACGACGGCGCTTCGATGACATACGTCTCCTTCCTCAGTGACTCAGCGATGCTTTTCGCCGAATTTCTACCACTTCTCAACGGTATCTCGCCCGGCGATCACGAGGCCGCGTACCCGGGGCCGTGGACTCCCACCCCACACCGCTGTGTGAGTCACCCCACGGAGGTGTCCTCCGCCCGGTCCGCGGCGGCGGCGTCACAGATCGGCTTCCTCGCCGAGGTACAGCCCGGCGAAGGCCTTCGCCGCGGACTCGGACCCCAGCAGCCGCCGCAGCCGGGCGCGGGCCGTACCGGCCTGGAAGCGGTCGCCGGAGGAGGCGCCGTGCAGCACGTCCGACAGCCACTGCGAGAACTCCAGGTACTGCCAGACCCGCCGCAGACAGGACTCCGAGTAGCCGGCCAGGCCGCTGTCGTCGTCGGCCCGGTAGTGCGCGACCAGCGCGTCACCGAGCAGCAGGGCGTCATTGATCGCGAGGTTCATGCCCTTCGCGGCGATCGGCGCGATCAGATGCGCCGCGTCTCCCGCCAGGTAGAGGCGGCCGCGCGCCATCGGCTCCACCACGTAGTTGTGCATGTCCAGGACCACCTTCTCGATCACCGGTCCCTCGGTCAGCGGCCGGGCGCCGTCGGCCGCGAGGCGGTGGTGCAGTTCTTCCCACACCCGGGTGTGGGACCAGTTCCGTGCGTCGTCGCCGGGCGGGACCTGGAGGTAGTAGCGGGTGACCTGGGGGCTGCGGGCCATCTGGGCACCGAAACCGCGCTCGTGGATGCCGAAGACCACACCGTCCGCGGACGGCGGTGCCTCGGCGAGGAGGGCGAGCCAGGCGACGCCGTGGTCATGGCGGGTGAGGACCGCCCCGCCGTCGGTGACGGCCGTCCGGCTCACTCCGCGGGCCCCGTCGCAGCCCGCGACGAAGTCGCACTCGACCCGGTGCCGGGCGCCGCTCACCGGGTCGGTGTACGACACCGCGGGCCGGTCGCCGTCGAGGTCGTGCAGCGCCACGTCCCGTACCCCGAAGCGGACCTCGCCGTTCGCCCCGTCCACGTACGAGGCGACGAGGTCGGTGACCAACAGCGGCTGCGGATAGACGAAGTGGCGGCGGCCCGACAGCTCGCCGGTCCGTACCGTGTGCCGCTCCCCGTCGAAGCGGAACTCGAACTCGCCCTGTGTGGCGGCCCGTTCGAGCAGCCGGTCGGCCAGCCCGCGCCGGGCCAGCGCGCGCACCGCCCACTCCTCCAGGAACCCGGCGCGCGGCCGCTGCTCGATGAACTCCCTGCTCTCCGTTTCCAGCAGCACGCAGTCGACACCGGCGGTGCGCAGCAGGTTCGCCACGATGAGCCCGGCGGGACCGGCGCCGACGATGACGACGCGGGTGCGCGTGACGGGGAGAGGGGCGGTGGAGGACACGTCGCGAGGTTCCCTTCGGGGGCGAGGAAAGATCGCAGGCAGTATGGCGGTTGCCCCGGGCGGGCGGACCGGCGCCCCGGCGCCGGCGGATCACACCGGCGCAAGGTGGCCCGGCGCCCGTGCGGGGGCGCCGGGCCACCGGCCGGAGCTGCGCGGATCGGGCTATGCGCGGCCCGTGAGGCTGGCGAACACCACCACGTTGTCGGGGTAGTAGTGCTTGCCCTCGTCGTACTCACCACCGCAGGTGATCAGACGGAGGCCCGCATGGTCGAGGTTCTTGTACACCTCGACCGTGGGGAACTTGTTCTTCGGGTACTGGGCGACGCGGTCCACGGTGAACTTCGCCGTCTTGCCGTCCTGCCGGTCCACCTCGATGGTGTCGCCGCGCTTCATCGACGACAGCTTGTGGAACACCGACGGGGTGCCGTTCCAGGAGACATGACCGGCGATCACCGCCGGTCCCTGGGAGCCGGGGGTCGGCCCCGGCCGGTACCAGCCCGCCTTGTCGGGGTCCCGGGGCGTCTGCATGGTCCCGTTCTTCTTCTGTCCCAGCGTCTCCAGCGTGGAGGAGACCTGGAGCGACGGGATGGAGAGCCGCTGCGGGGCCGACTTCGGCATGCTGGCGGCGGCCTTGCTCCCGGAGCCACCGCCCGGCGCCTGGTCGTCGGGCTGCCCGGCGCCGTCCGGCTGCTGCCCCGCGGGGAGCGACTGGGGCGGCGCGGCGTCCTGCCCGCCGCATCCGGCGAGGAGCACGGCCGACAGGGCCGTGGCGAGGGCGTAGCCGGTGGCGCGGCGGCCCCGGCGGCGTACGGTGCTCATGGTGTCCTCGCTCCGGCTCACGCGGCGGCCCCGTTGTCCCCGGCGCTCGCGGCCGCGAGCCCGCTCCTGCGGCGCCGCGCGAAGGCCAGCGCACCGGCCGCCGCCACGAGGGCGCCCCCGCCGGCGCCCAGCACCGCGGCCGGCACCCCGTTCTCCTCGGCGGGCCCGGTGCCGGTCTCGACGCCGCCGACCGGGATGGAGCCCACCGCGGCGCCCAGGACCTCACCGCAGTTGGTCGGTGCGGTGGCCTCCTGGGGGAGCTTGGGGTCGAGTTCGCTCTTGCCGGCCCCCTCGAAGTCGTACTTCTTGTTGTCGTTGCGGTCGATGCCGTGCTGCACGATGTGCAGGTCCTTGATGTGGTCGACCACGTCCTGGGAGACGGCGAGGGTGCGCTCGTACTGGAGCTTGCCCTGCGCGTCGGCCACCGGCATGCGGTCGACGGCGAGACCGCTCTTCATGTCCGTGGGCCCCTTGGTGGTGAGCGAGATGTTGATGTCGCCGTAGTCGACCGTGGCTTCGGTGTTGTTGAGGACGCCGTCGCCGTTCGTGTCGTCGCTGGCGTCCGGGCAGTGGAAGTCATGGCCGTCGGTGGAACCGTGCAGATGCTGGGCGGAGGGCTGTCCGGGGACGAGCCCCTCGGACTCGATCTTCACGGTCAGCCGGTTGCCCTGGAGGCTGAGCATCGCCGTGCCCTTGGAACCGGAGTCGTTCAGCTGCGCCAGGTTGATCTGGAACGCTCCGGTGCCCTGGGCGACGGCCTGGGACGAGGCGCCTGCGGTGAGGGCCAGGGCGGCGGGCAGGGTGACGAGTACGGCGAGGCGGCGGGTGCGCTTGGCTATCACGATCGTTCCTTTTCCGGCGGCCTCCACGGAGGAGGGGGGACCGCACGTCGTCCGGGTTCGACAGCAACACCTCGGCGAGGTGTCGACCGTGATTCGGAGCCGCAACGCCCGCGGATGGGTGGCGGATTGAAAAATTTTCCGACGGCCTCTCCCGAGCCCCTCTCCCGGGCCCCTCGCCCGCTCCCCTGTTCGCTCCGCCATTCCAGGACAGCGTTCCAGGGGGCGGTCATTCCCCCAGGTCAACTGCTGTTCCAGCGTTCCGGCTTCTCGCATTCTCGCGGATTCGTTGGTATCCGGGCGGACACCCCGCAGGCTGTGGAGCAGCACCACGAGACGGGAGATGCCATGCGAACCCGCTGGTGTACCAGCGATGTCGTCGCCATCGCCGTGCTGATCATCTGTGCCGCGGTCGTAGGCCTTCTGATCAACCACCACTGAGACCCAGAACCCACCTGCTAGGAGAAGTCACATCACCATGCGCACCATCCGATCCCGCACCGCAGCCGCCGCCGTCGCCGTCGTCCTCGCGGGCCTGTCCCTGACCGCCTGCGACGGTGACACCGAGGCGGCGTCCAGCGCCCCGTCCGCGGCGGGGCCGGGTTCCGGCACCACGGGCGGATCGGGCGGCGAGAACGGCACGTCCGGCAGCTCCGGCGCGTCCGGCAAGGGAGAGGGGTCCGGCTCCGGGCAGGGCTCCTCCGGCGGCAAGGGCGGCTCCTCCGGGAAGACCGGCGGCACCGGGAAGGACGGCGGCACCGCGAACAGCGCGTCGGACGCCTGCACCGGAGACAACGTCAAGACCACGGTCAGCAAGGTCACGCGCCCGCTCAACCACGTGCTCATCAAGATCACCAACAGCGGGTCGCAGGCCTGCAACGCCTACGGCGCGCCCCTCCTGGGCTTCGACGGCGACCAGGCGGCGACCCGGATCAACGAGGACAGCAAGCCGCAGTCCGTCCTGAGCGTCGCCCCGGGCAGCTCCGCCTACGCCTCGGTCGCGCTCACCGGCGAGCCCGGCGAGAGCACCGGTGGCACCGTCAAGCAGCTCACGGTGCACTTCGCCTCGCGGAGCGGCTCCGGTTCGGTGGGCTCCCCCGCGAAGCTCGCCCTGCCCGCGGGCACCCACAAGGACGACAACGCCTCCGTCACCTACTGGCAGAGCTCGGCGTCGGACGCGCTGACGTACTGACCAGCCTTCGGCCGGCCGGCGGCCAGCCGGCGAACGGTCATTGATCCGTTGTTGATCGATGACCGTTCGCCGACTGAAGCCGGGCTGCTCCGTGGCGCATCCAAGGCCATCCATGGCCGTCCCGTTCCCGGCGCCGCCGTCAGCGGAGTTGCCGGGCGATCTCGCGGGAGTAGGCGGAGACCCGGGTGTAGACGCCGGGCGTGGGGGTGGCGGTGTCGCCCTGGAGCAGCCAGCTGACGATCCCGATCAGCTTGCCGCCGGCGACCAGCGGGCCACCGCTGTCGCCTTCGGCGTGATGGGCACCGGCGACCGGATCGTTGGCGCAGACGTGCATTTTCGGGTCGAAGTCGCCCCAGGGGCTGAGCCGTTGACAGGTCCGGTCGGGAAGGACCCGCAGGTCCGCCGCCCGCAGCAGGTTCGCCTGGCGGTCCTCGTAGTCCAGCAGGCCCCAGCCGTGGACCCGGGCACGGGTGCCGGGGCGGTACGGTCCGGTGTCGGCGGCGGTGGCCACCGGCAGCGGGGTGTAGCGCGCCGGCATCGGCTTGTCGAGGGTGAGCACAGCGACGTCGTTCTCCAGGTGGCGGCCGAAGCGCGGATGAATCCAGGCCTTGGTCACCTTGCGCATCCGGCCGTCGTGGCGGCGCAGGTCGGTACGGCCCGCGACCACCCCCAGATCGGTCGCTGCCTCGTCCACGACGCAGTGGGCGGCGGTGACCACCTTCGTCGGCCGGACCAGGGTGCCGCCGCAGAACTGCCCCGAGCGCGGGTAGCCGTCGGTCTGCCGCCAGAGGTTGAGGGTGACCGCCCAAGGGGCCACCGCCGTACTGGTCCGGTGGCCGCCGACGACGGCCTGGGCGGGGTGCGCCGGCAGCACCGCGAGTCCGCCGGCGATGAGCGCCAGGAGACCTGCCAGGGCCGGCCACCGCGTGTACCTGTGTCGTGTCATCCGGAAACTCCCTCCCTGCCCGGCTATCCGGCGATCCGGCTCTGGAGCAGCGCGTAGTAGGAGGCCGTCTTCACCGCGACGCCCGGGTAGCGGCGGCTGGTGCAGCTGCCGCCGCCGCTGATGACGCCGACGAGCCGCCCCTTGACCACGACCGGTCCCCCGCTGTCCCCGGAACAGGCACTGACTCCGCCCGCCGGGTAACCGACGCACATCGTGAAGGACTTGCGGTATCTGCGGGTGCCGTACGCCGTGACGCACTGCTCGTCGCCCCTGTTGGGTATCAGCGCGGTCTGCAGCGGCGGCACCGTGGTGTCGTCCTCGCGGCCCGTCGTGGAGCCCCATCCCAGGACCCTGTTGGGCGCGCCCTCCTCGTACAGCTTCTGCTGCGCCGGGGTGGCGAGCGGCAGAGTGCGGTACGGCATGGGGGCGTCGAGGGTGAGGACGGCGAGGTCGTGGGCGTAGGTCGCGCCGTTCCCCTCGGTGTCGGCCCTGGGGTGTATCCAGAGTTTCGACACCTTGCGCACGGTGCCCTTTCGGGTGCCCCTCAGGTCCTCCCGTCCGCCGACCACACGCACCCTGTCGACGGTGGCCGGGCTGACGCAGTGGGACGCGGTCAGCACCTTGCGCGGCGCGACCAGTGTGCCCGCGCACTCCGGCTCCTTGACGTCCTGCGACGTCAGAGCCACGGTCCAGGGGTACTTCCCGATGTCGGCCCGGTCTCCGCCGACGACCGCGGCGGCGGGCGGGGCGCCCTGCAGCACCAGCGCCGCACCCGCCAACACCGCGCCCGCCAGGGCGCCCCGGCCTCTTCGCCTCGCTTTGCCCATCAGTCCTCCAGTGGCGATCGAACAAAGTCGTCCAGGGAGAGGCCGGGGACACCGGCGCGGTTGCCTTGCCCGTCCGGGCGCCCGTATATGGCCGGCATGCGCCAGGCCCCCTTGACACGCCACGAGCGACAGCCGGCTCGCAGGGCACACGACAGACCGGCCCCTTGGCCGTCAGGACCGGGAAGAGACGCTCAGGAAGAGACGACCGCGTCGAGGGTCTCGGCGAGTTCGACGGGCGTGGACAGCATGGGCCAGTGCCCGGTGGGCAGGGCGAAGTGCCGCCACGGGGGCTGGTTGAGGAAGGCCAGCGCCGGCGTCCCGGCATCCAGCACGGCCTTGGCATCGCGGCAGGCGACCACCACACGGTCGACGCCGGGAGCGGGCTCGACGGGGCGGGTCAGCCGCTGGGCGAACGTAGCGATCGGCTGGGGCGTGGCCCGGGCGCGCAGAAGGCCGAGCTGCTCCTCGTCGAGCCCTTCGAGGGTGCTCATGGCGCCGAGCAGCTCGAAGGGCGGCAAGGGCAGCCGCCATCCGTCCCCGTGTTCGGCGACGAGCTTGTGCAGGCGGTCCACCACGTCGTCCGGCATGACGTCGAGCAGGCAGGTGCCCTCGGCGAAGGGTGCGCTGTCGACGTAGACCAGGCGTTCCAGTCGTGCGCCGAGACGGCCGGCGGCGCCGGTGACGGGGACCGCCGCGTAGCTGTGCGCCACGAGGGTCACCTGGCTGAGGTCCTGCTCCTCGACGAACGCGGTGATGTCGTCGATGTGCGTGTCCAGGCCCACCTCCGGGGTGGCGAGGGCGGACCGTTCGCCCAGGCCCGTCAGCGTCACCGGCAGCACCGTGTGCCCACACTCGCGCAGCGCCTGGGCAGTGGCCTCCCAAGCCCAGGCTCCGAGCCAGGCGCCGGGGACGAGTACGAAGGTAGCCATGCGGTTTCTCCTTGGATTCAGGGGGTTGCCGCGAGAGTAGGCTTCATACAGGACAGTTTCCGCCCTGAAATGCCGAGTGATCCATGTCATATCCCCTGACGCGTGTGCTGGCCCTGCTGGAGCTCCTCCAGACACACCCGGGCCTGACCGGGGCACAGCTGGCGGACCGCCTGGGGGCCGACGTGCGCACGGTGCGGCGGTACGCGGCCCGGCTGCGCGAGCTGGGCATCCCGGTGGAATCGGTCCGCGGCCGCTTCGGCGGCTACCGGCTGGCCCGCGGCTACCGGATGCCGCCGCTGATGCTCACCAACGAAGAGGCCCTCGTGGTCGTGCTGGGCCTGCTCGCCGGGGAGCGCCTGGGCATGAGCACCACCGCCCCGGCCGGCGCCGGCGCCCTCGCCAAGATCGAACGCGTACTGCCGGACCCGCTGCGCGCACCGCTGGCCGCCATGCGGGACACCTTGTCCTTCACCGCCGCCACCGTGCTCGCGCAAACCCCCGAGGCGGGCGTCCTGCTGACCCTGGCGCAGGCCTGCCACTCAGGTCACACCGTCGCCCTGCGCTACCGCTCCTGGCACCAGGAACACACCGAGCGCGAGGTCGACCCGTACGGGGTGGTCTTCCACTCCGGCTGCTGGTACCTCGTCGGTCACGACCACCTCCGCGCCGGCCTGCGCACCTTCCGCATCGACCGGATCGCGTCCGCCACGACCGGCGCGGCCGCCTTCACCGCCCCCGACGACTTCGACCCGGTGGCCCACCTCACCGCGTCCCTGGCCCGGACACCCGCACCGTGGCAGGTCGAGGTCCTGATCGAAGGCCCCATGGAGGACGTCGCACGCCGGCTGCCCCGTACGATCGCCACCCTCACGGACACCCCCACCGGCGTACTGATGCGCGCGCAGGCCGCACAACTGGACAGCGTGGCCCGCCTGCTCGCCTCCCTGGAATGGCCCTTCACCGTCCACCGCCCCACCGCACTGCGCCAAGCGCTCAGGGACCTGGCCCACCAGCTCACGGCCGCCGCCGATCGCCCCTCCGGGGACCCGGCGCCGTAGCCACCGGGCCGGCCGGCAGTGGAGTCCCGCCGCGGGCCGCCGGCGGTGTCCGGCATGCGGGCCTTCCGAGCGCGCCTCCGCCGCGCGGACGCCAACTCGACCGAGAAGAGCGGAGGTTGGAGGCGGCAGCGGGCATCGGCGCGGGCCAGGCGCTTAGCATGGCCGTATGGAGGTCTCGAAGCTGTCGGCCGAGGCGCGGCGGCGACGCAGCGCGGAGATACGGGCGTTCCTGCGCTCACGGCGGGCGCGGCTGACGCCCGCGGACGTGGGCATGGCGGCGGGGAGCGGGCGCCGTACACCGGGTCTGCGGCGCGAGGAGGTCGCGGTGCTCGCCGGGGTGGGGGTGTCCTGGTACACCTGGCTGGAACAGGGGCGCGACATCAACGTGTCGGCCGAGGTGCTGGAGGCCGTCTCCCGTGTGCTGCGGCTGGACCCCGTCGAGCGTGCGCACCTCTACCTGCTCGCCGGGCTGAACCCACCGCAGGCCGCGCCCGCGGACCGCGGCGTACCGGCCGGCATCCGCCGGGTCATCGACGGCTGGCTGCCGCGGCCCGCGTACGTCATCGACCGGCACTGGAAGCTGGTCGCCGTCAACCGGGCCGCCCAACTGGTCTTCGGCTACGGCGAGCTGGACCACAGCTGCCTGGTCAGCTTCTTCACCAACGCGCACTTCCGGTCCGTGCTGTGCGGCTGGGAGGAGGCGGCGCGGCAGATCGTCGGACTGTTCCGTGCGGACGCGGCGCGCTATCCGGACGATCCGGAGTTCGGCCGGCTCGCGGAGGACATGTGCGCCGCCAGCCCCGCCTTCGCCGCGGTCTGGGCCGAACACCCGGTGGGCGCCGCGGCCGAGGGCGTCAAGTCGCTGGTGCACCCCGCCGTGGGAGAGCTGTCGTTCGCCTACACGATGCTGCCGGTCTCCGATCTGCCCGGCGCCCGGCTGCTGCTGTACACCCCGGCGGAGGGGTCACCGACCGAGGCCCGGGTGGCCGGCCTGCTGGACGCCGGCGCACCGGCCGCGGTTCCCGCCCCGTAGGGCTTCGCCCGGCCGCGGGGCGGCAGCCGGGCGCGGTGAGGGTGGTGGTGACAGACCCAGGCTCAGCCGACACTGCCCGGCCGGTCCGCGCCGCCGCAGGATCGTGGTCATGCAGCGATTCACGAACAAGACAGCACTGATCACTGGCGGCACCAGCGGCATGGGACTCGCCACGGCACGGCGGCTCCTGGACGAGGGTGCGTACGTCGTCATCACCGGCCGCGACCAGGAACGCCTCGACGCGGCGGTCGCCGGACTCGACACGGTGGACGGCCGCGTGCTGGCAGTGCGGGCCGACGCCGCCTCGTTGACCGATCTCGACGCGCTGATGCGCCGGATCGAGAGCTGGCGCGGCACGCTCGACGCCGTCTTCGCCAACGCCGGGACCGGTGTCTTCAAGCCGACCGCGGAGATCACCGAGGCCGACTTCGACCGCACCGTCGACGTCAACTTCAAGGGGGTGTTCTTCACCGTGCAGAAGGCCCTGCGGCTGGTGCCACGCGGTGGCGCCGTCGTCATCAACGCCTCCTGGACCCTCTACCGCGGGCTGCCCGTCGCCTCGGTCTACTCCGCCAGCAAGGCGGCGGTCCACAACCTCGCGCGCACCATGGGGTCCGACCTCGCCGCGCGCGGTATCCGCGTCAACTCCGTCAGCCCCGGCTATATCGACACCCCGATGTGGCGCGGTGCCAACCCCCACCCGGACTCCGAGGCCCGCAACTCCGCCGAGGTGGCGCTGGGTTCACTCGGCCACCCGGACGAGGTCGCCGCGGCCGTCGCCTTCCTCGCTTCCGATGACGCCGCGTACATCACCGGCCAGGACCTGGTCGTCGACGGCGGTCTCGTCGGCTCGGTGCCGGCCGCATGAGACTCACGGACAGCGCTCCGCCCCGGCGGACGGAGCGGCGGCGGAGGGCAGCGCCCGTGCTGGCCGCCGTCCTGCCGGCCCTGCTGATCCTGCCGACGTCGGTGACGGGCTCGGGCGTGGCGCTCCCCGCCATCGGCCGGGAGACCGGCGCCCCGCTGGCCGCCCTGCAGTGGGTGGTGCACGGGTACAACCTCACCTTCGCCGGCGCCCTGCTGGCCTGCGGCTCGCTGGCCGATCTGTGGGGCAGACGACGGGTGTTCGGGGGCGGCGCCGCTCTCTTCACGGTGGCGTCCACGATGAGCGCGGCAGCGCAGGACATCCTGCTGCTGGACGCGGCACGCGCGCTGGCGGGGCTCGGCGCGGCCGCGCTGCTGACCAGCGGCAGCTCGCTGATCGGCGAGACCTTCGAAGGGCGGGCCCGCAGCCGCGCGTTCGGGGCGGTCGGCATCACCACGGGCGCCGGGCTCGCACTCGGGGCGATGGCCGCCGGAGCGGTGACCGACCTGCTGGGCTGGCGCGCCTTCTTCTTGCTGCACGCGGCGCTGATGGCGCTGGTGTGGTGTGCGGTGCCGCTCCTGCCGCGCGGCGGGACGGCAGGGCGCGCCGCTCGTGGCCGTCGTCCGGCCGGGCGGGGAGACACCCGGGACTCCCGCCCGATCGGAGTGGACCGGGCCGGCACCGCCACCTTCTCCGGCGGGCTCCTGCTGCTGATGCTCGCCGCGGTCGAGGGGCCGCAACGGGGCTGGGGCAGCGTCGGAGTGCTGGGTCTGCTGGCGGGTTCGGTGCTGCTGCTGGCGGCCTTCGTGCAGGTGGAGCGGCGGGTACGGCACCCCATGCTGGACCTGCGGCTGCTGCGCAACAGGCAGTTCACGGCGCTGTGTCTGATCCCCGTCGTGGCGAGCTTCTCCTTCGTCCTCCTGCTGCCGCTGCTGCCCAACTACCTGCTGGTGGCGAACGGTTCCTCCAGCCGGGAGGCGGGAAGCACCATGCTGCTGATGACGCTGCCGATCCTGGCGGCCCCGGTGGCGGCCACCCGGCTGCTGCGCCGGGGGCTGACGCCCCGGAGCGTGTTCGGGCTGAGCCTGGTGTGTCTGACGGCGGGCGTGGCCTGGCTCGCCGCCGTGCTGGAACCGGGGGTGTCGCCGGGAGCCCTGGCCGCTCCCCTGATCACCCTGGGGTTCGGACTGGGCCTCAACTTCGGGCTGGTGGACGGAGCGGTCCTCGATGTCGTCGCCCCGGAGGCCATGGGCGCCGCCGCGGGCTTCCTGAACACCCTGCGGCTCGGCAGCGAGGCCCTGGCCATCGCGGCAGCGAGCGCGGCCCTCGTCAACCTCGTACGGAACAACCTCGACGCCGGGTTGGCCAGGTTCCCCTCGTATGACGGCACCTCACGCGACCTCGCCAACAGCGTCGGCGCCGGCGACCTCTCCGGCCCGCTCTCCGGGCTGCCCGCCGCCGCGCGGCCGGACTTCGCCGCCTGGGTGACGCACGGCCTCACCGACGCCTGGCAGACGGTGCTGCGGGCGAGCGCGGTGGTGTGTGCGGTGCTGTCGGTGGCGATCTACGTCCTGCTGGGCGGGCGCCCGGCGGAAGCGGGCGGCCGGGCGGATCAGGCGAGCCAGTCGGTGTAGTGGGTGGGGGCGATACGTGCGTCGCCCTTGGTGGTGAGCACATCGCCGTCGACGGCGGCGAACATGCCCGCGGTGTCGTCGGTGACGACCGTGCGCCCGTCGGGCCGGGCGTTCAGGGTGATCCGGCCGAGTTCGTCGAGGGGATGGACGTCGGGCCCGCCGACGTCGAGCGTCCCGTTCAGAGGGGAACCGGCGGCGACCTCGGCGACGGTGTCGGAGACGTCCTGCGCGGCGATCGGCTGGAGCGGGGTGGTGGACAGGCGGACGGTGTCGCCCTCGGTGGACCAGGACATGACGGCGTCGATGAACTCCATGAACTGGGTGGCGCGCACGATCGAGTAGGGGATCGGCCCGGCCTTGAGGAGGTCCTCCTGCAGGGCCTTGGCACGGTAGTAGGCGAGGCCGGGCACCTGGTCCACACCGACGATCGACAGGATGACGAAGTGCCCCACCCCGGCCTGGTGGCCGGCGGCCAGGAGGGCGTCCATCGAGGCCCGGAAGAAGGCGGCAGAGGCCTCGTCGAAGGTCGGCGAATTCGTCAGATTGACGACACAGTCGGCCCCGGCCACCGCCTCCGCCACCCCCTGCCCGGTGACCGCGTCGACACCCGTGGACAGCGAGTGCGGCACGGCCTCGTGCCCGGCGTCGTTCAGCTTCCTCACGACCTGCGAACCGATCAGACCGGTACCACCGATGACTGCGCACTTCATGAGGCACCTTCCGTCGCACGCCGATAGGTCATGCGTCCAGATTGCGGCGAGGCGGTGCAGGGCGCACGCCGGTCCATGTCCGTCTGGGTATGGAGGGTGGCGTTGCGCGCCAATGGGATCACTGAGGGCGACGGAGGTAAGGGGAATCCCTGGGAACGGCGGTGGTTGCCGCGCCGCGCAGTAGTGCCCGCGCGCACCGTCGAAGCCCGAAGTGTGGCGTCCCGCCACATGGGCGCCCGGCGTGCGCCTTCCTACGGTGTGCGACACGACAACGCCCCCGCCCTCGTCAGGAAGTGATGCCGATGCCCGCCCCCGCGACCGCTCCACCAGCCCCCGCCGGCCTCAGGCGGATCGTCGCCGCCAGTCTCATCGGCACCACCGTCGAGTGGTACGACTTCTTCCTCTACGGGACCGCCGCCGCGCTGGTGTTCAACAAGCTGTTCTTCCCGGGGTCCGATCCGCTGGTCGGGACCCTCCTGTCGTTTCTGACGTACGCGGTGGGCTTCGCGGCCCGGCCCCTGGGGGCGCTGGTCTTCGGGCATTACGGGGACCGGCTCGGGCGCAAGAAGCTGCTGGTGCTGAGCCTGCTGCTGATGGGGGGCGCGACCTTCGCGATCGGGCTGCTGCCGACCCATGCGACGGTCGGGACGGCGGCGCCGGTGCTGCTGACCGCGCTGCGGCTGGTGCAGGGCTTCGCGCTGGGCGGTGAGTGGGGCGGCGCGGTGCTGCTGGTGTCGGAGCACGGGGACGCCCGGCGGCGCGGGTTCTGGGCGTCCTGGCCGCAAACCGGCGCACCCGCGGGGCAGTTGCTGGCCACCGGGGTGCTGTCGGCGATGACGGCGCTGGTGTCGGACGCGGCGTTCGTGTCGTGGGGGTGGCGGGTGCCGTTCCTGCTGTCGGGCGTGCTGGTGGTCGTGGGGCTGTGGGTGCGGCTCTCGGTGGACGAATCGCCGGTGTTCCGGGACGCGTTGGCGCGTGCCGAGGCCCGGCGGGCGGAGGGCGGCGCGCTGGAGAGGATGCCGCTGGTGGCGGTGCTCCGGCATCACTGGCGGGACGTGCTGGTCGCGATGGGCGCGCGGATGGCCGAGAACATCTCGTACTACGTGATCACGGCGTTCGTGCTGGTCTACGCGACCTCGCAGACCGCGCTGGCGCCGCAGACCGCCCTGAACGCCGTACTCCTCGCCTCGGCGCTGCACTTCGCGGTGATCCCCGCCTGGGGCGCGCTCTCGGACCGGATCGGGCGCCGGCCGGTCTCTCTGCTGGGCGCGGCCGGTGTCGGCGTCTGGGCGTTCCCGTTCTTCGCGCTGGCGGACACCGGCCGGTTCGGGCCGCTGCTGCTCGCGGTGAGTGTCGGGCTGGTCTTCCACGGTGCGATGTACGCGCCGCAGGCGGCGTTCTTCGCGGAGATGTTCGCGACCCGGATGCGGTACTCGGGCGCCTCGATCGGGGCCCAGTTCGCCTCGGTCGCGGCCGGAGCGCCCGCCCCGCTGATCGCGACCGCGCTGCTCGCCGACTACGACAGCCCGACGCCGATCGCCCTGTACGTCATCGCGGCCGCGGTGCTGACGCTGGTCGCGGTGGGCGTGGCGCGGGAGACCCGCAGCCGGGACCTCGCCGCGGTGGACGCGGACGCGGTGCCCGGCGCGGGCCGCACGGCCGCGCCGGGCCCCCCCCCCCGGGGGGGCGCCGGGGGGGGCGGGGGGGGCGGGGGCCCGCCGGGGCGGCGGGGGGGGGGGGGGCCCGGGCGCGGCCGGGGGGGGGGGGGGGGGGGGCGGGGGCCCCCCGCCGCGGGCCCCCCGCCGGGGGGGCCGCGCCCGGGGGGCCCGGCGGGGCCCCCCCGCCCGCGCGGGCCCCCGCCGACGGGGCGTCCTCGGCGGTGCCCGGCGGGGCCTGAGACCTGATGTACGGCGGGGGCGTGGCGGGCCCGGGACGCTCCGGGAGACGGGGCAGCAGGTCCGCCACGCCCCCGCCGGCCGTCAGGAGCGGCTCTTGCCCTTCAGGGAGTCCTTCATCCCCTGGAGGTTCTCCTTGGCGTCGCTCATCGCGCCCTTGGCCCGGCCCTTCGCCTCGTCGGTGCGGCCCTCGCCCTTCATCCGCTCGTCGCCCGTCAGCTTGCCGGCCTTCTGCTTGGCCTTGCCCTTCATCTTGTCCATCGCGCCCTTGTCACCCATGTCGCGCTCCTCTGTCCGTGGGGGGAAAGCTTCGGCACCACGCTGCCGCAGGTCGCGGCGGTGCGCACCCGGAGGAGGCCATCGGTAGGGAACCGCCCGCGGGGACGGCGTGGACCGCCGCCCCCGTTACGCGCCGGTATCGCCCGCCACGGCGGCGGAGAGCTGGTGCAGCCGCAACGCCAGCTGGATCTCCAGGGCGCGGGCCGGGCTCTGCCAGTCGGGGCCCAGCAGCCGGCTGACCCGGTCCAGTCGCTGCGCCACGGTGTTCACATGGACGTGCAGCGCGTCCTTGGTGCGGGCCGGGCTCATTCCGCAGGCGAAGTAGGCGCCGAGGGTGCGCAGCAGTTCCGTACCGCGGCGGGCGTCGTAGGCGGTGACCGGGCCGAGCGTGCGGTGCACGAAGCCGTCCACGTCGCGGGTGTCGGCGAGCAGCAGGCCGAGGAAGCCGAAGTCGGCGGCGGCCGCGCCCTGTCCGGTCCGGCCCAGCGCCCGCAGCGCCTCCCGGCAGCGGCCGGCCTCCGCGTAGGCGTCCGCGACCGCAGCGGGGCGGGCGGCGGGGGCCGCGACCGGTGCCGAGGCGCCGACCGTGACGGGCAGCCGCAGCGCGGCACCGAGCCGGTCGGCGGCCTCCCGGGCGGCGTGCGCCGGGTCGCCGTCGGGGCCGAGCGGCAGCAGCAGGACGGCACCGCCGTCCCGTACGGCGGCCAGGCCCCGGCGGGTGGCGGCGAGATGGGAGGCCGCCGACCACAGCCGACGCCGGTCCGCGCCATGGGAGCCGGCGTCGTGGGAGCCGCTGTCGTGGGAGCCGGTGTCTTCGGAGCCCGCGTCGCCGGGCGGCGGGGCGTCGGGACGGGCGGCCAGCACGACATGCGGCGCGTCCAGGTCGGCGCCGACCCGGGCGGCCCGCTCCCGGAGCAGCCGGGGGTCGCGGTCCGCGGCGTTCAGCAGGTCGTCCAACAGCTCGCCGCGCACCCGCTGTTCGGCCTCACCGGCGGTCCGCCGGGCGAGCAGGAGCAGCGAGGTGACCATCGCGGCCCGCTCCAGGGTCCGCCGGTCGACCGGGTCCAGGGCCTGGTGTCCGCGCAGCACGAGGGCGCCCAGCACCTCACCGCCCGCCCCGACCGCCGCGACCCAGTCCGCACCGTCCCGTACGGCGTGCCCGTCGGCGCGCGGGCGGCCCAGCGCCCCGGCCGGTGCCCCGGCGGGCTCGGTGAACTCGACCTCGCCGTCCAGGACTTCCGCGACCGCGGCGGCGACGTCCTGGACCCCGCCGCCGCGCAGCACCAGTTCGGTCAGCCGGTCATGGACGTCCGCGGCGCGCTCGACGGCCGCGCTGCGGTCGCGGATGATCTCGTTCGCCGCCTCCAGTTCGGTGAGCGTCTTACGGGTCTCGGCGAGGAGGTTGGCGGTGTCGAGGGCGACGGCGGCGCGGGCCGCGTGGGCGGCGAGCAGCGCGATCTGGCCGTGCTCGAAGACCCGCTCGCGCCGGTCGGCGGCGAAGAGCACCCCGATCACCCCGCTGCCGAGCATCAGCGGCACCCCGAGGATCGCCACCAGCCCCTCGTCCTGGACGCCGGAGTCGATGGTGCGGGTGTGCCGGAACCGCGCGTCGTGGAAGTAGTTGTCGGTGACGTACGGCCGGGCGGTCTGTGCGACCAGACCGCCCAGGCCCTCGCCCATCCCGAGCCGCAGCTGCTGGAACCGCGCCGAGACCGAGCCGTCGGTGACCCGCATGTAGGTGTCGCCGGCGGACGGGTCGTTGAGGGTGAGGTAGGCGACCTCGGTGCCCAGCAGGGAGCGGGCCCGGCGCACGATCGCGCGCAGCACCGCGTCGAGGTCGCGCAGCCCGGCCAGGTCGTGCGCGGTGGCGTGGAGCGCGGACAGTTCGGCCTCGCGGCGCCGGCGGTCCTCCAGTTCGGCGCGCACCCGCAGCGCGTGGAGCTTGGCCCGCTCCAGGGCGGCGAGCCGGCCGGCGGAGGCGCCCTCGGCGCGGGCGCGCAGCACCGGGCGCTCGTACTCCCCGGCCGGGGCGCCGGTGGCCAGCAGGCCGAGGAAGGGGGCCTCGGCCGGATCGTGGGCGGGATCGCCGGCCGGTATGCCCTCCGGGCCGTACGGAACGGGTGCCGGGCGCGGCGTGTGCACGGGCTCGGGGCTCGGCTCGGGCGCCGGCTGTTCGGTGGGCATGGTCACAAGGGATACCTCCGGGTCCGCGCGGTGCGCCAGCCTCCGGCGGCCGGGGACGGGCGGGGCCGCTCAGTGCGCGGTCCAGCCACCGTCCAGGGCGAGCGAGGTGCCCGTCACGAAGGACGCCTGCGGGGTGCACAGATAGGCCACGGCCTCGGCGACCTCCGCCGGTTCGAGCAGCCGCTTGAGGGCGGAGTCGGCCAGCAGGATGTCGGCCAGCACGCGCTCCTCGGGGATGCCGTGGGCGGCGGCCTGGTCGGCGAGCTGCCGTTCGACGAGCGGTGTGCGGACATAGCCGGGATTGATGCAGTTGCTGGTGACGCCGTGCGCGGCGCCCTCCAGGGCCGCGGTCTTGGACAGCCCCTCCAGGCCGTGCTTGGCGGCCACGTACGCGGACTTGAAGGGGGACGCCCGCAGTCCGTGCACGGAGGAGATGTTGATGACGCGGCCCCAGCCCCGCGCGTACATATGGGGCAGCGCGCCCCGCAGCAGCCGGAAGGGGGCCTCCAGCATCACGGTCAGGACCTGGTGGAAGACCTCCGGCGGGAACTCCTCGATGGGGCGGACGAGCTGGAGGCCGGCGTTGTTGACGAGCAGGTCGGTGCCGGCCGCGGCCCGCTCGGCGGCGTCCAGGTCGGTCAGGTCCAGCGGGCACGGTTCCACCCGGCCCCGGGAGCCGTTCGGGTGGTCCGCCACGAGGCGGGCCAGACCGTCGGTGTCCCGGTCGAGCGCGCGCACCGTCGCGCCGGCCGCCGCCAGCCGCAGCGCGCAGGCGCGTCCGATGCCACCGGCCGCGCCGGTGACGAGGGCGGTACGGCCGTCGAGGTCGAGGGATACCGGGCCTGGGGTGCCGATCACGGTCATGTCCGCACCCTAGGCAGCGGCCGGCCGGGGACCGATGTGGTGCGGCACCACACTTCGGGGGCCGGGTGTGGCGGCTGCCCCTGCCGGAGACGGGCGCCACCGTTCCGCGCCCGGGAGCGGCGGGTGCCCGGCCCGGTGCGCGTCACCCGATCGGCCCTCCCGGATCGCCCGGCGCCCCGCGGACTCCTAGCCTCGTACGACGCGGCGTGCCGTCTGCGCACCGCCGCCACCAGGGAGGCCGACATGCGGAGGCTCATCACCGTGCCGACGGTGCTGTTCGCACTGTCCGCCGCGGGCTGCGGGAGCGCGGACGGCGGCCAGGACACCACGGCCGCGACCTCCTCCCCCACGGGCCGGACACCGGGCTCCGCCTCCCCCACCGTCCCCGGACAACCGGTGAACTGCGGTGAACTCCCCGACGCGCTGGGCACGGAAGGGGACGTCACCCTCTTCGCCGACCCCGGGGCCGGGGGCACAGTGGGCTGCGGGGAGGCCCGCTCGGTGATGTCCGAGTTCTTCACGCGGGCGCCCGGGGAGGCACGGGACGACCGGGGCACGCTCTCCGTACGGGGCTGGCTCTGCCGGTACGAGAGCGGCCCCACCGGCACCTGGATCACCACCTGCCGCAAGGACAAGCGGGAGATGCACACCGAGGAGCCGCCCGGCGGCAACACGGTCCCGGGTCCCTCCGACGAGCCCGGTGCCCCGGACGAGTCCGAGCTGCCCCCGCTGCCCGACGGCTCCTCGGACCCGCTGGACGAGCCGTCGACGGAGGAGCTGTAGCCCGGCGGTCTCCCGGAGCGGTCCGCCGCGGGTTCAGGCCCCGGGGTGCCGGCCCGGCTCCTCCTGCTCGATCCCGTGGAACCATGTCGGCCCGGCCTCCAGCGCCCGCTTGATCCGGGTCAGGGCGTACTCCTTCAGCTCCGGCAGGGCGTCCACGGCGAACCAGCCGACCTCCAGCGACTCGTCGTCGTTGACCCGCGCCGCCCCGCCGACCGCCCGGCAGCGCAGCGTCACGTCCATGAACTGGCAGATGTCGCCGTTGGGGTAGTGGGTGGGCGGCATGGTCTCGACGAGGACGACGCCCTCGGGGACGACCCGCACGGCGGTCTCCTCGTAGACCTCCCGCACCGCGGTCTCGGCGGGCTGCTCGCCGGGCTCGGGGATGCCCCCGATCACCGACCAGCCACCGGTGTCGGCCCGCTTGCCCAGCAGGACACGGCCCTCGTCGTCGAAGACGACCGCGCTCACCCCGGGCAGCCAGAGCAGCTGTCGGCCGATGGAGTTCCGGAGATCACGGATGAAGTCGGGGGTAGCCATGGTCCCGACCCTACGGGACGTCCCCGGCCCGGCGGGCGCCCCCGAGCGCCCCCGGCGGCGCGGCGCTCAGGTGCCCGCCGGGCTTCCCTCGCGCGGCCGGAGCCGGCCCCGGATGGCCCGGACGGCGCCCTCGGCGTCGTCGACGGTGACGGTGAAGGTCATCCCGTCGCCCAGCCGGAGCACCACGCCCTCACCCCGGCGGACGACCACGGCCGTGCCCTGCTCGGGGCGCCAGCGGTAGCCCCAGCCGCCCCAGTGGCGGGGGGTGACCTGGGGGGTGAAGTCGGCGCCGACGACGGTGTCGAGCGGAATGCGGCGGCGCGGCACTCCTATATGGCCGCACCGCACCTCCATGCACTCCTTGTCGACGCGTACCGCGACATGGACGAAGGCGAGCGTGCCGAAGAGCACCAGCAGACCGGCCGCGACACAGCCGACCACCGACATCACCAGGGGCGCGCGGCCCGAGGTCCAGTTGCTCTCGACGGCGAGCAGGATGCCCAGCGCCAGGCAGGCCGCGCCGATCGCGGCCAGCAGCCACTGGATGCGGTTGGTGGCGCTGCCGTGCCAGACCTCGGGGATCTCGGCATGGGAGCCGCCGGCGGGGCGCGCTCCGCTGTCGGCGCCGTCGGTGTTGCCGTGGTTGCCGGGGGCTGCTGCCCCCTCGTGGGGGTGGTCCCTCATGGAACGCAGCGTACGCGTCTTCGCACACCATGGCAGTGCGCCGGACGGCCTCGTTCCGCCCCGGGTTGCGGGACCCGCGACGGCCTGGGTGACGTCAGCGCCGGGCCGCGGCCCCGGCCGCCGGAACCGCTGCCCCGGCGCCCTCCGGCGCCCGGTCCGTGCCGCTCCGGGCGAGCAGCCGGCCCTCGGCGTAGGCGAGCGCGGCGGCCGGCAGCCCGGCAGGGCGGCCGCTGAGGATCACGCTGAGGCCGCCGGTCGGGGCGGCCGCCGGGGCCGGCTCGGCGCCGATACGGCGCAGCGCCTGGGCGGCGACCGCCTCGGCGGAGCCGTGCAGGGTGAGCGCGGGGGCCCCGGGCTGCTGGAGGACCCCACGGATGCGTTCGGCGACCAGCTCGTAGTGGGTGCAGCCCAGGACGACGGTGCGGACGTCCCGTGGGGTGCGGTCGGCGGCGACCGCGAGCGCGGCGTCGATCGCGGCCTCGTCGGCGACCTGCACCGCGTCGGCGAGCCCCGGGCAGGGCACACCGGTGATGTCCACGCCGTGCCCGAACCGGTCGATCAGATCGCGCTGGTAGGGGCTGCCCGTGGTGGCGGGGGTGGCCCAGATGGCGACGGGGCCGCCGCCGGCCGCCGCGGGCTTGATCGCCGGGACGGTGCCGATGACCGGGATATCCGGTTCCAGTTCGGCGCGGAGGGCGGGCAGCGCGTGCACGGACGCGGTGTTGCAGGCGACGATCAGGGCCTCGGGGCGGTGCGCGGCCGCCGAGCGGGCCACGGCCAGCGCATGGGCGGTGACGTCGTCGGGGGTGCGGGGGCCCCAGGGCATCCCGTCGGGGTCGGAGGAGAGGACCAGATCGGCGTCCGGCCGCAGTCGCCGCATCGCGGCGGCCGCCGCGAGCAGCCCGGTCCCGGAGTCCATCAGCGCGATCTTCACCCGGACACCTTACTCAGCCGCCCGCCGGGCTTGTCATACCGGGCGGAACGGACGCGCGGCCCCGGCGGCCGCTCCGCTCCCCTTCTCCCCTCCACGACACCGTGGCGATGGCCGCGGGGCGACGGGGCGGTGCGGCAGACTGCGGCCGTGGGAGCGATGGAGTGGATCGGTGCCGGGTCCCTGCTGACCTGGGTGTGGCTGCTGCTGGGCCAGGGCTTCTTCTGGCGGACGGACGTCCGGCTGCCGGCCCGCCGCGATCCGGAACGCTGGCCGTCGGTGGGCGTGGTGGTCCCGGCGCGGGACGAGGCGGCGGTGCTGCCGGACAGCCTGCCGTCGCTGCTCGGACAGAAGTACCCGGGCCGGGCGGAGGTGTTCCTGGTCGACGACGGCAGTACGGACGGGACCGGCGCGCTGGCCCGGAGCCTGGCGGCCGCGCGCGGCGGACTGCCGCTGACGGTGTCCGCTCCCGGCGAGCCGGAGCCGGGGTGGACGGGGAAGCTGTGGGCCGTACGGCACGGGATCGCGCTGGCGCGGGAGCGCCTCACGCCGGAGTACCTGCTGCTGACCGACGCGGATATCGCCCACGAACCGGACAGCCTGCGGGAGTTGGTGGCGGCGGCCCGGTCGGCGGAGCTGGACCTGGTCTCGCAGATGGCGCGGCTGCGGGTGGTGACGTTCTGGGAGCGGCTGATCGTGCCGGCGTTCGTGTACTTCTTCGGGCAGCTGTATCCCTTCCGGTGGGTCAACCGGCCCGGCGCGCGGACCGCGGCCGCGGCCGGCGGCTGTGTGCTGCTGCGGCGGGAGGCCGCGGAACGGGCGGGCATCCCGGAGACGATCCGGCATGCGGTGATCGACGATGTGACGCTGGCGCGGGCGGTCAAGCGCGGCGGCGGCCGGATCTGGCTGGGGCTGGCGGACCGGGTGGACAGCGTGCGGCCGTATCCGCGGGCGGCCGACCTGTGGCGGATGGTCTCGCGCAGCGCGTACGCGCAGCTGCGGCACCGGCCGTCGCTGCTGCTCGGCACGGTCCTCGGGCTCGCCCTGGTGTATCTGGCGCCACCCGCCACGCTGGCGGCCGGACTGGCGGGCGGCGACCCGGTGCTCGCGGCGACCGGCGGCGCGGCCTGGGCGGTGATGTGCGGGACGTATCTGCCGATGCTGCGCTACTACGGACAGCCGCTGTGGGCAGCACCCCTGCTGCCCTGCACCGCGCTGCTCTATCTGCTGATGACGGTGGACTCGGCGGTACAGCACTACCGGGGGCGCGGGGCAGCATGGAAGGGCCGGACGTATCCGGCGCCGTGAGCCACGCCCCGGCGCCGCCGCTCACTTACGGGCCGGTGACCAGTCGAGACCCCAGCCGTAGGCCTGGTCGACGGTGCGCTGGGGGCTGACTCCGGGCTCGGGGACGAGGTAGCGGGCCTCGCGCTGGACGACGAGCTCGCCGCCGGTGTGGGTGATCAGGGCCAGCGCGCAGACGTTGGAGGGCACCGTGCAGGCGTCCAGGGTGAAGTCGACCGGGGCGCCGTGCTGCGGCTGGAGGGTGACGGTCGCGCTCAGCCCCTCGAAGCTGCGGGCGCCGGCATAGACGGTGACGAAGATCAGGACGCGCTTGATGCGGTCCTGGTGGTCGAGGTTGAGGGTCAGGTTCTCGCCGGCCGCGACGGCGCCGGTGCGGTCGTCGCCGTCGAGCTGGATGTACGGCGGGGCGTGCAGCGCGCCGAAGTTGTTGCCGAGCGGATGGACCACGCCCGCGGCGCCGTCGGTGAGTTGGTACAGCGCGCACAGGTCGAGGTCCAGCTCCCCGGACGACGGCAGCAGCGCGCCGCGGGCGCCCATGGCCTCCAGCGCCTTGCGGCCGAGCTTCTTGCCCAGCCGCTTGCCCGCCGAGCCGCCGCTCCAGTTGAGGTTCACCCGCAGCGCCCCTGAGGTGCCGCCCTGCTTCGTCAGGGAGACCGCCGGGGCCGCCTTCGTGAGGGTCACCTTCGTCAGACGCACGGGCGGGGGCGCGGCGGCGGGCGGCGTCATCGGCGGCGCGGGCGCCATGGCCGGAGGCGCGGCGGGGGCGGCGGGGGCCGGAGCGGGCGCGGCGGCCGGGGGCTGCGGCACCGTGGCCTGCGGCACCGTGGCCTGCGGCGCCGGGGGCTGCGGCGGCGCCGGTTCCTCGACGCTGATGCCGAAGTCGGTGGCCAGCCCGGCGAGCCCGGTGTCGTACCCCTGCCCCACCGCACGGAACTTCCAGGCGCCCTGGCGCCGGTAGAACTCGCCGAGGACGAAGGCGGTCTCGCTGCCGGCGTCCCGGCTGTCGAAGCGGGCGAGTTCGGTGCCGCCCGCCGCGTCCAGCACCCGGACGTGCAGCCCCGGGACACTGCCGAAGCTGCCGCCGTCGGCGGAGGCGGCGAGCACCACCGTGTCGACGGCGGGCTCGACGGCGGACAGGTCGACGGCGAGGTGGTCGGTCATCGCCCCGCCGGCCGGGCGCTTGCCTTCGTGGCGTACGGCTCCGGAGGCGTGCACGGCCTGGTTGTAGAAGACGAAGTCCCCGTCGTCGCGGACCTTTCCGGACACCAGGAGCAGGGCGGAGGCGTCCACGTCCGGTGCCCCCGGTGCCGCCTGCCAGCCCAGTTCGACCCGGACCGCCGGGGCCGGAACCGGAACGTTGCTGCCCTTGAGCATCGACATCGCCGCGCCTTCCTCTCGTCCGCCGTGCCCCGTCAGTGGTGGCCCCTCCAACCTACGTGGCCCCTGTCGTCCCGAACGCCCCTTGTTCACCTGCGAGAAGCGGGGTCTTTACAGGATTCCTACGGGCGATCGCGACCGATTTCCACAGGTTCGCTCCCATTGGTGCTCCTGGGCCACTCCGAACACCTGAAACAACCCTCTTTCCAGACTCCCCAATCGGCACATCGTGGGCTTAACTTAAGAGGCATGACCTCCCCCCGCTCTACCTACGGCGGCGGCTACTACGCTTCGCCCTCCTTCCCGGACACCCCGATCTACGACAGCCTCGTCGCCGAGCGCGGCACGCCGCAGATCGCCCCGATCCGGGTGAACCCCTCCCCTTACGACACGGGCTCGTCGTATCTGCCGGCGCTGCCCTCGGCGCTGCCGGCCCTTCCGGCCGCGCCCTCCCACCCCTCGCCCGGGCAGGGGTACCCAGGAGCCGCCGCGCAGCCGGTGGCCCCGCTCCAGCAGGCCCCGGCGCCGTACATCCCGCAGCAGGCGGGCACCACCCGCGGCTATCCGTCCCCGCAACAGCAGCAGCCCCAGCGCCCGTCCATGGGCACGGGGTACGAGGCGATGCGCCCGGCCGCTCCGGTCGCGCCGCGCCCCGCCGCGCCCTACGACGACCCGTACGGCCGCCAGTACCCGCGCGGTTACTGACCCGGCCGACCGGTCAGGGGTCCGGGGCGGCTGGCAGGATGGCAGGCATGTCCAAGCCTGCGCTCCAGTCGATCCGCCTCTACCCGGTCAAGTCGATTGCGGGGATCTGTCCCGGCGAGGCGGTCGTGGAGCCGTGGGGGCTCGCCGGGGACCGACGCTGGCTGCTGGTGGACGCCGCGGGCCGGCAGCTCACCCAACGGCAGCAGCCGGCGCTGTCGTTGGCGCGCGCCGAGTGGCTGCCGGGTGGCGCCCTCGGGCTGACCGCGCCCGGGAGGAAGCCACTGGCGGTCGCGGTACCCGCACCCGGGGAGACGGTCCCGGTCGAGGTCTGGGCGGACGAGGTCGAGGCGGTGCCCGCGGGGCCGGAGGCGGACGAGTGGTTCAGCGGCTATCTGGGCGTCGCGTGCCGGCTGGTGCATCTCGACGCCCCGGAGCGGCGCCGGCCCGTCGACCCGGCGTACTCCGCGCCCGGTGACACGGTCAGCTTCGCCGACGGCTTCCCGCTGCTGCTGACCACCGTCTCGTCACTGGACGCCCTCAACTCGCTGATCGCGCAGGGCGACCACGCCGACGAGGGCCCGCTGCCCATGAACCGTTTCCGGCCCAATGCGGTCGTGGACGGCACCGCGCCCTGGGCGGAGGACGACTGGCGGCGGGTCCGTATCGGCGAGGTGGTCTTCGACGTCGCCAAGCCCAGCGCACGCTGCGTGGTCACGACCACCGACCAGCTCACCGCCGAGCGCGGCAAGGAGCCGCTGCGGACCCTCGCCCGCCACCGCCGCTTCGGTGACCGGCTGGTCTTCGGCCAGAATCTGATCCCCCGTGGGGCCGGCACGATCCGCATCGGCGACCCGTTCGAGATCCTCGCCTGACGGGCCGGCACACCTCCGCGGCGGCCCCCCCGGCCGGCGGGCCGCCGCGGAGGTGATCCCCGAGCTGCTGCCCGGCCTGGACGGCGCGCCGAAGGGGCGTGGGCCGTGGCTCGCGCGCCAGGTGGCGGACCGGTCCGCGGTCACCGGCGGGGCACCGGGGACGGACGCGGCGGGCGCCGTGGTGACGGTGGCGGTACGGCTGCGCTGACCGGGCGGGATACCGGTCCGGCGGGCCCGGCGCGAGCGGTCCGGGGACTCGTTCCGTACGTCCGGGAGATGCCCTTTGTACCCGGTGATGTTGCTCTCTCTTCGCAGAACTCTCGCGTGGACCACCCCTGATGCGGTATTCACGGACACGGAGAGGGGCAACGATGCGAGCGATGAGAGGCGTGTGGCGCTGGCGGCGCAATCCGCTGCGGCGCCGGACCGATCGGATCGAGGCCTGGGTGGCGCTCGTCGCGGCCCTCCTGATCGTCCTCGGGTCGACCTCCACGGGCTGGCTCGCCGGCCGGACCGCGCAGGACACGCTGCGGGAGACCGTACGGCGCCAGCACCAGCAGCGGCAGCTGGTGTGGGTCACGGTCGACCGGCTGCTGTCGCGGGCCCCGCTCGACCCCGACCCGGAGACCTCCTCGCAGCGCGACGCGCACCGCCGGGTCCTCGCCCGCTGGACGGCCCGGGACGGCAGCGCGCACCTGGGACGGCTCGCCGCGCCCCGCCCGGTGGAGACCGGCGAACGGTTCCGGATCTGGACGGACGCGCGGGGCCGGGTGGTGCCGCGGCCGATGGACACCGGCACGGCCGACACCCATGCGGTGCTGGCCGGGCTGGGCACCACGGCCGGGGTCGGCATGATGATCGAGGGCGCCCGGCGGATGATCGTCTGGCAGCTGATGGTGCGTCGCTTCCGCCGCTGGGACCAGGAGTGGAAGCGCGCGGGACAGGACTGGGGACGGGCCGACACGGGCAGCTGAGCGGCTGCCCGGCAAGGGGGCCGACCGTGTCAACTCCCGCCCGCCGGGCGCGCTACGGTGGGGGCGCCAGCCTCTCGGCTGGGGCCTCGCAGACCGGAATACGGACATCCGCGGACGGATGGGTGCCGGGCCGACAACCGCCGCACGAAGTGGGGACACGACAGCGCCATGGCACAGGGCTCGGTCCAGGTGACGCACTCCGGAACCTCGCGTTGGCGACGCCGTACAGGGGAGTACAGCTCGCTCGCCGCCGCCCTGGAGGCCGCCGGGGACGGCGATGTGCTGACCGTCCCGGCCGGTACCTACCGCGAGAACCTGGTGCTGGCGCGCGCGGTGACCCTGCGCGGCCCGGACGGGGCGCGCGGTTCGGTGCGGATCGTCCCGGCCGACGGGGTCGCGCTGACGGTGCGCGCCTCGGCCACCGTCCACGACCTGCATCTGGAGGCGACGGACTCGGCGTCGCCCGCGCTGCTGGTGGAGGACGGCGCTCCGGAACTGGCCGGGCTGCGGGTGGTGACCCGGTCGGCCTCCGGCATCGAGGTGCGCGGCGGGGCCCGTCCGACGGTGCGCCGCTGCACGGTCGACAACGCGGGCGGGGTGGGCATCAGCGTCCTGGACGGCGCCGGCGGCGTCTTCGAGGAGTGCGAGGTGATGGCCGCCGGGCAGACCGGGGTGGCGGTGCGCGGCGGAGCGCACCCCCGGCTGGAGAACTGCCGCATCCACCACGCCTCGGGCGCCGGACTGTCCCTGCACGGCGAGGGCAGCTCGGTCGAGGCGGTGGGCTGCGAGCTGTACGAGATCAAGGGCGCGGGCATCCAGGTCGCCTCACGGGCCACCGGGCACTTCACCGACTGCACCGTCCACCGCACCTCCGCCGACGGCGTCACCCTCGACACCGACGCGGTCCTCACCCTCGCCGACTGCGATATCCACGACATCCCGGAGAACGCCGTCGACCTGCGGTCCCGTTCGGTGCTGACGCTGACCCGCAGCACGGTGCGGCACTTCGGGCGCAACGGGCTGTCCGTCTGGGACCCGGGCACCCGCGTGGACGCCAACCAGTGCGAGATCCATGACAGTACGGGCGACTACCCGGCGGTGTGGGTCAGTGACGGCGCCACCGCCGTACTGGACGCGACCCGGGTGCACGACGTCCCGGACGCGCTGTTCGTCCTGGACCGGGGCTCCCGCGCCGATGTCGTCGACTGCGATATCGCGCAGGTCCGCAACACCGCGGTGTCGGTGAGCGACGGGGCGACCGTGCAGCTGGACGACTGCCGCATCCGGGAGGCCGCCACCGGCGCCTGGTTCCGTGACCACGGCAGCGGCGGCACGCTCGCCAACTGCACCGTCGACGGGGCGCAGACCGGCGTGATCGTCACCAAGGGCGCGGACCCCACCATCGAGGGCTGCACGGTCAGTTCGCCCACCGAGGCGGGGTTCTACGTCTCCGCCGAGGGCCGCGGCACCTTCCAGAACTGCCGGGTCACCGGCAGCGCGGGCTTCGGCTTCCATGTGATCGACGGCTGCCGTACGACGCTGACGCGGTGCCGTACGGAACGGTGTGCGCGCGGCGGCTACGAGTTCGCCGAGGGCGGGGCCGGCCAGGGCGACGGGCCGACGGTCCAGGACTGCACCAGCGACGAGAGCCGTGCCGTGGGCACCCCGGCCGACGGCCCGGCGGCGCCCACGGTGCAGCGGATGACGCAGACGGCCGGGCTGCTGGGCAACGTCCCGGCACAGGGCACGGCGCCGGACCCGGCGGCCGCCGAGCCGGCCGTCAGCAGCCGGCCGTCCGCCGACGTGCTGGGCGAACTGGACACCCTCGTCGGGCTGGAGAGCGTCAAGCGGGAGGTGCGCAGCCTGATCAACATGATCGAGGTGGGCCGCCGGCGGCAGGAGGCGGGCCTGAAGGCCGCGTCGGTCCGCCGCCACCTGGTCTTCACCGGCTCCCCCGGTACCGGCAAGACCACCGTGGCCCGGCTCTACGGCGAGATCCTGGCGTCGCTGGGCGTGCTGGAGCGCGGGCACCTGGTCGAGGTGTCCCGGGTGGACCTCGTGGGCGAGCACATCGGCTCGACCGCCATCCGTACCCAGGAGGCGTTCGACCGGGCGCGCGGCGGGGTGCTGTTCATCGACGAGGCGTACGCCCTCTCCCCCGAGGACTCCGGACGGGACTTCGGCAAGGAGGCCATCGACACCCTGGTGAAGCTGATGGAGGACCACCGGGAGGCGGTGGTGGTGATCGTGGCGGGCTACACCGCCGAGATGGAACGCTTCCTCGCGGTCAACCCCGGTGTGGCGTCCCGTTTCTCACGCACCATCACCTTCGGCGACTACGCCCCCGAGGAGCTGCTGCGGATCGTCGAGCAGCAGGGCGAGGAGCACGAGTACCACCTCGCCGAAGGGGCCGGCGAGGCGCTGCTGAAGTACTTCACCGCGCTCCCCAAGGGCCCGTCCTTCGGCAACGGCCGTACCGCGCGGCAGACGTTCGAGGCGATGGTCGAGCGGCACGCGGGCCGGGTGGCGCTGCTGACCGACCCGAGCACCGACGACCTGACCCTCCTCTACCCGGACGACCTGCCCGAACTCCCCTGAGCCGGACGGCCCTCCGGGTGCTCGCCCGCCGGCCGCTGGCAGGGCACGTCCGGGCTGAGCCGGGCGATGAGTTCGCCGCGGACCGTGCCGAACGCCGGGTCGGCCTGGTAGTCGCCGTGGCCCAGGATCTGGGCGGGCAGCGGGTTCTGCAGGGTGCGGCCGAAGGCGAGCGGGTCGCGCAGCGGCCCCTGGTCGATCCGCCGGCCGTCCTCGCAGGTGAGCCGGATCGGGCCGCCGATGGGGTCGGTGAAGCGCCACAGATTGCGCCAGTCGTCCATCTCGCGGTGCAGTCCGGTCAGCGCGGGCGGCCCGAAGAAGGCGGGGAACCAGCGCCCGTAGAGCCGCTCCAGGGGGCTGCCGTACGTCATCAGGGCGACCCGGCTGCGGGTGACCAGGTCCAGCTGCCAGACCGCGGCGGCCGCCAGCACACTGCCCTGGGAGTGCCCGGAGAGCACCAGCCGGCCGTCGAACCGCTCGGTCCAGGTCGCCATCCGCCAGGTGAGGTCGGGGACGGCGCGCTCGGCGTAGCAGGGCGGTGCGAAGGGGTGCGCGGCGCGCGGCCAGAACGTGCCGACGTCCCACAGGATGCCGATGGTGCGGCGGGCGGAGTGGTCGCGGTAGGCGCGCCGGCCCATGGTGATCAGCAGTATGACGCCGGCGCCCATCAGCCAGGAGCCCAGGGACTCCGCGGTCTCGGCGGCGGCGTGCACGACGGGCGGCGCGCCCTCGGTGGCGCGGCCGGGCGCCCGGCCGGTGAGCCAGGCGCCGACCACCGCACCGGCCCCCAGGACGAGGGTGACGGCGGAGGTGGCCGCGATCAGGACGGGCGCGGAATCGGTGAGTCCGGCGCCGGCGATGGTGGCGGCGATGCGCTTGGTGCGGCCGGCGTCCGGACGCTCCCGCGGGTCGTAGAGCCCGGGGATGTCCTTGGCGACCCGGTTGCGGACGATCACCACCCGGATCGCGGCCAGCACGGCGACCACCGCGACGACGACCAGCAGCGCGGGGATGACCGAGGCCTGCCAGGACAGCAGGACCGGCGGCCCGGGGATCGGGGCGTGCGCCTGCCCGGGCGTCGCGCCGCCGTCCAGCCAGTCCGCGAAGCGCTGGGCGACGCCGCCGGACAGCACCCCGCCGACCGCACAGGCCAGCAGCGCGACGGCGGGCCCGCCCATGCCGCGCAGCGCGGTACGGGAGTCGTCGCGGGCTGCGCGCTGCAGGACCCAGGCGGTCACCGCCAGCGCCAGGACCAGCGCGCCCTGGAAGACGGCGATCCCGCCGAAGGCACTGGCGCCGGGCAGCGGGCCGTGGCTGTGCGCACCGGGACGCGCCCAGCCCGAGTGCACCGCGGTCAGCGTCAGCGCCCCCAGGGCGGCGAACGGCAGCGCCCGTACGACCAGGTGGTCAGAGGTGACGTCCGGTGCGTCCTCGCTGCGGGCGGTGCGCCAGACGACCACCAGGGTGATGGCGGCGAGCAGGATGACCAGGGCGGTCAGGGCCCGCCCGGTGACCGCGAGGACGCTCTGCCCGCCGTCGCGCCCGTCGGCCTTCGCGGCGGCGGCGAGCAGCACCGCGGCCACGGTCAGCACACCCGCCGTGGTGTGCGCGGCGCGCAGCCGGGCGACCAGCCGGCGGCCGTACCAGAAGCCCTCACGGCTGAGCGCGGTGCGTTCGGCGACCGGGGTGTCGCGGGAGGTGCCGGGCAGCCGCGGCGGCGGCGAGGCGGACTCGTAGGCGCTCCACGTACGGCGCGAGAGCCACCACAGGAAGCCGATGACGAGCAGCGGCACCACGGACGCGAGCGCGACGCGGCGGCCCGGGGCGCTCCACCAGCCGGAGTTGTCGGGGCTGAGGAAGCCCATCCAGGACTTTCCGGCCGCGCAGACGGTGGTGCCGGCGCACTGCCAGGCCGTGAGGTCGAGGGCGACCTCACAGGACGCGGCGGCGAGCAGAACCGTGAGGGTGAGGGCGAGGATGCGCACCAGCAGGTCGTAGATCCGCTGCGCCGGGTGCTCGGACGGGGCGGCCGGGCGCATCCAGTGGGCGAGGTTGGCGACCATGAAGGGCACCAGCAGCAGCCACAGGGCGCGGGCGCCGTTGCCCGAGGTGAGGTTGGACCAGCAGTACGCCTCACGGACCGGCTCGCCGCGGTAGTCGTCGGGCCGCTGCTCGGCGTCCGCGTCCTCGGCGCGGCGGTAGCAGGCGGCGGTGTCGTCGCCGGTGATCAGCTGGACGCGTGGGTCACCGAGCATCTCCTGGGCGGTGGTGCCGCCGACGCCGTGCACCAGCAGCTCCAGGGAGAGCTGCGGTGCGTGCTCCGGTGGCCCATCTCCGGTGCTGCCGTGGTCCGTTGAGCGGGCGTGCGGTGTCGGGTCCGCGGTCTCCACTGAATTCCCCCGTAGTCCGTACGGCGCCGTGCGGTGCGACGCCCCCAGGATTGTCTCTTCCCCGCAGCGGCGCATCCAGCACCGGTTGGGGGCGGGGTTCTGGGGAGGGTGGCTCGGGGCGACGCGTGCGCGTACGCGTGCCCCCCCCCACCCCCGAACCCGCCCCCTCCCCCTCCCCCCGAAGGGGGGGGAGGGGGAGGGGGCGGGGGAGCAGCGGCGGGCCGCCGGGAAGCCGCGAGGCCCCCGCCCCCCTGTCTCCACCGCCCCACCCTCTCGCCCCACCCGCCGCGAACCGTCTCACCCGACGACGCCGTCGCTGTCAGTGCCTCGTGCGAGGATGAGGGCATCAGTGATCGTCGGCGGCAGCCGATGTGTACGACCCGACGCGGCGTGCCGGGCGGAAGGGACGGGCCGGGGTGAGTGACAACCAGAATCTCCTCGCGGAGCAGCGGCGTGCCCTGATTCTCGACGAGGTCAGACGGCGGGGCGGGGTGCGGGTCAATGAGCTGACCCGCCGGCTGAGCGTGTCGGACATGACGGTCCGTCGCGATCTGGACGCACTGGCCCGGCAGGGCATGGTGGAGAAGGTGCACGGCGGTGCGGTGCCGGTCAGCGAGCCGAGTGCGCACGAGCCGGGTTTCGAGGCGAAGTCGGGCCTGGAGCTGAGCGCCAAGGAGGACATCGCCAAGGCGGCCGCCGAGATGGCGGCGCCGGGCAGCGCGATCGCGCTGGCGGGCGGCACCACCGCGTTCGCGGTGGCCCAGCAACTGCTGGAGGTGCCGGATCTGACGGTGGTGACGAATTCGGTGCGGGTGGCCGATGTGTTCTACGCCGCGCAGCGGGCGGCGGCCGTCGGCGGCACGGGACCGCGTGCGGGCGCCGCGACGGTGGTGCTGACCGGCGGGGTGCGTACGCCGTCGGACACCCTGGTGGGCCCGGTGGCGGATGCCGCGATCCGGTCGTTGCATTTCGATGTGCTCTTCCTCGGGGTGCACGGCATATCGGTCGAGGCGGGGCTGTCGACGCCGAATCTGGCGGAGGCGGAGACCAACCGGCATTTCGTGCGGTCCGCGCGGCGCGTGGTGGTGGTCGCCGACCACACCAAGTGGGGCACGGTCGGCCTGAGTTCGTTCGCCACGCTGGATCAGGTGGATGTGCTGGTGACGGATGCCGGGCTGCCCGCGGGGGCGCGGGCGGAGTTCGCGGAGCTGCCACCGGAGCTGGTGGTGGCGGGCGAGCCGGCGTACGACACAGACATCTGACGACACGTCAGCTATGGTGCCCCGCGCAGGCCCGCCGACCGTCCCGTAGGGGGTGCTCGTCCCATGGCACGCCGACTCCGCCCCGTTGAGCTCGACTTCGCCGAGACCGCCCCGCTGCGGCTGGTGTTCGCCGCGGAGGTCGGCGCACCGCCGGAGGCGGTGTACGCGGCGCTGGCGGACGATGTGGCCGGCTGGTCGCGCTGGTTCACGGGCGTGGCGCACGCGGCGGCGACGCGGGGCGGCGCGGGCCGCGAGGTGCGGCTGACCGGGGGCACCCGCTTCGGCGAAACGGTCCTGGCCGCCGAGCCCGGCACGCATTACGCCTACCGCGTCGACACCACCAACGCCCCTGGTCTGCGCGCCCTGTTGGAGGACTGGCGGCTGACACCGGCGGGCGGCGGCACCCGGCTGCGCTGGACGTTCGCGGCGGACGGCCCGGCGCCGTTCCGCCTGCTGCTGACGCTGGCCGGGCCGGGCCTCGGCCGCGCCTTCCGGGAGTCCGCACGGGCCCTGGACCGCAGGCTCGCCCGGCCCTGAGGGGCCCCGCCCGGAGGTTCAGCCGGTCCAGGAGCCGGTGGCCAGGAACTCCTCGATGGTGCGCGCGTAGGGCGTGATGTCCAGGCCCTGGGAGGTCAGCCAGGTGTCCGAGTAGTACTTGTCCAGGTAGCGGTCGCCGGGGTCGCACAGCAGGGTGACGACGGAGCCGGTACGGCCCTCGGCGACCATCTCGGCGACGATCTTCAGGGCGCTCCACAGCCCGGTGCCGGTCGAGCCGCCCGCCTTGCGGCCTATCGCGGTCTCCAGGGCGCGTACGGCCGCGACGCTGGCCGCGTCCGGGACCTTCATCATCCGGTCGATGGCGCCGGGCACGAAGCTCGGCTCCATCCGCGGCCGTCCGATGCCCTCGATGCGCGAGGCGGTGGCGCAGTCGGTCGTGGCGTCGCCGGTGCGCCAGCCGTCGAAGAAGCAGGAGTTCTCCGGGTCGGGGACGCAGATGCGGGTGTCGTACTGCATGTAGTGGACGTAGCGGGCGATGGTCGCGGAGGTGCCGCCGGTGCCCGCGGTCGCCACGATCCAGGCGGGCTCGGGATAGCGTTCGAGGCGCAGCTGCTGGTAGATCGACTCGGCGATGTTGTTGTTGCCACGCCAGTCGGTGGCCCGTTCCGCGTAGGTGAACTGGTCCATGTAGTGACCGCCGGACTCCGCGGCGAGCCGGGCGGAGACCTCGTAGACGGTCCGCGGGTCCTGCACCAGGTGGCAGGTGCCGCCGTGGAACTCGATCAGCCGGGTCTTCTCGGGGCTGGTGGTGGCCGGCATCACCGCGATGAACGGCACCCCGATGAGGGAGGCGAAGTACGCCTCGGAGACGGCCGTGGAGCCGCTGGAGGACTCGATGACGGGCTTGCCCGGCCGAATCCAGCCGTTGCACAGCCCGTAGAGGAACAGCGAGCGGGCCAGCCGGTGCTTGAGGCTGCCGGTGGGGTGCGTCGACTCGTCCTTGAGGTAGAGGTCGATGCCCCAGCGCTCGGGGAGCGGGAAGCGCAGCAGATGGGTGTCGGCGGTGCGGTTGGCGTCCGCCTGGACCTTGCGGACGGCTTCTTTGAGCCAGCTCCGGTAGTCCGGATCGCTGTGGTCGACGTCGACGGTCGGTATCGGGGCCTCGGCCGCGGCCTGGTCGGACCGGTTCTGCGGCTGCTGTGCGGTGCTCACCGGCGCGCTCCTCGGGGGTTCGAAACGCCCGCGCACAACGGCGGGCCGATTCCGACTATAGCTACCCGCTGCACCCTTCTCACCTGCATAAACATCACTTTGAGATACCCCAAGGAGGCCGTGGGGCGGGGCTGTTGTGCGCACCACGCCCCGGGCCACTGGTGCGGCGGGCGCGGTAGCGGCAGACTTCCCTCAAGGGGCGGTGGAGGGCAGCTGCCCGTCTACCGAGGAGGCGCCGGCATGGCGGAGCCCGAGTTCAACGCGACCGGCGTACGCATCGAGCGGTGGCTGCGGTCCCTGACCCGCGCCGGCCAGGTCGTCATCAGCGACGGCAGGCTCGCGCTGCTGACCAGTTACGGCCGGGAGATCGACAGCGCCCCGCTCCAGGCCGTGGAGGCGCACAAACCGCTGTTCGCGGCGCGGGACCGGGCGCTCGCCACGCTCAACGGGCACCGCTACTCGCTCACGCTCGGCGCCCCGGAACTCTTCTTCAAGGCGCTGGAGGCGGCGCGTCCACCGCACCCCTGACGGCCTGCTCCGGCTGGGAGGTGCGGTTGCGGGAGCGCGCCGGCTGCCTGACCCTGGATCTCGTATCACTGAGGGTTCACCAGCGGTGACGCTGTGGTGCAGCCGGCATCGCTGGATTCGATCTTCGCCCCTGCCCGGTACGAGGGGCGCCCGGCCTCATCAGGGAGTCGCGGTCGTGATCAGGCAGCCCAGCAGGCACTGCACGGTGGAGCTCCAAGCCGTTCCGGCTCGCATCGGACATGTGCGCAGAATCGTCTCCGCGCAGCTGCGGTACTGGCGTCTCGACGCCCTGATAGACCCGGCGGCGCTCGGGGTGACCGAACTCCTCGCCAATGTGCACCGGCACGCCCGCCCCAGCAAGCACTGCACCGTGGAACTGTGCGTCCTTCTTGATCAGTTGACCGTCTCGGTGCACGACGAGGACCCCCGGCTGCCCCGTATCCGGGTCGCCGAGAGCTGGGAGACCTGCGGCCGCGGCCTGGCGCTGATCGCGGCGCTCAGTGAGAGCTGGGGGGTGCGCCCGGACGGCAGCGGCAAGGTCGTGTGGTTCACCCTTCCGGCCCTGACCACGGCGCCCGAAGAGGCCTGCACGGTCCGCGGGTACGGGGAGTGGGAGTCCCTGCCGCTGGAGGAGATCCGTACGGCGGCCGGCTCCCACATCAGGGTCCGGGGCGCCAGGGTCGGCTGACGGCCCCCGGCCGGCCCGGACGGCGTGACGGTCCGGGCCGGCGGTGGTCATGCCGCGCCCCCCTTGGGGCCCTGGGCGAAGTGCTCCTCCAGGACGGAGAGCCGGCGCCAGTACTCCTCCTCGTCGATCTCGCCCGCGGCGAAGCGCCGGCCGAGCACGGCGAGGGGCGAGGGCGTCTCGGCACGGGCGGGGTACCCCGGACCGCGGAACGGCCGGCCGGGCCCGCCGCGGCGCCATACGGTGCGGCGCAGCAGCGTCACCACCCCGGCGACGACCAGCACCCAGAGGACGGGCGCGAACAGGAACCAGGGGCCGGGGCCGCCGCCGGACCAGGGATCGGCGAGTTCGGACATCACGATCAGCTCCTCGGTGGGGCGGGATCGCCCGGCGCCTCCCGGCCCCGGACCGACCGGGTGCTCCCGGTCTCCTCCGAGCCTCGCGCGCCGGCGTCCCCCGGTCGTCGTACCGCCGGCGGCACCGTCCGTACGACACGGGAAGTACGCGGGGCGGCGGTGGCCTGCTCCCGTCCGCGACCACCCGCCGCCCGGCCACCCCCAGGCGCCCGGGAGCACGGCGCGCAGCCACCACCCGACCCCCGCTCCCCGCCCACTCACTCTTGATCTCTGTAACTACTAGTATGTACAGTGCGCCCATGGGCAGCGATCAGCAACCGCTCGACACCCGGGAACGACTCATTCGGAGCACTCAGGAGCTGCTGTGGGAGCGGGGCTATGTCGGCACCAGCCCCAAGGCGATCCTGGAGCGTGCGGGCGTCGGCCAGGGCAGCATGTACCACCACTTCCAGGGCAAGTCCGACCTCGCCCTGACGGCGGTCCGGCGCACCGCGGAGGACCTGAGGCGGTCCGCCGAGGAGTGCCTGGGCGGCCCCGGCACGGCGTACGACCGGGTCGCGGCGTATCTGCTGCGGGAGCGGCAGGTGCTGCGCGGCTGCCCGGTCGGCCGGATGACCCAGGACCGCGACGTGGTGCGCAGCGCCGAGCTGCGGCGGCCGCTGGACGAGATGTTCGACCGGCTGCGGGAGCGGATCGCCGAGGTCCTCACCGAGGGGCAGCGGCGCGGCGAACTCGCGGCCGCGCTGGACCCGGCGGCGACCGCCGCGACCGTCGCGGCCGTCGTCCAGGGCGGCTATGTGCTGGCCCGGGCCGCCGATGACGCCGCGCCGTTCGACGCGGCCGTACAGGGCGTGCTGGCCCTGCTCGGCGCGCAGGTCACCACCGCCGGCTGAACGCCCCGCCCACCCGCGATCCGTACGGAGCCCGTCATGCACGCCATGCAGTACGCCCTCCCCCTGCCCGCCGACTACGACATGGAGATCATCCGGCACCGCGTCCGTACCAGGGGCCATCTCCTGGACGACTTCGCCGGGCTCGGCCTCAAGGCGTACGGCATCCGGGAGCGCGGGGTCGACGGCGCGCCGGTCAACGAGTACGCGCCGTTCTACCTCTGGGCCGAACCGGAGGCCATGAACCGCTTCCTGCTCGGGGACGGATTCCGCGGTGTGGTCCGCGACTTCGGGCGGCCGGCCGTCCAGCACTGGCAAGGGCTGTTCCACCGACCCGGCCCGGCCGCCGGCACCCTCCCCCGCTCCTTCACCCGGCGGACCGCGGCGCTCGCCGAGGACGCCGACGCCGCCACCGTCATCGCGCGGGCGGTCGCCGGGCACGAGGAGCTGGCCACGACGGACGGGGTGCACTCGACCGCGCTGGCCCTCGACCCCCGGCGCTGGGAGCTGGTCCACTTCACGCTCTGGGCGGACGGCTCCCCGCGGTCCGCGGGCGACCGCTACCAGGTGCTGCATCTGTCCGCGCCGGGCACCGGCCGGCTGGGCACCGGGCGGCTGTGGTGAGCCCGGCGCCCGCGGACGCCCCCGCCGAGCCCACCGCCCCCGCCGCGCCCGCCATCCGTACGGTCCTCGGGGACATCGCGCCCGCCGGGCTCGGTGTCTGCGACGCCCATGACCATCTCTTCCTGCGCAGCCCCCGGCTGCCGGGGCAGGAGCTGGACGACGCCGGGGCGGCGGCCGCCGAGCTGCGCGCCTTCCGGGCGGCCGGCGGCGCGGCGGTGGTCCAGTGGACGCCGTACGGCATGGGCCGCCGCGCCGCCGAACTGCCGCGGCTGGCCCGGGAGTCGGGGGTGCGGATCGTCGCCGCCACCGGGCTGCACCAGGCGGTGCACTACTCCCCCGAGCTGCTGGAGCGGGTCGGCCCGGAGCCGGCCGGGCTGTTCGTCGCCGAGCTGACCGAGGGGATCGGCGGTACCGGCCCCCGAGCCGGAATGATCAAGGTCGCCGGCGGATTCCACGGGCTGGACGGGCATGCCCGGCGCACCATGACGGCCGCCGCCGAGGCCCAGCGCGCGACCGGCGCCCCTCTCGGCGTCCACCTGGAGTCGGGCACCGGGGCGCTGGACGTACTCGACCTGCTCTGCGGGGAGTTGGGGGTCCCGCCGGACCGGGTGATCCTCGGTCATCTCAACCGTTCACCGGACCCGGTGGTGCACCGGAAGGCCGCCGAGGCGGGGGCGTATCTGGCCTTCGACGGTCCGTCGCGGGCGCATCATGCGACCGACTGGCGGCTGCCCGACGCACTGGCCTCGCTCGCCGACGCGGGCTTCGGCGACCGGATTCTGCTCGGCGGCGACACCACCACGGCCGACGCCCGCTCGGTCAACGGCGGCCCCGGTATGCCGTATCTGCTGCGCCGCCTCCGGGAGCGGCTGGCGCTCACCCTGGGCGCGGACCTGGTGCGGCGGTTCCTGACGGACAACCCGGCACGGGCGTTCGCCGCCGACTGGGCGCCGGCGTCCCACCACGGCCGGTGAACGGCGCGTGGGCGTGCCGTCCGCACCGGGACAACTCGCCTAGAGGGTCACCGAGATCCCCACATGCGGCCGCTTGCCGCCGCGCGCCAGCGCGCCGACGACATCCATCACCCGGAACCGCAGCCCGTATTTGCGCGCCATCGCCTTGCGCACCCGCCCGAGCCCGTCGGCGCCTTCCAGGAGCCGGCCGGTGCCCTCGACGGTCGGGGTGCCCTCGGCGATCCGGCCGCGCACATCGCACGGGGTGACGGTCACCCGGGTGTCGCGGCGCAGCCGCTTCACCTTCCAGCTGTCGTCCCGCGTCCACACCAGGAGTTCCGCCCCGTCGGCCACCGCCCATACGGGCGTGGCCACCGGCGTCCCGTTCCTGCGGAAGGTGACCAGGCTGACGTACGGGCTGCGCGCGACCGCTTCGGGAATCATGACCGCAGCCTACGGAGTCCGCCCGGGGCCTGCCTGCGGAGGGGTACGCGGGCCCCGGTCCCCGGACCCGCCCCGCGCCCCCAGGAGCCGCTGCCGGGCCCGGCCCGCCCCTTACCGGTCGAGGACGACCAGCGGATCGTCCAGCACCGGCTGCCAGGCCAGCTCGGCCGCGCCGACCAGGCTGTTGTAGTCGAGGCCGGAGGGCAGGATCGGCACCCCGCCGCTGCGGCCCCACAGGCTGCGGTCGGCGACCACCGCGCGAAGCCGTTCCGGGTCGGCCTCCAGCAGGGCGCGGTGCAGTCCGCCGAGGACGATGCGGTCGGGGTTGAGGATGTTGACGAGGCCGGCGAGGCCGAGGCCGAGGCGGTCGATGAGGAGGTCGGCCGCGGCGCGGACGCCCGGATCGGCGTACTCGTCCCGCAGCAGGTCGGCGGCCTGCTGGAGCAGCGAGACCTCGGGGCCCGGTTCGCGGCCGGCGGCGCCGAGGAAGGCGAGCGGGTCCGCCTCGACGTCCAGGCAGCCGCGGCTGCCGCAGTGGCAGGGCGCGCCCTCGGGGTTGACGGTCAGATGGCCGACCTCCAGCGCCAGGCCCGAACTGCCGCTGTGCAGACGGCCGTCGAGCACCAGCGCGCCGCCGACGCCCCGGTGGCCGGAGGCCACACAGAGCAGGTCGCGGGCGCCCTGGCCGGCCCCGTGCCGGTGTTCGGCGAGTGCCATGAGGTTGACGTCGTTGCCGCTGAAGCCGATCTGCGCGGTGACGCCCGGGATGCCGGCCTCGGTGAGCGAGCGCACGAAGAGGGCGCGTACGGGGGCGCCCGAAGGCCAGGCGAGGTGCAGCGGGTTGAGCGCCTCGCCGTCCGGTTCGGCGACCGCGGAGGGCACCGCGAGGCCCGCGCCGAGGCAGCGCCGTCCGGTCTCGCGCAGCAGCTCGGCGCCGGCCGCGACGACATCGGCGAGCACATGGGCCGGGTCGGCGGGGATGGTGCCGCAGCCGTACGTGGTCGCCACGATGCGGCCCCCGAGGCCGACCAGCGCGACCCGGAAGCCGTCCGCGTGGATCTGCGCGGCGAGCACCACCGGTCCGCGCTCGGCGACGAACAGCCGATGGGAGGGGCGTCCTTGGGAGCCGGCGGAGGCGGTCGGCCGGGAGTCGACGGTGATCAGTCCGAGCGCTTCGAGCTCGGCGGCCACCGCGCCCGCGGTCGCGCGGGTCACGCCGAGTTCGGAGGTCAGGACGGCGCGGGTGGGCGCACGGCCGGTGTGTACGAGCTCCAGTGCGGGGCCGAGGGCGCCACGGCCTCGCTCCAGCCTGGTTGTCCGAGTCTGGGTCACCCCCCTATTCTGACTTTGTGCCGACACTAAACAAAATACGGAGTGCCCTCACGCGGGACCGGGGCGCCGTTCCCGCCGGTTCCGGGCTGACCCGCCTCCGTATCGCGCTCACCGCTTTCTTCGCCATGGACGGCTTCCTCTTCGCCGGCTGGGTCGTCCGTATCCCCGCGATCAAGGCGCAGACCGGCGCCGGAGCGGGCGCCCTCGGACTCGCCCTGCTCGGCGTGTCGGCCGGCGCGGTCGCCTTCATGATGATCGCCGGACGGCTGTGCCGGCGGTTCGGCAGCCCCGCCGTGACGGTCGCCGCCGCGGCCGGCCTCGCGCTGAGCATCGTGCTGCCGCCCCTGACCCACTCCGCGACCGCGCTGGGACTGGTCCTGCTGGTCTTCGGCGCCGCCTACGGCTCGCTCAACGTCGCGATGAACAGCGCCGCGGTGGCGCTCATCGGCGCCCTGCGGCGTCCCGTGATGCCGAGCTTCCACGCCGCCTTCAGCCTGGGCGGCATGCTCGGCGCGGGCCTCGGCGGACTGCTCGCGGGCGGGCTGTCCGCCACCGTCCACCTGCTGGTCCTCGCCGCGCTCGGGCTGCTGGTGACGGTGGTCGCCGGGCGCGCGCTGTGCGGACAGCCGCTGCCGGAGGTCCCCGAGCAGCTGCCCGCCCCGGAGGAGGGCCGTCCGGCGCGGGCCCGTACGGGCCGGGCCCGGCGTCTGGTGCTCGTCTTCGGGCTGATCGCCCTGTGCACCGCGTACGGCGAGGGGGCGATGGCCGACTGGGGCGCGCTGCACCTCTCCCAGGACCTGGGCGCCGGGCCCGCCACGGCCGCCGCCGGATACACGGTGTTCGCGCTGGCGATGACCCTGGGACGGCTGTCCGGAACGGCGTTCGTACAGCGCTTCGGGGCGCCACGGGCACTGATCGCGGGCGGGACGACGGCGACCGCGGGCATGCTGCTCGGCGCGCTCGCCCCCACGGCCTGGGCGGCCTGTGCCGGTTTCGCCGTCGCGGGCCTGGGCCTGGCCAACATCTTCCCCATCGCCCTGGCCCGGGCCGGCGAGACCGGCGGCCCGGACGGCGTCGCGGTGGCCTCCACCGTCGGCTACGGCGGCATGCTGCTCGGCCCGCCCGCCATCGGCTTCCTCGCCGAGGCGGCCGGCCTGCCCGCCGCGCTGACCACGGTCGCCCTGCTCGCCGCGGTCGCGGCGGGGATCGCCTACGCCACCCGTGGGGCCCACACCGGACCGTCCTGACATACCGGGCCGCCGCGCCGGCGCCTACCACCGCACACCGCCCGGCCGGCGCCCGCCCCGCGGGAGTTCACCGTCGGTACCGGCTGGCAGACTCGGGGCATGGAGATCACTGAGTTCGTCGAAACGCTGCGACTGGACGGCGGCCTGCTCGCCGATGCCGCGCAGGAGGCGGGGCCGGACGCCCGGATTCCGGCCTGCCCCGAGTGGCAGATGCGGGACCTGGTCACCCATGTGGGACGGGTGCACCGCTGGGCGACGGAGTACGTGTCCCAGGGCGGGCAGCAGCCCAGCCGCCCCCCGGAGGCCCCGGACCTGGCCGACGACGCACTCGTGCCCTGGCTGCGCGAGGGCCACCACCACCTCGTCCTGGCGCTGCACTCCGCACCACAGGACCTGGCCGCCTGGACGTTCCTGCCCGCCGCGTCCCCGCTGGCGTTCTGGGCGCGCCGCCAGGCGCACGAGACCTCGGTGCACCGCGCCGACGCACAGCAGGCGGCCGGCGCGTCCCTCACCCCCCTCCCGTCCGCCTTCGCCGCCGACGGCATCGACGAACTCCTGACGGGCTTTCACTCCCGCGACCGCAGCCGGGTCCGTACGGACCTGCCCCGGAGCCTGCGGCTGCGGGCGGTGAACGCGCGCGGCGCCGACTGGACCGTGCAGCTCTCCGACGCCGCACCGCAGACGGTGCGCAGCGCCCCGGACGCCGACGGGCCGGAGGACGGCAAGCCGGCCGACTGCACGGTCGAGGGCCCGGCCGAGGAGCTGTACCTCGCGCTGTGGAACCGTCTGCCGTGGGACGCGATGACCGTCACCGGCGACGAGTCGCTGCTGCAGCTGTGGCAGGAGCGGTCCGGCATCTGAGCTCCGGGGCCCGCCGCGGGCCGGTCACGCACCCGGCCCGTGCCCCGGCCCGGCTCACCCCAGCCAGCCGGGCCGCACCAGCCCCGACTCATAGGCCAGCACGACCAGTTGGGCACGGTCGCGGGCGCCCAGTTTGACCATGGTGCGGCTGACGTGTGTCTTGGCGGTGAGCGGGCTGACGACCAGCCGGCGGGCGATCTCCGCGTTGGAGAGGCCGATCCCGACCAGCGCCATCACCTCGCGCTCCCGCTCGGTCAGCGCGGACAGCGCACCGGCCGCGGCCGGCTCCTTGGAACGGGCCGCGAACTCGGCGATGAGACGGCGGGTCACCCCGGGCGAGAGCAGGGCGTCACCGGCGACGACCGCGCGCACCGCCCGCAGCAGCTCCTCCGGTTCGGTGTCCTTGACCAGAAAACCGGAGGCACCCGAGCGGATCGCCTCGAAGACGTACTCGTCCAGCTCGAAGGTGGTCAGCATGACGACCTTCACCTCCCGCAGCCGCGGGTCCCCGGTGATCCGGCGGGTGGCGGCCAGACCGTCCAGCACCGGCATCCGGATGTCCATCAGGACGATGTCCGGGCGGTGTTCGCGCACCGCGGCCAGCGCCTGCTGCCCGTCCCCGGCCTCGGCGACCACCTCGATACCGGGCTGGGCGTCCAGCAGCACCTTGAAGCCGGCCCGCACCAGCAGCTGATCGTCGGCGAGCAGTACCCGGATCACGACTCCTCCTCGGTGGCGGTGCGGCTCACCGTATCCGCGCCCGCCTCCCGGCCCGCCGTCCCCGCCCCGGCCGGCGGGATACGGGCCCGGACCCGGAAACCGCCGTCCGGGCGCGGGCCCGCCTCGACGGTGCCACCCAGCGCGGCGGCCCGCTCCCGCATCCCGATCAGCCCGTTGCCGCCCGGCCCGTCCGGCCCGGCGGTCGCCGGACCGTCGTCGTCGACCCGGATCTCCAGCACGCCGGGCGAGTGGCGGAGCAGCACCCGGGCGGCACGGGAACCGGAGTGCCGGACGATGTTGGTGAGCGCCTCCTGGACGATGCGGAAAGCGGCGAGATCCGTGCCGGGCGGCAGCGGGACCGGGTCGCCCTCGGTGGTGACGTCCACGGTGAGCCCGGCGCTCGCGGCCTGCTCGGTGAGTTCCGGCAGCCGGTCCAGTCCGGGGGCCGGGGAACGCGGGGCGTCGCCCGGGGTGCGCAGGGCGCCGAGGACCTGACGCACCTCGCCGAGCGCCTCCTTGCTCGCGTCCTTGATGGTGGTCAGCGCGGCCCGCGCCTGCTCCCGGTCGCTGTCGAGCAGCGCCAGCCCCACGCCCGCCTGGACGTTGATGACGGAGATGCTGTGGGCCAGGACGTCGTGCAGCTCACGGGCGATCCGCAGCCGCTCCTCGTCCGCCCTGCGGCGCTCCGCCGCGGCCCGCTCGGCCGCCGCCCTCGCCAGCTGCTCCCGGCGCACCCGCACCAGCTCGGAGAGGGCCACCACGGCCACCACCCAGGCGGTGACGAGCAGTTCCTGCCCCCAGGGCGCGGGCCCGTCGTGCGGGGGCGGCAGCCACCGGTAGAGCCAGTGGGCGACCAGGACATGGGAGGCCCACACCCCGCCCAGCGCCCACCAGGCAACCGCGCGGTGTCCCGCGACGACCGCCGAGAAGGCGCCGAGGGCGAGGGTGAGGAAGACCGGTCCGTACGGATAGCCGGCCGCGAGGTAGACCGCGACGGTGACCGCGGTACCCACGGCGACGGTGCGCGGACAGCGGTGCCGGAACAGCAGCAGGGCCCCGCCGAGGACCAGCAGCGCGCGGCCCGGGGAGTCCAGCGGGACCCGGCCCGGCTGGTCGTGGCCGGCGAAACCGGAGCCGACCGTCACCACCAGCGTCACCACGAGGGTCGACAGCCAGGGCAGCCGGGTGCCGTACCGGCCGCGCGGGTCCCCGGCCGGGGCCGCCGGCCACCGCTCCCACGCCGCGCCGGCGCAGCGCCGCACCCACGGCGGCCGTGCATTCTCCATGCCGTCACGCTAGACCGCGGCGGGGCCCGGCGGCGTCAGCCCGGCGCGGTGGCCGGGCGTACTCCCCCGGAAGTACGGCGCGGCTCCCCGCCCCACCGGGAGGGCGACCCGGGCCCGGCGGCTCACCCGCCCCACGTGCCGCGGCCGGACCGCCGAACCTGCCCGTACGCGCCCCGGCCCGCCCGCCGTCAGCCGCGGTCCATGGCCTCCAGCGCCCGTCGCGCCATCCCGTGCGTCCGCACGATCTCGGCCAGCGTGGTCGTCCCGCGGGTGATCTTCGCGAAGGTCTGCCAGGCCGGGCGGAAGCCGGTGAGCACGGCATGCAGCAGCCCGGGACGGCGCGAGAAGATCTTGAGCATCTGACGGCCCACGCCCATCTCCACCCCGAGCCCCGCCTTGATGGCGAAGGCGTAGTTGAGGGCCTGGCGGCGGGCGTCGACCGCGTCATGCGCCTCGGCGACGCGCACCGCCCACTCCCCCGCCAGCCGCCCGGACCGCAGCGCAAACGAGATGCCCTCCCGCGTCCACGGCTCCAGCAGCCCGGCCGCGTCCCCGCACACCAGCACCCGGCCGCGGGACAGCGGCGAGTCCTCGGCGCGACAGCGCGTCAGATGCCCCGACGAGATGCTCGGCTCGAAGCCCGCGAGACCCAGCCGCCCGATGAAGTCCTCCAGATAGCGCTTGGTCGCCGCGCCCTCGCCGCGCGCCGAGATGACACCGACGGTGAGCGTGTCGCCCTTGGGGAAGACCCAGCCGTAGCTGCCGGGCATCGGACCCCAGTCGATGAGCACCCGGCCGGCCCAGTCCTCGGCGACTGCCGCCGGCACCGGGATCTCCGCCTCCAGGCCCAGGTCGACCTGGTCGAGCTTCACCCCGACATGGCCCCCTATACGGCCCGCGCTGCCGTCCGCACCGACCACCGCGCGGGCCAGCACCACCTCGTCGTCGCCGAGCACCAGCGCGACGGTCCGCCGGTCCGGCACCTCGGCACCGTGCTGCTCCACCCGGGAGACCGTGACACCCGTACGGACCGTCACGCCCGCGTCCTTGGCGGACTCGACCAGGCCGGCGTCGAACTCGGGGCGGTTGATCAGCCCGAACAGCATGTGCTTGGAGCGGCGGGTGCGGGCCAGCCGGCCGTTCAGCGAGAACGTCACCGCATGCACCCGGTCGCGCAACGGCAGCTCGAAGCCCGGCGGGAGGGAGTCCCGGGAGGGGCCGATGATGCCGCCGCCGCAGGTCTTGTAGCGCGGCAGGTCCGCCTTCTCCAGGAGCAGCACCCGGCGTCCCGTACAGGCCGCGGCATGCGCGGCCGAGGCGCCCGCAGGCCCCGCGCCCACCACCACGACGTCCCACACCTGCTGGTTGTCCTCCGCTGCCCGCTCGCTGCTCACCTGTGCTACTGCTCCCGTTCGATGCCTGGCTGCGTGTACCGCCCGCATCCTACGGGCCGCTCTCCGGCGAGGGGCCTGTGGGAAGATCGGGGGCGCCGATGCCCGTACGTCCGGCCCGTCCGGCTCACGAGGCCGACCGGTCCGTACTGCACAACGCCGCGCCCACAAGGAGCGTTCCATGTCTGACAGCCCGCTCGCCCAGACCGTCGCCGCGCTGCAGCCCCGTGCCAGGACCGAACTGGCCGAGCTGGTGGCCTTCAAGTCGGTCGCGGACCCCGCGCAGTTCCCCCGGAGCGAGTGCGAGGCCGCCGCCAACTGGATCGTCGACGCGCTGCGGGCGGACGGCTTCCAGGACGTGGCGCTGCTGGACACCCCCGACGGCACCCAGTCCGTGTACGGCTTCCTGCCCGGCCCGGCCGGCGCCCCGACGGTCCTGCTCTACGCGCACTACGACGTGCAGCCGCCGCTGGACGAGGCCGCCTGGCTCTCCCCGCCGTTCGAGCTGACCGAGCGCGACGGCCGCTGGTACGGCCGCGGCACCGCGGACTGCAAGGGCGGCCTGATCATGCATCTGACGGCGCTGCGCGCCCTCAAGGAGCACGGCGGCGTGCCGGTCAACGTCAAGATGATCGTGGAGGGTTCGGAGGAACAGGGCACCGGCGGCCTGGAACGGTACGCCGAGGCGCACCCCGAACTGCTGGCCGCCGACGCCATCGTCATCGGTGACGCCGGCAACTTCCGGGCCGGACTGCCGACGGTGACCGCCACGCTGCGCGGGATGACCCTGGTCCGCGTCCAGGTCGACGCCCTGGAGGGCAATCTGCACTCCGGCCAGTTCGGCGGCGCGGCCCCCGACGCGCTCGCGGCACTGATCCGCATCCTCGACTCGCTGCGCGCCGAGGACGGTTCGACGACGGTGACCGGCCTGGCCGCGGACGCCACCTGGGAGGGCCTCCAGTACCCGGAGGAGGAGTTCCGCAAGGACGCCAAGGTCCTGGACGGGGTCGGGCTGCTCGGCAGCGGCTCGGTCGCCGACCGGATCTGGGCCCGCCCGGCCGTCACGGTGCTCGGCATCGACTGCCCGCCGGTGGTCGGCGCCACCCCCTCCCTCCACGCGGGCGCCCGCGCCCTGGTCAGCCTGCGGGTCCCGCCGGGCACGGACGCGGCCGAGGCGACCAAGCTGCTGGCGGCACATCTGGAGAGCGCCGCTCCGTGGGGCGCGCGGGTCGCGGTCGAACAGGTCGGCCAGGGCCAGCCGTTCCGCGCCGACACCGACAGCCCCGCGTACGCCTCCATGGCGGCGGCGCTGCGCGAGGCCTACGACGGCGTGGAGATGCAGGTCGCCGGCATGGGCGGCTCGATCCCGCTCTGCAACACGCTGGCCGGTCTCTACCCCGACACCGAGATCCTGCTCATCGGCCTGAGCGAGCCGGAGGCCCAGATCCACGCCGTCAACGAGAGCGTGTCCCCCGAGGAGCTGGAGCGGCTCTCACTGGCGGAGGCGATCTTCTTGCGGCGCGTTGCGGAGTAGTTCCTTCCCACGTTGTCGGCTTTCCCGCCGTGGTGGCTCGCGTCGTTTCGGGTCCGCTGCGCGGGGCGTGGGTGCGGGTGGTGTTTGCGGTTCCTCGCCGTTGCGCCTGCGGCGGGCGGGTGGTTGTCGGGTGCGGTGACGGGCCTCCGGGGCAGGGTTTCCGGACTGCTTCGCTTTACGTCCGGAA